>NZ_JAVIIR010000010.1:0-267554 GCF_033977325.1 Mesorhizobium vachelliae
GTCTCGGCCTTCATCGCCACCGCCTTCGCCCAGGAGACGGCAGAGGCCGCAAGCGTGCAATGGCGCGCCGTGGCCGACCAGATCCGGCCCAAGGTGCCGAAGCTCGCCACCATCATGGACGAGGCCGAGCACGACGTGCTCGCGTACATGACTTTCCCGAAAGAACACCGCGTCAAGCTTCACAGCATCAACCCGATCGAGCGTCTCAACGGCGAGATCAAGCGCAGGACCGAGGTCGTCGGCATCTTCCCCAATGACGATGCCATCGTCCGTCTCGTTGGCGCGTTGCTGCTTGAACAAAATGATGAATGGGCCGTGCAGCGGGCGCGCTACATGACACTTGAGACCATCAGCCAGATGAGCGATGATCCGCTCATCAGCCTGCCGGCAGTGGCGCGCTGATCATTCCGGCGCTTGCCGGAGAGCACGGCGACCAATGCCGCCAGCTACACCACATCCCGGGACATGATCCCCCCCGCGCGGTTCGGATGAACCCATTTCTGTCAGGAATGCCCTGCCCAAAGGGTGCCCTCAGAACGGCTTTGACAGCTGCCATCGTTGCTGGTCAAAGGCGGCATGACGAAACTGCTCGCCCTAGTCATCATTGGCATCATGCTGATCCAGGTCATCAAGCCGCTGGGATGGCCGGGCCTGAAGCGGCGCGGCGATTTCTGGAAGCTGGCGCTGCTGGCGATGGGCGCGATCTCGCTTGCCGCCGTATTGGGGCATTGGACTTAGGCTTGGCCGATTTGGCTAGGCTGTTTCACCGCCCAGCACGAAATCCAGCAGATGTTCCGCCCAGGCGCGATAGCCGGCTTCCGAGGCGTGGAAGCCGTCGGACGCGAAGCCGGCTTCGGGATTGGTGATCGGCAGGCGCGCGGCTGCGATGGCGCCGCGCTCGTTGCAGAGCCGCACGCCCATGCGGTTCATTTCCGTGGCGCGGATCTCGAGGATCCTGCCGAGCAATGGCGGCATCGCCGGCGCCCGGGTGAATTCCAGCACCGGCGACCACACCACGCGCGCTTCCGGCCATTTGGCGCGCAGGGCGTAGAGCAGGCCGCCGAACTCCTTCTTGAAGCGCGGCACAGAGTGAAAATTCTTGGTGTCGTTGGTGCCGATGGCAAGCACGATATGTGTCCATGGGTCGGCCGAAAGGTTGGGCAGGACGAAGTCGCGAATCTGGCCGGATGTCGCCGAATTGAAGCCGGCGGCGCGCCAGCGCACGGCGCTGCCGGTGCGCTCGGCGATCAGGCCGGCAAGCTGCGCGGCAAGTCCGTATTCGGATTGCTCGATGCCGACCGACGCGGCGGAAGAGTCACCGAGGACAAGCAATGCGATGGCCGGCGCCTTGCCTGGTATTTCGTGCAGCACCGGGCCGCGCGCCGGCAGCATGCGCGTGGTGCGGCGGCGCACGCCGAGGCCCTGCCAGACATAGACCGGGAAAGCGAGCCAGGTGAGGAGGGCAAGCAGGCGCTGCATGGCGGTTCCGTTACGATGACCCGCAAGCCATTAGCGCATGTTTCGTCCGAGGTGAACGAGGCCGATTACTCGCGGCAGTCCGGCCGGTCTTTGTCCTGGTATTCGTCGTGGAGGCGCACCCAGTCCATCAGGTTGTGATACGGGCCAGTCTCGTCGCGGCCCTTCGGCGTCATGTCGAGATAGTGATAGGCGCCGATCAGCGCGTCGCCGCCTCGGGCACGCGACATGAAGGTGAGGAAGATGTCGCCGCACTCGTTGCGATAGAAGATGCTGGCGCCGGGCAGGTCCTTCGACCGCAACGGGCGCTTCTCGAAATTGTAGGTGGTCTCGCCGGCCGCGATCTGCCTGTCGGTGAAGGAGACCTGCAGGTCGAAGTTGAAATCGGAGGCGTAGGACGACATCCAGTCAAATTTCCACCCCATGCGCTGCTTGTAGGGCAGGATCTCCGCCAGCGGCGCGCGCGAGACGACGACCAGCGAGACGTCGTGGTGTTTCAGATGCTGGTTGGCGCCGTCGATATGGTCGGCGAGGAACGAGCAGCCCTGGCAGCGGTGATCGCAGCCCGGCGCCATCATGAAATGATAGACGATGAGCTGGCTCTTGCCGGCGAACAGCTCGGCCAAGCGTTTCGGCCCTGCCTCGCTCTCGAAGACATAATCCTTGCGCAGCTTGAACCAGGGCAACTGCCGCCGCTCCGCGGCGATAAGGTCTCGGAACCGTGTCAGCTCCTTCTCGCGCTCGAGGTGCTTGCGATGCGCCTCGAACCAGTCTTCGCGCGAAACCACGGCATTGCGTTGCATGACCATCTCCTGTCCTCTCCTGCCAAGGACGTTCGACATCGGCTCAACCCGACATAAAGCGCGTCGCGTAGAACGAATTCAGGCGACGCGCTTTATGTTCTCGTTTTTATGCATGTCGTATTCCCAAAACCGGCGCACACTTTTGGGCGACATGCATCGGCCGCCGCGTTTCGCTGCATCAGGTAGGAATGGGCGTGCAAAAAAACAAAACCCGGGCCAGTGGCCCGGGTTTTCGATGCGCGAGATGAGTAGCGTCAGGCGGCCTTTTCCAGCGCCGGCTGCCATTTCCCGAGCGCCGCCAGATGATTCATATGGGCGCGGTGCGTGAAGGCGGCCTGGCCGGCTGCGACGTTCGCGGCCTTGCCGCTCCACGCCTTCTGCGGCGCGGCCTGCAACGCGCGGCCATAGGAGAAGGTCAGCTTCCAGGGGTGCGGGCCGATGGCGTTGATGGCGTTGAGATTGGCGGTCGCCTCCTCGTCCTCCTGTCCGCCGGAGAGGAAGGCGATGCCGGGCACCGCCGCCGGCACCACTTCGCGGAACAGTTTTATCGTCTTCTCGGCGATTTTCTCGGGGCTGTCGGTCTTGCCCGACTTCTTGCCGGAGATGACCATGTTGGGCTTCAGGATCGAGCCTTCGAGCACGACGCGGGCCGCGTAGAGCTCGTCATAGAGCTTGACCAGCGTCGCCTTCGAGACGTCGTAGCAGGTGTCGATCGAGTGGGCGCCGTCCATCAGCACCTCCGGCTCGACGATCGGCACGATGCCGGCTTCCTGGCAGAGCGCAGCGTAGCGGGCCAAAGCATGGGTGTTGGATGCGATCGAATTGGCCGAAGGCACGCCCTTGCCGGTGTCGATATCGATCACCGCGCGCCATTTGGCGAAGCGGGCGCCGAGCTTGTAATAGTCGGCGAGCCGCTCGCGCAGCCCGTCCAGGCCCTCGGTGATGGTGTCGCCGGGAAAGCCGGCGAGCGGCTTGGCGCCGAGATCGACCTTGATGCCGGGAATGGCGCCGGAGGCCTTGATGATGTCGACCAGCGGCGTGCCGTCGGCGGCCTTCTGGCGGATGGTCTCGTCATAGAGGATGACGCCGGAAATGTATTTGGACATCGCGTCGGAAGCGCGGAACATCATCTCGCGATAGTCGCGCCGGTTGTCGGCGGTCGACTCGACGCCGATGACGTCAAAACGCTTCTTGATGGTGCCGGAACTCTCGTCGGCGGCCAAAAGGCCCTTTCCTCCGCTCACCATCGCGGCGGCGATATCTTCGAGACGTTCGCTCATGGGTGCTCTCCTACGCTGCGTTTGTTCCGCGCTAGAGCAGGATGACGGTTGGTTGAACCGTCATCCTGCTCTAACTCTTTGTTGGAGCATGATCTTTTCCGAAAACCGGTTCCCACTTTTCGGGATCGTGCTCTAGCAGAACACTACCGCCAAAGGAATGACGCCGGAAAGCGTGAATCGATTGAAAGTCTAGGGCGCTTTTGCCGTTCCCGGATTGTTTACCGCTTCAGCACCTCGACGCCGGGCAGCGGCTTGCCTTCCATCCATTCGAGGAAGGCGCCGCCGGCGGTCGAGACATAGGTGAAGTCGTCGGCGACGCCGGCATGGTTGAGCGCGGCCACCGTATCGCCGCCGCCGGCGACCGAGACAAGCTTGCCTTCCTTGGTGCGGGCCGCGGCATGCTTTGCCGCCGCCACAGTGGCACGGTCGAAGGGCTCGATCTCGAAGGCGCCGAGCGGACCGTTCCAGACCAGCGTCGCGGCGCGGTCGATCCAGTCGTTGACGCTCTGCACGGTCTTTGCGCCGACGTCGAGGATCATGCCGTCGGCCGGCACGTCCGCAATGGCGACGGTCTCGCTGGGCGCACCCGCCTTGAATTCCTTGGCGACCACGCCGTCAGCGGGCAGGATGATGGCGCAGCCGGCTTCCGCCGCCTCGATCATGATCTGCTTGGCAGTGCCGGCGAGGTCATGCTCGCAGAGCGACTTGCCGACGTCGGTGCCGCGCGCGGCCAGGAAGGTGTTGGCCATGCCGCCGCCGATCACCAGCGCGTCGACCTTCTTCACCAGGTTCATCAACAGGTCGATCTTGGTCGAGACCTTGGCGCCGCCGACGATGGCAACCACCGGCCGTACCGGATCGCCAAGGCCCTTTTCCAGCGCGTCGAGCTCGGCCTGCATAGTGCGGCCGGCATAGGCCGGCAGCTTATGCGCGAGACCTTCAGTCGAGGCATGCGCGCGATGCGCGGCCGAAAAGGCGTCGTTGACATAGATGTCGCCATTGGCGGCGAGCTTTTCGGTGAAGGCCGACTCGTTCTTCTCCTCGGCCTTGTGGAAGCGGGTGTTCTCAAGCAGCAGCACGTCGCCGTCCTTCATGGCGTCGACGGCCTCGGCAGCCTTGTCGCCAACGCAATCGGCGGCAAAACCGACGGGGCGGCCGAGCACTTCCGCCGTCGCGCGGGCGATCGGCTCCAGCGAGAACTCGGCCGACGGGCCGTCCTTCGGGCGGCCGAAATGCGCGAGCAGGATGACCTTAGCGCCCTTTTTCGAGAGTTCGGCGATGGTCGGCGCGATGCGCTCGATGCGGGTGGCGTCGGTCACCTTGCCGTCGGCGACGGGAACGTTGAGGTCGACGCGCACCAGCACGCGCTTGCCGCTGACGGCGCCGATATCGTCGAGTGTCTTGAAGCCGGCCATGGTCGTTCCCTTTCCGCGAAAAACGCGGCGACCTTACCCGGCGCCGGGGACGATGCAAGCGCCGCGTTGAAGCGGGCGCGCAAAAATGATGTCGGCGTGAGACATCAGCCTTCGCTGGTTGCCTTTTGTCCATCCGGCCCGGGCGCCGCCGCATCGGCCGGCGCGCCCTCGGTAGCATGCTTTTCCGCCGGCTTGCGCCAGTTTCGTATCAGAGCGGCTATGCGGTCGGCGATCTCGCCGGCACTCAGGAAAACCGGCACGCGCGCCACCGGCGCGGTCGGCTCGAAGGACAGGCCAAGCCCGGTGATCCTGCCTTTCTCATCGACATCGCGCACGATCAGCTCGATCGGGCCGATCATCACGCGGTCGGCATATTCGGGATGGCCGCCGAGCCGCTCGGTGACAAGCGCTGCGACGGTGAGCTTCTGCTCGGCCTCGGTCAGGCCCGGCGCATAGGCGGCTTCGAGCTCCGCCGCCGAGCGGGCGGGATCGAGCGCGAAGGCGCCGAAGAAGTCGGCATCCTCGGGATCGACCACGGCGCGGCTGGCAAAAAGCTTGTCGAGTAGGCGCGGGTAGCGGTCCGGCACGAAGATGTAGACCTGATCGCCGGCAGCGAGCCGGCCCATATCCTGGAAGCGCATCGAGCGGCCGTCGCGCAGCACCAGCGAGGGCCTGGCCCAGCGCGGGATGCGCTCGCCGCGCGCCACCGGGCTGCCGGGCGCGACGCGATAGGCAAGCAGCTCATGATGGGCCGAACCCGGCAGTTCGAGCTCCACCTTGTCCAGCGGCCCGAGACGGGCAGGGACGACGAGGCCCAGGCGCCGCGCCAGCGGACCGACCGTCCAGCCCTGCACCACCAGCGACACGAGCACGATGATGAAGGCGGCGTTGAAGATCAGCCGGCCATGCTCGAGCCCGCCGAGCAGCGGCGTGATGGCAAGCAGGATCGAGACCGCGCCGCGCAGGCCGACCCAGGAGACGAAGGCGACCTCGGGGCGCGGCAGGCGGAACGGAATCAGGCAGAGCCAGACGGCCAAAGGCCGCGCCACGAAGATCAGGAACAGCCCAAGCAGGATCGCCGGCACCAGGATCGCCGGAAACTGCGAGGGCGTGGCGAACAGGCCGAGGATCAGGAACATGATGATCTGCGCCAGCCACGACATGCCGTCCTGGAAGCGCTTCAGGATGGTGACGGCGCGGATGTCCGAATTGCCAGCGATCAGACCCGCAAGATAGACGGCGAGGAAGCCCGAGCCGCCGATGGCGCCTGCCGCGGCGAACACCATCAGCGACAGCGTCAGGACGAAGATCGGCAACAGGCCGTGGTCGAGATTGAGCCGCTCGACAAGGCGCACGATGCCGAAGCCGCCGAGCACGCCGATAATGGCGCCGAGCCCCATATTGGCAAGGAAGCCGAGCAAGAGGCTGGTGGCCAGCACATTGGCTTCCGGGTTGGCGTGCGCGGCGATGATCTCGACAAGGGTGATGGTGAGGAAGATGGCGATCGGATCATTGGTGCCGGATTCCACTTCGAGCGTCGAACGCACGCGCTCGCGCAGATGGATTTCGCCGGCGCGCAGCAGGAAGAACACGGCTGCGGCATCGGTGGAGGCGACGGCGGCGCCAAGCAGCGAGGATTCCAGCCAGTTGAGATTGAGAACATAGGAGGCGGCGGCGCTGAAGATGGCCGTGGTCAGGATAACGCCGATCGTGGCCAGCGACAGCGCCGGCCCGGCCGCCTGACGCAGCGCGCTAAGCGGCGTGCCGAAGCCGGAATCGAACAGGATGATCGCCAGCGCCAGTGAGCCGGCAAAATAAGCCACCCGCGCATTGTCAAATGCGATGCCGAGGCCGTCGACGCCGGTGGCAAGGCCGATGCAGAGGAAGAGGAGCAGCAGGGGAGCGCCGAAGCGAAAGGCGATCAGGCTCGAAAACGCGGCGGCGACGATGAGTGCCGTGCCGACCAGCGTCACGAGATAGATCGCATGCTCCATCCGCTATTGCCCCTCCAGAATCCCCATTATTCCCGCTTTACCGGAGAGTGGGGCGAAGACATGACCAGTACAAGGCAACAGCATGTTTTTTGGCTCAGCCGGCCAATAAAAAAACGCCCGGCCAAGCCGGGCGTTTTCAAGACTCCGAAGCGAGCCTTGGATCAGGCGATGGTCTTGCCGAAGGCGACGGCGGTGTCGCCCATGCGGTTCGAGAAGCCCCATTCGTTGTCGTACCAGGAGAGCACCGAAACGAGATTGCCGTCCATCACCTTGGTCTGGTCGAGCGCGACGATCGAGGAATGCGGATCGTGGTTGAAGTCGATCGAGACGTTCGGGTGATGGGTGACCGAGAGCACGCCCTTGAGCTTACCCTTGGAGGCGGCGACCAGCGCTTCGTTGATCTCTTGCGGGGTGGTCGAACGCTTGGCGACGAATTTGAGGTCGACGACAGAGACGTTCGGGGTCGGCACGCGGATCGAGATGCCGTCGAGCTTTCCCTTGAGGTCGGGCAGCACGAGGCCGATCGCTTTGGCGGCACCCGTCGAGGTGGGGATCTGCGACAGCGCCGCGGCGCGGGCGCGGTAGAGGTCCTTGTGCATGGTGTCCAGCGTCGGCTGGTCGCCGGTGTAGGAGTGGATCGTCGTCATCATGCCCTTCTCGATGCCGACGGTCTCGTGCAGCACCGCCGCCAGCGGCGCCAGGCAGTTGGTGGTGCAGGACGCGTTCGAGATGACGATGTGGTCCTTGGTCAGCTTGTCGTGGTTGATGCCGTAGACGACGGTGAGGTCGGCGCCTTCGGCCGGCGCCGAGACGATGACGCGCTTGGCGCCGGCGGTCAGATGCGCGGCGGCCTTGTCGCGGGCGGTGAAGATGCCCGTGCATTCGAGCGCGATGTCGACGCCGAGCTCCTTCCACGGCAGCTGGGTCGGATCCTTGATTGCGGTGACCTTGAACTTCTCCGTGCCGACCGAGATCTGGTCGCCGTCGACGGTCACCTCATGCGGGAAGCGGCCATGCACGCTGTCGTAGCGCAGGAGGTGCGCGTTGGTCTCGACTGGGCCGAGGTCGTTGACGGCGACAACGTCGATGTCCTTGCGGCCGGATTCATGGATGGCGCGCAGGATATTGCGGCCGATGCGGCCAAATCCGTTGATGGCAACTCTGACGGTCATTATTCTCTCCCTTGGGGGCTGGAAAGCGGATAGGTCCGCTGTTTCATAACGGCGGAAGGCGCAAGAATCCAGCCGCAGAAGGTCGCATAGAAGGTCGCATCTAAATCGATTAGGTGGTTCAGCCCGGCAGAGCCGTCAATCGGCGCCGCCGGGCTTGGCCCATCCTTACTTGCCGTGCACGCGGGTTTCGACCGCCTTGGCCGCGGCCTCGGCGGTGATGCCGAAATGCGGATAGAGCTGCTCGATCGAGCCCGAGGCGCCAAAACCGTGCATGCCGACGAAGATGCCGTCGGTGCCGATCAGGTGATCCCAGCCCTGGCGGATGCCGGCCTCGATCGCGACCTTCACCTTGGCGTTGCCAATGGTCTTCTTGCGGTAATCCTCGCTCTGCTGGTCGAACAGCTCGAAGCAGGGCACCGAGACGACGCGGGTCGGATGGCCATGCTTTTCAAGCAGTTCGCGCGCGCCAAGCGCGATCTCAACCTCGGAGCCGGTGGCGAAGATCGTCACCACGGCCTCGCCGCTGGCGGCAGCAAGCTCGTAGGCGCCCTGGCTGGAGAGGTTCTTCGCCGAATGCTCGGTGCGCACGGTCGGCAGGTTCTGGCGGGTCAGCGCCAGGGTCGAGGGCGTCTTTTCGGATTCCAGCGCGATCTGCCAGCATTCGGCGGTTTCGACCGCGTCGGCCGGGCGGAAGACATTGTGGTTCGGGATGGCGCGAAGCGCGGCCAGATGCTCGACCGGCTGGTGGGTCGGGCCGTCCTCGCCAAGGCCGATCGAGTCATGCGTCATGACGAAGATCGAGCGGATGCCCATCAGCGAGGCCAGGCGCATCGACGGGCGGGCATAGTCCGAGAAGCACAGGAAGGTGCCGCCATAGGCGATCAGGCCGCCGTGCAGCGTCAGACCATTGATGGCCGCCGCCATGCCGTGCTCGCGGATGCCGTAGTGGACATAGCGCTGGCCGTAATCGTCGGGCGTGATGTTCTTGGTCTGGCTGGTCTTGGTGTTGTTGGAGCCGGTCAGGTCGGCCGAGCCGCCGATCGTCTCCGGCACCGCGCCGTTGATGACCTCCAGCGCCATTTCCGACGATTTGCGGGTAGCGACCTTCGGCTTGTCAGCCGAGAGCTTCTTCTTGTAGTCGCCGATGACGGCGTCGAAGTTGGAGGGCAGCTTGCCGGCAAGGCGGCGTTCGAACTCGCCCTTGAGCTTGGGCTCGGCCTTGGCCAGACGGCCTTCCCAGTCGGCGCGCGCCTTGGCGCCGCCCTTGCCGATGGCGCGCCATGCGTCGAGGATGTCGGCCGGGATTTCGAAAGGCGGCGACTCCCAGTTGAAGAATTTGCGGGCGCCGGCAATTTCCTCGGCGCCCAGCGGCGAGCCATGCGCCTTGTTGGTGCCGGCCTTGGTCGGAGCGCCGAAGCCGATAGTGGTCTTGCAGGCGATCATCGTCGGCTTGTCGGAATGGCGGGCCGCCTCGATCGCGTAGGCGATCGCTTCCGGATCGGTGCCGTCGATGTGGCTGGCGTTCCATCCGCTAGCCTGGAAGCGGGCGACCTGGTCGGTGTTGTCGGCCAGCGAGACCGGGCCGTCGATCGAGATGTTGTTGTTGTCCCAGAAGACGATCAGCTTGTTGAGCTTCAGATGCCCGGCCAGCGCGATGGCTTCCTGGGAGACCCCTTCCATCAGGCAGCCGTCGCCGGCCAGCACATAGGTGTAGTGGTTGACGAGGTCGTTGCCGAAGGCGGCGTTCATGATGCGCTCGCCGAGCGCGAAGCCGACCGAATTGGCAAGGCCCTGGCCGAGCGGACCGGTGGTGGTCTCGATGCCGGCGGCATGGCCGTATTCGGGATGGCCGGCTGTCTTGGAGCCGAGCTGGCGGAAATTCTTGATCTGGTCGATCGTCATGTCCTCATAGCCGGTGAGGTAGAGGAGCGAATAGAGCAGCATCGAGCCGTGGCCGGCCGACAGGATGAAGCGGTCGCGGTCGGCCCAGTGCGGTGCCTTGGCGTCGAATTTCAGGAAACGGCTGAACAGCACCGTGGCGATGTCGGCGCAGCCCATCGGCAGGCCGGGATGACCGGAGTTCGCCTTCTCGACGGCGTCCATGGAAAGGAAACGGATCGCGTTGGCCATCCGATCATGTTGTTCACGCGAGGTCATGCTTCCTCCGGAAGTGGGTTGGAGCCTGGGGAGAACCCTTGGAAAAGGATGCCGCGACACATAGCAGGCGCGGCCTTTTAGTCAACAAATCGGGACGGATTTTGCCGGGCTTGTGATGGCATCGAGCGCCTTACATTAGCGATAGCGGGGGACAGTCGCGAGAGCTTTGTTGACGCGCCCTTCACCCGGTGCCTAATCTTTCCGAGGTAACGCGTTCTGAACGCGCGCGATTCGGTGATGGGCAGGGCATAGGACGAGCCATGACCGGGGAAACGACCCTCAAGGAAGTCATCGCCAGGCTGGGCAAAGCCATGGAAGGGCTGGAAAACGCCGTGGCGGCGAAGCTCGAGCATGAGCGCGATTATTCGGAAGCCGAGGCCGAGGTGCAGCGCATGAACGCCGACCGTTCGCGCCTGGCGCAGGAGCTCGACAATTCCGAAGCGCGCGCCGAGCGGCTGGAAGATGCCAACAAGGAAGTGTCGCGGCGGCTGGTGACCGCCATGGAAACCATCCGCGCGGTTCTGGACAGGTAAGGCAATGGCACAGGTCACCGTTTCCATCGACGGCAAGCAGTACCGGATGGCCTGCGACGAGGGCCAGGAAGAGCACCTGATCGACCTTGCCGAGCGCTTCGACCGCTATGTCTCGCATCTGAAGGACTCCTTCGGCGAGATCGGCGACCAGAGGCTCACCGTCATGGCCGGCATCATGGTGATGGACGAGCTCTCGGAGCTCACCAAGCGCGTCAAGGGCATGGAGAGCGAGGTGCTGACCTTGCGCAAGACGCGCGACGAGGCGCTGACCAAGGCCGACAAAAGCGATAGCGTGCTCACCACCGCGCTCGGCGCGCTGGCGCAGCGCATGGAAGATCTCAGCGCGACGCTGGCGATAAAGAAAGCCTGAGCGGCTTACTCTCTATCGGAAGTAGAAAATCCTCCCGCGGCTCACCGATGGCGGCGAAAATTTTTGTTCCGCGCGGGTCACGGCCATCGTGTGCGGCGTTTTACCAATGCCATGATAGTGCTAGGGTTCGGAGCCGGCGACGGCCAGCCGCAAGCCGGCTACAATTTTTCAAAAAGGGTAGGGATAGGCCATGAGTCTTCGTATCAACGATATCGCGCCGGATTTCACGGCCGAGACCACGCAGGGCACCATCAAGTTTCACGACTGGATCGGCGACGGCTGGGCGGTGCTGTTCAGCCATCCGAAGAATTTCACCCCGGTCTGCACCACCGAGCTCGGCACCATGGCCGGCCTCGAAGGCGACTTCAAAAAGCGCAACGTCAAGATCATCGGTATCTCGGTCGATCCGGTGTCGAGCCACGACAAGTGGCAGGCCGACATCAAGACCGCCACCGGCCATACGGTGAACTACCCGCTGATCGGCGACAAAGACCTCCATGTCGCAAAGCTCTATGAAATGCTGCCGGCCGGCGCCGGCGAGAGCTCGGAGGGCCGCACGCCGGCCGACAACGCCACCGTGCGCTCGGTCTATGTCATCGGCCCCGACAAGAAGATCAAGCTGGTGCTGACCTATCCGATGACCACGGGCCGCAACTTCGACGAGATCCTGCGCGTTATCGATTCCATCCAGCTGACCGCCAAGCACCAGGTGGCGACGCCGGCCAACTGGAAGCAGGGCGACGACGTCATCATCACCGCCGCGGTCTCCAACGAGGACGCGATCAAGCGCTTCGGGGCGTATGAGACGGTGCTGCCGTATCTGAGGAAGACGAAACAGCCATCGGCGTGAGCTATTCTTTCTCCCGTTCCACGGGGAGAAAGTGCCCGAAGGGCGGATGCGGGGCGGCGCGGCGTTCGATGGTGAGCGCCAAGCTGCTTCGGTGGGCGATTAACCTCGCAACCTCAGTGCTGCCCCTCATTGTCCTGCCCATCCTTCGCTGCAACTGGGTTGCAGCCACGGAGGGCGGACCGGGCATTTCCCCCCGTGAACGGCAGGGCAATCGCCTATGGCAGCGCTGCCCCCTCTCCGTCTCGGCGCTGCGCGCCGAGCCACCTCTCCCCCATGAATGGGGGAGAGGAAACGCCGATCGCCAAAGGCGCAGCCTTCGCAAGCCTGGGCTCCTCGCCCCCGCCAGAGGCGGGGGAGAGGTGGCTCGGCGAAGCCGAGACGGAGAGGGGGAGCGCCATATGCGATTGCCCTGCCGTTCACGGGGAGAAAGGGCTAATCGCTGCCTTCGCCAAACAAAAGGCGGCGCCGAAGCGCCGCCTTTTTCATTCCTACCTTGAGCCGATCAAGCCGCCGGCTGCGCCTCGATGGTGCGCAGCGCCTGCATCTGGCGCTTGGCGGCGGCCTTGACCGCGTCCTGCACCTTCTCGAAGGCGCGCACCTCGATCTGGCGCACGCGCTCGCGGCTGATGTCGAACTCGGCCGAGAGCTCTTCCAGCGTCAGCGGCTCTTCGGCGAGGCGGCGCGCCTCGAAGATGCGCCGCTCGCGATCGTTGAGCACCGAGAGCGCGCCCGACAGCATGGAGCGCCGGTTTTCCAGCTCATCCTGCTCGATCAGCATCTCTTCCTGGCTTTCGTGGTCGTCGACCAGCCAGTCCTGCCATTCGCCGGACTCGCCTTCGCTCGCCCGGATAGGAGCGTTGAGCGAGGCGTCGCCCGACAGGCGGCGGTTCATCGACACCACCTCGGCCTCGGAAACGTTGAGGCGGGTGGCGATCTCGGCGATCTGGTCGGGCTTCAAGTCGCCTTCGTCGAGCGCCTGGATCTTGCCCTTCACCTTGCGCAGGTTGAAGAACAGGCGCTTCTGGTTGGCGGTGGTGCCCATCTTGACCAGGCTCCACGAGCGCAGGATGTATTCCTGGATCGAAGCCTTGATCCACCACATGGCGTATGTGGCGAGCCGGAAGCCGCGCTCCGGTTCGAATTTCTTCACGGCCTGCATGAGGCCGACATTGCCTTCCGAGATCACCTCGCCGATCGGCAGGCCGTAGCCGCGATAGCCCATGGCGATCTTGGCGACGAGCCGCAAATGGCTGGTGACGAGCTTGTGTGCGGCCGAAGTGTCCTGATGCTCTGCGTAGCGTTTCGCGAGCATGTACTCTTCCTGCGGCTGAAGCATCGGAAAGCGGCGGATTTCTTCCAGGTAACGGGCGAGACCGCCTTCACCGGAAACAATACTGGGTAATGATTGGGCCATGATAGCGCCCCCTCTCTCTTTGGAGTGGATGCCCCCGAAGCGGCGGGCATTCGTCACGGATGCCAAAGGCTCATCCGCGACAACCTCTGTATATAGGAACAAAACCAGAAAAGACAGGCATTTGTTCAACGCTAAACAGTCTGTCACGCTGAAGTGAACAACGCCGGTCAGGTTTTTTGATGGCTGGTTTACAGCTTGTTCGTGGCGGGTCGGTTCAAATTTTCCGGAAGTCGCCGACGAGTTCCTCCATGTCTCCCGGTATCGGCGCTTCGAACCTCATCGTTAGATGGGTGGTCGGGTGCCGGAATTCAAGGAGCCAGGCGTGCAGGGCCTGCCGGGGAAAGGCTTTGACCTTGGTTTTCAAGGGTTCCGGCAGCCGGTTCGCCTTGGTGCGGAAGGCCTGCCCGTAATCCGGGTCGCCGACCACCGGGTGGCCGATATGGGCCATGTGGACGCGGATCTGGTGGGTGCGGCCGGTCTCCAGCCGGCATTCGACGAGGCTCGCGGTGGCGAAAGCCTGCTGTCCCTCGCCGAAGCGCTCGACGACGCCGAAATGGGTGACGGCATGGCGGGCATCGTCGCGGCTTTCCGGCACCACCGCGCGGCGGACGCGGTCGGCGGCGCGGCCGAGCGCAGCGTCGATCGTGCCGGTCGGCCGCTGCGGGATGCCCCAGACCAGCGCCAGATAGGCGCGTTCGAGGTCGCCGGTGCGGCCGTGATCGGCAAAGGCCTCCGACAGGGCCTTGTGCGCCCGGTCGGTCTTGGCCACGACCATGACGCCGCTGGTCTCCTTGTCCAGCCGGTGCACGATGCCCGGCCGCCTGACGCCGCCAATGCCGGACAGGCTGTCGCCGCAATGATGGATCAGCGCGTTGACCAGCGTGCCGGTCCAGTTGCCGGCACCGGGGTGGACGACCAGCCCAGCCGGCTTGTTGATGACGATCAGCTCGTCGTCCTCATAGAGGATGTCCAGCGGGATGTCCTCGCCTTGCGGCTCGGCCGGCTCCGGCGCGGGCACCAGGATTTCGATCCGCTCACCGGCAATCAGTTTGCGCTTGGCTTCCAGCACCGCCTTGCCGGCGATGGAGACGGCGCCTTGCCTGATCAGCGCCTGCACGCGGCTGCGCGAGAGCTCCGGCCCGAGCCTGGCGGCGAGCCACTGGTCGAGGCGCTGGCCGGCGGCATCAGTGCCGGCTTCGAGCACGACGGCTGCGCCGGATCCCTCGTCCGCCAATTCGTCCTCTATCAATATCTGGGTCTCTTCGTTATGAGCGCTCATCGAAACCCGTTGCGGATTGTTTAGCCATGGCCCGGCCGATCGCCGAAGAAGATGAGGAAAAGCCGCTCGACCCTGCGGCCGAGAATGTGCGCCGCAAGCTCGTCCGCTTCATGATCGTCAATCTCGGCCTTCTGTTCCTCGCCCTTATGGTGGTGATCGGGGCGCTTGTCTACAAAGCCCGCAATGCGCCGGGGACCGGCCCGGCGCCCGCCGGCGATGTCCAGACTCTGGCCGGCGCGCCGCTCTCGGGCGACATCGTGCTGCCCGTCGGCGCCAAGGTGATCAGCCAGTCGCTCTCCGGCAATCGCTTGTCGATCGATGCCGAGCTGACAGACGGCAGCCATTCGATCTTCGTCTACGACATCGCCGAGCGCCGCGTCATCGGCCAATTCGCAATCCGAAACAAATGAGCCCGCAACAAATGGGCGGCTTTGCCGGAAACCGCAGCGTCGCGACCGTGGCGCTCGTCGTCGCCAGTTACGACGAGGCGGTTCGCTGGTATGTCGAGCGGCTCGGCTTCGTGCTCATCGAGGATGTCGACCTCGGCGGCGGCAAGCGCTGGGTCACCGTCGCGCCGGCGAAGGGCCAGGGCGCGCGGCTGCTGCTGGCGCAGGCGTCTGGCGAAGAGCAGGCAAGCCGCATCGGCAATCAGACCGGCGGCCGGGTCTTCCTCTTCCTCGAGACAGACAATTTTTCCCGCGACCATCAGGCGATGCTCGCCAAGGGCGTCGAGTTCCGCGAGGCGCCGCGCTCTGAGGCCTATGGCACGGTGGCGGTCTTTTCCGATCTCTACGGCAATCTCTGGGACCTGATCGAGCCGAAACGGCAAGGCTGACCTGCCCGCTCGGCAGAGCGCGCGAAAGGATCGAAACCCCAGTTGCTTTTTCCCAGCCGCCAGCCTATGTAGCCGGTTCTTGAGCGCGCCCATCGTCTAGCGGTCAGGACACCGCCCTCTCACGGCGGGAACAGGGGTTCGATTCCCCTTGGGCGTACCAAGCTTCCAAAAAACCGACGTTCGAAAAGATCCAGCAGGCTGGTCATTCCGCAGCCAGCGGGACGGCGGCGGCGAATCCGGCTTCGGTTCTTTCGCGGGATGCTTGCTCCAACAGCCGCGACAGGTGCTGGAGGTGCATCGATTGCGCATCTTCAAGCAATTGCAGAAAGTTGGACGCCTTGCCCCGGGGCAGCCGACTGCGCTTCAGCGCGGCAATGCGCGCGCGCTGGCACTTGATGTGCCGCTCCGCTTGCAGGACGTGGCGTTCCGCCATCTGAATGTCGTCAGCCAGTGCCATTGACGCTAAACGGCCGGGTGGGCCGAGGGTTCCGTACGGGAACCCACCATTCTGAGACACGAATCCCTGACTCGCGGCGGGCCCGGCTACAACTGCCGACGCCGCATTGTTTCGGCGAGTTCGGCAAAGGCTTCCACGATTCCCTCGCCGTTCTTGGCACTCACGAATTTGACGCTCGAGCGCGGCAGTTGGCCGATTTCTTCGGCGCTGCCGGCGGCTTCGGCGAGATCGATCTTGTTCACGAGCGCCCTGTATGGCCTGCCCGGAAATCTTGCCTCGAAGCTACGAACCAGCTCGACCATACGCGTCACCGTTTGCGGGCGCGTCACGTCCGAGACGATGATCGCGGCAGACGCGCCGGTCACATAAACGGTGTCAAAAATACGCGCGCCGAAATCGCCGTCGGTGTCCCACAGAACGAGCCGTGCCGCCTCGCCGCCGCGGACCGGATCGGCGGGAACATCGTAGCTCAGCACCTCGACACCAAGCGTGGATTTGTATTCGCCATCGAAACGATCATGCACGAGGCGGTACATGATCGAGGTCTTGCCCACGCCCATGTCACCCAACAGCATGACCTTTGCGCTGAACATCACTGAAGGCGCTCGGCTTGAAACACGTTTTCGAAGGTGACGCGGCGGTTTCCTTCGCTCGGCACGTCGGAAATCGGCACCGATGACGAACGCGAAACCTCGAACAAGCGCGACGGCTCGATCCCGAGCGAAACCAATTTGCGCACCACCTGATCGGCTCTCTTGCGGGCGACCACGCGGTTGGTCGATTCCGTTCCGGTGTCGTCGGCGTGCCCGACCACACGGATCCTCAAGTCGTTGCCCGCGAGAAGTCCGGCCAGATCGCGGATCTGCTGCTCGGCCTCGGTGTCGTCGGCGAACATGTCGGCCGTGCCGAAGAAGATCGCTGTCGAGGCCATGAAGCGATCAAGCCGCTCGGCGGCGCTGTCGGCGATCGACCGCACCGTCTCGTATTGCTGGCTCCTGGATTTTGTTTCCGCGGCGATCGCCGCGCGTGTTTCGTCGATGTCCGCCTGGAGGCCGGCAAGGGATTGCAGCTCCTCCTGGCTCGGGCCACGCGTCTGATCGATGCGGGCCTGCAGGTCGGCGAGGGACTGCCGTTGACCGGCGAGCGCCTCGCCGGTTTCGCCGGCGGACTTCCGAAGATCGGCGAGAGACTGCTGCAGCTCGGCGATCGCCCGGCGGTTTTCGTCGATGCCCGCCTGGAGGCCGGTCGCCGACTGCCGCAGGGTGTCGATGTCGGCGTGCAGCGCCGCAAACTGTTCCGTGCCCGGAACGACGCCGATCCGGCCGACCACCCGATATGGCGCTGCGGCCTTGGCCAAGGCGCCGATCAGCGGAGCCGTCTCGATCTGGCTGGGCTCGATCCCGGAGACCGAGACGCTGCGGCTGTGATGGTCGAAGTCCAGCCGCAGCGGAAAGCTTTCCAACAGGGGCTGTTTGTCGACCAGTTCCTGGAGCGCGGCGTTCGTACGTCGCTCGAGCATCGTGCGGGTCAAATAGACGCTCGCCAGCCATGCCAGCCCGGCGACGGCGAGAGCCGCGAGCACGAGCAGGACGACCTTTCCGCCCCGACCCGGTTTAGGTTGCGCGGCGGGACCGGCTTCGATCGAGGCGGCCAGCGACGCCAGCGTGGCGGCGTCGCAGTCCTTGCCGCGGTCCATGCTCTCGATCGTGTCGAAGAAAAGCGAATTGATCCTGGCGTCGTCGACCGGGCGAAGGGGGCCGATGCATTCCGCCGCCAGGATGAACCGGGGCGAGGCGCGAAGCACGATCTCGCGTCCGCCGAAATCGAGCTGCTGCAGATTGCCTTCGCCGGCAAGGGCCTGGACGGAAAATTCCAGGATCGCCGCCACCATCGCGCTCAGCAGGTCGGCCCGCTCGTCGGAGGTCTCGTCGCGCTTCCAGTCCGCGACGAGGCGTCCGTTGCCGCGCTCGATCATCAGCAACCGACTGACGCGCGGCGGACTGGCGTTTGCCAGAACGAACTCGCTGATCGGGCGGCCCGTCGCCAGCGACTTGATGCGCCCGATCCACAGCTCCGTGGATGTGAGCGCATTGAGGCGCTGCTCCAGCCGCGTGACGAGTTCCTTGAAGGCGTTCGCCACGGCCGCGCTGACCAGCCGGCCGGTGATCGGGTAGAGCGCATCGACCATGAGGTCGCGTGAGTTCCTGATCTCGCTGCGGATCGCCGAGACCACCGACGGCGCGATGACATTCGCCAGTTCGCGCGGCCGGACGACTTCGGCGCGTTCCAGCGCGGCGACGAGGATGTCGGCCGTTGCCGTTTCCAGCCGGTCGGGGCTGCCGATATATTGCTGAAGCAGAGCAACGTCCGCTCCCAGCGCCTCGAGACGCGCCGCCTCCGTTTGAAAGAGCAGTTTTCTAAGCTGCTCGATCTCACGGTTCTGGCCGGCGGCGGACGTCATGCTACTTTCCCGCGCGGCCGGACCCTAGCCCGCTGATGGTTGCTCCAAGGTCCGAAATCGCGGCGCCGATGTCCCTTTGCGAGGCGAGCCGCTTCTGTTCGGTCTCCCGCTCGAGCTCCAGGACATGTGCCTGCAGGATCGCTAGCTCCTTGGCAAAGTCGGCCTGAAGCTGCTTGATGCTGGCCTGCATCTCCTCGCGCAGGCCGGCAAGGTTGGTCTCGAGCGATCGCTGCGCGCCTCCGAACAGGAGGTTGCGAACCTGATCAATCGTGGCCTCGGGATGGACGGTCGGTTCCGATCCGTTCGCGGATGTGGCTCCATCCTTGGCTTTTCCAGCTTGCTCGGCGCCTTTCATGCTCATTCCCCGGTTTTCCACACTCACTGATACTGTGACGATCGTTATATGAAATCCTAATTCGTGCGACAGGCAACCGACTTGTTGGCCTCGTGCGGCTGTCACGCGTCGGGCGTGGCATTTACGCCGCCCTGTCCATCGTCACCTAACGCAATGACGAGCATCATGCCAGTCGTCCTTCGAACCGGAACGGATCGAGCCCAAGCGCCCCCTATACCGTAAACAGGAGTGCCTGGTTTAAGCGCGATCAGGCTGCTGCCGAAAATGTGACTTTCGTCATCTTCGGTCCTGACCTTCGTCAAGTGTCGCTATCCCGCGAAACGGCATAAACCACACCCGAACGCTGCGCGACGGCGGGCCTGATTTTTCGACGGGAGGTTCCCAGATGGGATTTTTGGACAGTCTGCAAAGCGCCTTGCAAGGCGGGCAGCAGGGCGGAGGCTCGAACCTCCTGGGCGATGCGCTGACCAGCGTCGGCGGTTACCAGGGTGTGGTTGCCATGCTGCAGAAGTCAGGCCTCGGCGATCGCGTCGAGTCGTGGCTGAGCACCAACGCCGCAAATCTTCCAATCGCGCCGGACGAGATCAAGGCGGCGCTTGGCGACCAGCGCCTTCAGCAACTGGCGACCCAGTTCGGAATTCCGCTGGATCAGGTGGCCGGCGTCCTGGCGCAGCATCTGCCGGCCGCCGTCGACAAGGCTAGCCCCGACGGCGTGCTTGCGACGGGCCGCGGCTGACACTTACGGACAGCAAGACAAATCGAGACATGGCTTTGCGGCAACCAGGCCGCGCGGCTCGACGGCAGCATCGCCGTTCGGCCGGAAACGAGAGGGCAAACGTGTGAGCAAGCAAGACGAACTGATCAGCAAATATGCGGCGGACCTGAAGGTGAAGTGCGGCCTTACGGCGGATATGGATCTCCTGACGAAAGTGACGAAGGGCTGCGGCCCGTCGATCTACGACAAGGATGCATCCACCGTCTCGGCCTCGGACAAGGAGGAGTTGGAGCGGGTCAAGAAGAACTTTCTCGTCAAAAGGCTGGGGCTGGCTGAAGACTCGGGCCTGGATGCGGGGCTCGCCAGGGTCATCGACCAGTACGGCCGGACCAATCGCAACAAACATCGCGCGGTCTTCTACTATCTGCTCGTCAAGCATTTCAGGCGCGAAAACGCCTTCGCCTGACGACGGAAGTGGCGGTGGCCTTGGAGCAGTTCGGCGTTTGATGGGATCATAGAATCGCCGACCTGCTCCAAGTATTTGTTTTTACGCAATTCCGGACGGAAAACCGCTTGGCACTTTTCCTGGAATTGCTCTCTCTAGAGGAGATGGGGATGCTGAAAGAATTCCAGGAATTCATTTCCAAGGGCAATGTGATGGACTTGGCCGTCGGCGTCATCATCGGCGCCGCCTTCTCCAAGATCGTCGATTCGCTCGTCAACGACATCATCATGCCGATCATCGGCGCGATCTTCGGCGGGCTGGACTTCAACAATTACTTCTTCGGGCTGTCCTCGAACGTCCATTCGGCCACGTTGGCCGAGGCCAAGAAAGAGGGCGCCGTCTTCGCCTATGGCTCATTCATCACGGTCGTGCTGAACTTCCTGATCCTTGCCTTCATCATCTTCCTGATGGTCAAGGCGGTGAACAATATGCGCAAGCGGCTTGAGGGCGAGAAGCCCGCGCCTGCCGCCGCGCCGCCGCCGGCCGATGTGCAGCTCTTGACCGAGATTCGCGACCTGCTCGCGAGGAAATAACGGGATCCGTTCGATGGGGCCGGGCGCCGGCCCGGCCCCATCGCCTATGCCTCATTTTTCGGTCCGCAAGCCTTCGCTGCCGACCGGCGGAAATCCTCGGCACAGCATCCGCCTTCAACAAGGTCGCCCGCGAACCATGGGCAAGGCTTCGGACATGACGATCGTTGTGGAATTGCTCGCGAAGCTCGACGAGACCATGCGGACCGTGAAAGGCCATCTGGCCGAAATGGATACCGAGCAGCTCAACGCACTTGTAGGCCTGCTTGCGCCTCGACCGTCGATCGGCAGCGCCGAAATGGTTCTGACCATGTTGGCGTTCCGTGAAATCGAAGCTCGCGATGGGGCAAGGAAATAGCCGTTGAGGGGCCGCAGCGAGGCACCGGCTGCCGTCTTCCCCGACCTGCCGCCAAGAGCAGGAACTCAGGTAACAAGACTGCCCGTGGCTTCCCCCTAAACCCCGAGCCGCGGGCCTTTCTGAGCGATCGACGGCGCTGCCGTTGCCGTGCCGGCCCATGGCTTCCGGAACGCGCGTCAACCCGCAAGATCATTCAGCCTATCGTCTTTATGGCCAGCTCGGTCCTGTTCTTGGCACCGCACTTCTCCAGGATCGTGCTGACGTAATTCTTTATCGTACCCTCGGCCAGATGCAGCTGCGCGCCGATCTCGGCATTGCTCTTGCCTTCGACGATCAGTTTCAGGATCTCGTTCTCACGCGCGGTCAGGTCGTTGCGGATCGACGTGCTCGCCGGGGCGTGCCGCGGACGCAACCGCTTGAATTCTTGGAGAATTTTCGCGGCAACACCAGGTGAAAGCGCGGATTGGCCGTTCGCCACGGTTCGGATCGTCGCCGCGATCTCGTCGATCCTGGAGTCCTTCAACAGATATGCCTTGGCTCCGGCGCTGACAGCCTCGAAAATCAGGTCGTTGGTCTCGAAAGTGGTCAGGACCACGATGCCGGTGCCTGGAAATTCGCGCAGGATACGCTGGGTCGCCGTGACGCCGTCGGCGCGCGGCATCTGCAGATCCATCAGGACGACGTCCGGACGGTAGCGCCGCGCGAACTCGATCGCCTGCTCGCCGTCGGCGGCGGCGCCGACGATTTCGAAATCGTCGTTCTGCTGGGCAAGGAGCGTGACGAGGCCTTCCCGGATCAATGTCTGATCCTCGGCGATCAACACGCGTATCCTTTCGGGTCGCGGGCTCGGATCGGTCATCGTTCTACACTCCAGCCGCGCTGGACCGGTCGTTCGTCGCCGACACGGTCAGGGGAAGGGATGTCCGGACCAGCGTGCCCGCTCCCGGCGCGCTTTCCACGGTGCATTGTCCCCCCGCGAGCTCGGCAAATTCAGCCATGCCAATCAGCCCGAAATGGCCTTGCTTGGAGATGGTCCGGTCAAAGCCGCGTCCGTCGTCGCGGATATCGACGACAAGCCTTCGGCCAACTTCCGTTTTCTCCACAGCCGCGTCGAATCGGACCTGTCGCGCCTTCGCGTGCGCCTCGACGTTGCGCAACGCCTCACCGACAATGCGCCGAATCGTCGTCTCGTGATCCTGCAACCCGGGGCGGGCTCCATCATCGATCCGCGTCGAGACCTCGATGCCGGTCTGTTGCGCGAAGTCCGACAGCATCTCTTCGACATCCGAACCCGGTTCGAGGTCGTCGGGCATCCTGAGCCGGGCGATGGCGTCGCGCGCCCGCGCCAGGCCGGTTATCGCGGCCTCCTCGGCAATCGCGAGCCCGTCCGAGACGCGAGCGGGATCGGTCGCCAGAAAGTGCCGCGTCAGCCGGATCTGGGTCAGCAATGCGATGATCGAATGCACGAGCGTGTCGTGGAGGTCGCGCGCCAGGCGGAGCCGTGTGCGGGCGAGCGAGGCGAAGCGCACCTCGGAGTTGGCGGCTTCGAGCTGCTGTTCCATCAAGCGTCGGGCGCGCCGCTCGCTTTCGAACATGATCTCGGCCTGGCGCGCCGTGAAATCAGGCATCGCGATCACGACATAGTGCGATCGATCGCCGTTCCACAAGATGACGGCGGTAACGGGGCGGTCCAGCCCCGGCAATTCGGCCCGCACGCCCGACAAGGCGATCAGATCGCGGCGTCCTTCGGACAAGGCCGCCATCTCGGCCTCCATCCCGACCAGCAGCGTGCACAGGCAACTGTCCGCTCCAAGGGCCGGCAGCCACTCGACCAGGCGCCCCACCTTTTGCTGAACGGTCCTGTCGGCCTGCAAAACAGCAAGCCCGATGACTTCCGCTTGCGCGGCCGGCAGTAATTCGGTGCCGATATCGATCATTCATTCTCACAAAAACAGCCGAAGGGCGCGGCAGTCCACTTTGACGTAAGCCTGAACCGGCCGCAAACGAATATGACTTTCGTCATCATCGCTTCTGACTTTCGCCAGATGTCCCTTCCCGGCCAAAGGAGTTAGGTCGAGGGTGCCATGAAGCTAAACGTCCAATTCATCAAGCACCCAGGCTCGAAGGAACGCATGGTCGTGCTGCCGGAATCCCAGTTCCGCATCCTCAAGCGGACGGCGATGGCGGGTGTGAGCGACCTTGACGAGGCTGCTCCCAACAGCCCCTTGCCCAAGCGCGTCCTCGACAGGATCGCCGCCGGCGAGAACCCGGTTCGTGCGGTCAGGATCCTGCGCGGCCTGAGTGGAAGGCAGCTTGCCGCCCAAGCCGGGATAACCCCCAGCATGCTGTCGCAGATAGAGCGCTCCGGCAAGACCGCCTCCACCAAGACCCTCAGGGCGATCGCGCATATTCTGGAAGTGCCGCTGGGTGCCATTTCGCCTCATCTGTCCGCCGGTATCGGCGGTGTTCCGGCCGATACCGGCAGGACCGTGGCGTGGATCCTGACCTGAGGGACCGAGACGCCTGCGACGGCGCTGGCTTCGGCCACCGTCGGTCATGACCTTCGCCGGATGGCCCGCCTTTGTGGGCCAGGATGGGACGTGCTCCGAGCCGACTGTCGACGGCGCGTGCAACAGGCCTTCGCGCGCTTCGACATCGGCAAGTAAAGCGTGGATTGAGTGAGATGAGTGCAACGGACAGCCGCTCCTCGCGGCCACCGGCGGGGTTCTCAGGGTGGATGGCCACGCATCCGGTGGCGACCGCCGCCCTGATCGCATCCGGCTGCTGCCTGATCCTCATTGTGGTCGGCTCGGTATCGGGCCTCGCCCTCCCTTCAACCATGCATGATCCGGACTTGCTTGTCGTGAACACCACCGACAAAGGCCCGCGCATCATTCCCGGGTCAGGGATCGATTCCGCCTGCAGGGGGCAGAACTGGGGTCATGAATCGAGAGCGTGCCTGGCCGCTATCCGAATCCAAGCCGGACAGCGGCGATCGATCCGCATCATCGCCGACGGCGGCGATGGCTCGCAAGCGCAGTGAAGGCCGCGCGGCTTCTGGCGTAACGTCTCGGATTGAATTAGCATCCCGTCATCAAACGCTCCGGCCGCGATCCGAAGAGATGTGGCAGGCGGAGCGACGAGAACCGGGCGACGGTCGCGTGCCCAGGGCCGATCCACGCGGCCAGGCACCTGGGAACCCGCCAGCCGGCAAGGCGCAAGCGCAGGCGGGAGGAGCCAATGCGGAAGCTGCAGTCGCAAGGCGTTCATCACATCACGCTGGTCGGCGCCGGGCGCCAGACTTCGATCGACTTCTGGGAGGGCGTGCTCGGCATGCCTTTCATCTTCGAGCAGCCCAATCTCGACAAGGCGAGCGAAAGCCATCTCTATTTCGATCCGGGCGACGGGCGGCTGATCACCGTCTTCACCGACGAGAGCCGCACCCCGGTCAAGCGGCGGACGCCGACCGATATCGGCTGCGTCCACCACATCGCGTTCTCGGTGTCGCGGGTCACCTTCCTGCAGGCGGTCGCGCGGCTCGACGAGCGCGGCATCAAGCATAGCGGCGTCAAGGACCGCGGCTTCATGGACTCGATTTATTTCGAGGACCCGCTGGGACTGCTGATCGAGCTTGCTTCCTACCGCTTCGAGCCGCCGGCCGGCTTCACCCACGCCGACGTGCTGATGGAAGCGCACAAGATCCGTGTGGCGCGCGGCGACTACAACATCGCCGAACTGCATCTGGCCGATGCCATCCAGGCGCTGGTCGAGCGGTCACGCGAAACCCTGTCGGAAAACAGGGCGGCAAAAAATCCATATTAACCGGGTCAGAGGGAGGACCGACATGGCAAAGGCTGCAACGAAGAGCGCGAAGAAACCCACTACCAGGGCCGCGGCAAAGACGGCCGCGAAGGTGAATACGAAAGCCGCATCCAAGATGACAGCAAAGGCTACGCCCAAGGCGACGGCGAAGGCCGCGCCTAAAGCGAAGGCGAAGGCTGCGCCCAAAGCGACGGCAAAGGCCGCGCCCAAGGCCAAAGCGAAGCCCGGCGTGAAGCTCAGCATGCTGAGGCCGAGCGTCAACAACATGACGGTGCGGGTGTTCGCGCGCGCGGCCGGACTAGATCATGCGGAGACCGATGCCTGGGGCCATACGCGTTCGCCCGAGTTCCTGGCGCGCAATCCGGCGCATCTGACGCCGATGATCGAGGACAAGGGCCTGCCGCGCGGCGTGCTTTGGGAAAGCTGCGCCATCATGCAGTATCTCGCCAACAAGCACGGGCTGGATAAGTTCTATCCGAAGGCGCCGGCAAAGCGGGCGATGATCGACAGCGCCATGTTCTACCTTGTCGGCACGCTTTATCCCTATGTCGCGCGCGCGACCTATCCGGCGCTCGGCTTCCCGCAATATGCCGGCGAGGTCGGCCATAGCGATGCCCATCCCGACAAGAAGTCGGAAGCGCAGAAGGCGGCGATGGCCGCGATCGCCGAGCCGCTCGAGGTGTTTCACTCCTTCTTTCGCGACGGCAAGCCGTTCATCGGCGGCAACAATCCGTCGATCGCCGATATAAGGCTGGCGGCTACGCTCGAATTCCTGGCGGTCATCGACTATGCGCTGCCCAACTGGGCGAAGGAATACATGGCGGCGCTGGAGAAGAAGCTCGGCAAGGCCTATTCGGAGCCGGCAGGCGACGTGCGCGGCTACATCGCGCATGTGAGATCTCAGGCCAGGGCATAGCCGGCCCTCGCGAAACCGGTTCCCACTTTCGGGAGATAGGCGTTAAGGTTTCGTTTACCCAAGACCTGTCTACTGGTTCCAGTCCTCGCCGCGACCACGGATGTACTGGCGCCATGACGAGGCAAGGGAAAGGTCGGCTGCGTGCCGGCCTTTTGCTTTTTCGCCGCCATCGCGCGGAAATCACGACAGTATGATTGCCTCGCCGAGGGGCGGACTGAAATCCTATTGTCATCCTCGTCATGGACCCTACGATACCGTCAGGGGGCGCAACGACCGCGACGAGGACCTGCGATGAACACGGCAAGATTTCTGATGATAGCGGGCGCGCTTTCGATTGTGTCCTTTCCATCGGCCGCCGCATCGCTCAACAGCATGAACGAGGTCGGCGCCGCCCTGCTCGCCTGCTGGACGCCGCCGGCCAATTCCGACAATTCCTCGGTCACGCTCAGCTTCAGCTTCAAACGCGACGGCACGCTGATCGGGCCGCCGAAAACAACAGCTGTTCATGTCGGCGGCGACGACAAGGCGCGCAAAGCCTATGTCGATGCGGCGACCAAGGCCATGCAGGACTGCCTGCCGCTCAGCTTCTCGCCCTCGCTGGCGCAAGGTGTCGCCGGAAACGTTTTCACGCTGCAATTCAACTCGCCGAAGAAGTAGGCGGCAGGCCCGACTGTTTGTTTGACGCAATTCCGGACGGAAGGCTACCGCGAAGCCGCCGAGCTTAACCGCTCACACTTTTCCTGGAATTGCTTCAGGTCAAACCGCGTGTGCGCCTGACCTCGGCGTGCTTTTCCAGTTCTGGCATCTCGAAGACATAGTCGCTCCAGGCGGAGTCCGGGATCTGCCCGGCCAGATAGCAATCCAGCAGAAGGCTTTGTTCGGGAGTGAGGGGTCTCGGCGCCTGCTCATGATCCAGCCCAAGCGAATGGATCAGATTCCTGGTCAGGCCAGAGACGGTGAAGTGAATGGACATCTTTCAGTCTCCTCTGCACCGCGCGGATCACATCAACGCCAACAACGTCCATCGCTGGTCAAAGGTTTCATCAGCGATCCGTGATCACGCCGCGGCCCGGCCATGGCCAGATGGTTTTCGGTTACTGCCTCAATCTTGAGGTGAAAGCGTAATATTTGTTTCACAATATTGAGTATATCACCTAGATAGTATAGAGGAGTCTCGCTGGCTAACCTTTATATACATGAGTATTTTCTCAATTAGCTGGCGTCGATCAAGTCGAACTCGTTTTTCGCATAGGGGTGGCACCCGATGACGAGGTTGCGGTTTCTTAAGATGCCATTTCTGGTGGTCATGACGATCTTGGCGATGACGCAGGTTTCTTACGCCGATTCTTGCTCGACGCTGAGAAGGCAGATGCTGTCCGGCCACGCGGCGAGCCCCGAGCTTGCGCAACTGCGTCGCCAGTTTGCCGCGATCCAAGCGCTGGAGAGGCAGCGCAAATGCACCGCCAGCAGCGCTGTCGGGGGCTTCTTCAATCCCTGCGCGGATCTCATCCGGAGCCGGACCGAGGTGCAGCGCCGGATCGCCAGCATCGGCAATTCCGGCCGCGACTCCTCCGGGTTGCAGGCGAGATACGCCGCCCTCGGTTGTCAGGCTGCTCCCAAGCGGCAGCAGGCCCCCCAGCAGCAGGCATCCAGCACGGAGGCGTCCGGCGGGAACGCGATGCTGTTTTGCGTTCGCCTCTCGGACGGCTATTTCTTCCCCGCGCCGAACTCGCAATTCGCGCGGGCCGGGGATCTCAAGGATACTGTCGATCAATGCCGCTACATCTGCGACGATGCGGGCGTCGATCTCTATACGCTGAGCGACCCTAGCCTCGAGACCGACCAGATGGTGGCGGTCGAGACGCGCAAGCCCTATACCGAGCTGCCAACAGCCTTCCGCTATCGCGATGACGCCGAGTTCAAGGCCTGCGACCTCAAGCGCTACTCCCAACGTGTGGCCGAGCTCAGGGCGCGCACGGTGACGCCGCGCAACATGGAAAACGCCATCATTCCCTTGCCGACATCAAGACCGGACCTCACCACAGTCTCGGATATTCCGTCGAGCAGCGCTCAGGGCACGGGAGCGAATGCCACCAGTTCGATCGCGCAGCCCAAGCCGGTTGCTCCGGCAGGCGCAAAGCCGGTGCGCATCGTTGGCCCGGCCTTCTTCCCGGCGAACTGATCCGGCCGCCGTTCCCGGCTTTGAGGCATCCGTGCCGAGGCAAGCCGCCGAGCCGGCATCGGCCGGCGGATTTAAAGCATGCCTCCTAAACGTGGGAACCGGTTTCGGGATAGAGACATGCGTAAAATCAAAAACCTAAAACGCATGGAGCGAATCTGAAAGATCGCGACGCGCTTTAAGGCAAGTCACTCGCAGACGACGCGGTAGCGCTTGCCGCTTTCGCCGACATTCCTGCAGGTGAGGGGGTTCTGTCCGTCGGAAGACTGATCGGGCAGATCCTGGTTGTAGGAGGGTCTCGCCGGAGCGGACCTGGAATGGCGCCGCACAACGGGGCTCTGCGGCAGGCTCGGCGGCAGGGGAAACACGTCCGACGCGATCTGCCGCGACGCGGTTGTTCCCGGCGGCGCCTCGTCCCAGACACGCCTGACATCCATCCGGCTCGGAACGATCACCGTGCCATCGTCGCTGCGCGCGCAGCCGCCCGCCGCAAGCAGCGCCGGGCACAGGATGAAAGCCGCGAATCGATCAAACATTAGCAACACCTCAGACACCTTATATGCGTCGTTGCCTTGATCGCCAACGGGCGGATTAGCGCAGCCGGTGCCGCGATCGCAATCTGCCTCAACGGCACCGGACGGCAGGCGGTTGCAATCATTATGGTTAGCGGATCGTTAATGCTTGTCGGGCACATTCCGCCGACGAACCGGCATGGTTCGGCCTTGGGGGTAGGAATGGCGGATACGGACGGAACTGTCGGGGCGGACAGCGGCGGGCCAGACCTCGACGAGGGGCACGGTAACGGGGTGTTGCCGGGCCAGGATGCAGCCGCGACTTCGATGGCGCTCGCCAATCTCGGGATGATGGTCGATTCGATGCCGATTGGCGTCATTGTCCTCGATGACGAGTTGCGCGCCGAGGTGATCAACCGCGCCTTCTACGATTTCTGGGGGATCAAGCCGGGTAGCGCTCCGGTGGGCAGCAGCTTCCGCCACGTTATGGAGGCCAGTCGTGGCGGCGATCCATTTGGCGCCGACGAGGCGACTTGGCAGCGTCACGTCGCCCAGCGAGAGGCTGAAATTATTGTTGGCATGACCAGTTCCAGACAGTTGCCGCGCAAGGGCGGCCGCACGCTGGCCGCCTCGCTGGCGCCTCTTCCCGGCGGCAAGCGGCTGATTTCCTATGTCGACATCACCGACGTGAAACAGCGCGAGACCGAGGCCGAGGCCGCAAGGCGGAACCTCGCCACCGTGCTGGAGTCGCTGCCGGCCGGCGTCATTATCTACGATCCTGACGACCGCTTCGTCTTCGCCAACCGCAAGCTGCAGGACACGCTGCCGGCGCTGAAGCCGGCCTGGCAGCCGGGCCGCACGTTCCGCGAGGCGTTGGCTCTCGGCCATTCGGTCGGCTATTTCCGCTCGAGCGGCGACGCCGGGATCGACGATCTGTATGGCGTCGACACCGAGCGCTGGCTCGACGCCATGCTCAAGCGGTACCGCTTGCCGAACTCTTTCTACGAGCGCCTCAATCCGGATGGGCGTTGGTACCAGGTCTATGACATGCGCACCGACGATGGCGCGTTCATCGGCGTGCGCGTCGACATCACCGACATCAAGGTCCGCGAGAGGGCGCTGCGCGACTCCATGCGCCAGATCGACCTCTACCGGCACGTCATGGACGAGCTGCCCGTGGCCGCCTTCATCAAGGCCGACGATCTCAGCATCGAATTCGTCAACAAGGCCTGGTGCGCGCTGACCGGCCTCGCCAAGGACGAGGTGCTCGGCAAGACGGATCGCGCGCTTTTCGCGACGGAAGAGGCGGACGGTTTCAGCAATGACGACACCGAAGTCGTCACGACCGGCCTGGGGCGCGAGGTCGAGGAAGCCGTCACTCACCGCGACGGCACGGTGCGGCAGCTGATGACGCGCAAGAGCCGGCTGGTGGCGACCGACGGGTCGGTGCATCTGGTCGGCTCCAGCACCGACATCACCGATGTCAAGGCGCGCGAGCAGGCGCTCAAGGCAAGCATGAGCGAGAACGAGGTGTTCCGCAGCCTTATCGACAATGTGCCGGTGTCGATCTACGCCAAGCGCTCGGACCTCAGGCAATTCTACGTCAACAAGGGCTGGTGCGATCTCACCGGCTTCAGCAAGGAAGAAGCGGTCGGCAAGACCGACGTCGAGATATTCGGCGCGGACGGCGAAGCTTTCGTCGCTGGCGACCTTGCCGTGCTGCGCACCGGCGAAACGCAGGAGATCGAGGAGACGGTGACGATGCCGGACGGCAGCGTCAGGCACCAGTTCGCGCGCAAGGGCGCGATGATAGCCTCGGACGGCTCGCTCTACCTGATCGGCTCCACCACCGACATCACCGAGCTCAAGCAGCGCGAGGCCGAGCTGAGCGAAGCGCAGCGGCGTGCCGTGCTCGCCGACCGGGCCAAGTCCGAATTCCTCGCCAATATGAGCCACGAGATACGCACGCCGATGAACGGGGTTCTTGGAATGGCGGAACTGCTGGCAAAGTCGGATCTCGATCCGAAGCAGAAGACGTTCACCGACATCATCGTCAAGTCCGGCAACGCGCTGCTCACCATCATCAACGACATCCTCGACTTCTCCAAGATCGACGCCGGCCAGATGGTGCTCGATCCGGCGCCCTTCAATCTCGCCGAGGCGATCGAGGACGTGGCAACGCTGGTATCGACGCGCGCCAAGGAGAAGGATCTCGAGCTCATCGTCCGCGTCCAGCCTGGGCTCGACGGTCAGTTCATCGGCGATGTCGGCCGCGTCAGGCAGATCGTCACCAACCTGCTCGGCAACGCCGTGAAATTCACCGACGAAGGGCATGTGCTGGTCGACGTCATGGGCGAGCGGGTTCCGGCGGGAACAAGGCTCACCATCTCGGTCACCGACACCGGCATCGGCATTCCGGAAGAGAAGCTGAAGCTGGTCTTCGAAAAATTCAGCCAGGTCGATACGTCCTCGACCAGGCGGCACGAAGGTACAGGGCTCGGCCTTGCCATCACCTCGCGGCTGGTCGAGATGATGGGTGGCGAGATCGGCGTCGACAGCGCCGAGGGCAAGGGCTCGACCTTCTGGTTCACGGTCACCCTGCCCAGGGCCGAGCAGGGCGGGCAACGCATCATGCCGGTCGACGTCACCGGCGCGCGCGTGCTCATCGTCGACGACAACGCCGTCAACCGTTCGATCCTGAGCGAGCAGATGGCGTCGTGGACGTTCGATTCCTGCGCGGCCGAAAGCGGCGCCGAGGGGTTGAAGGTGCTTATCGCCGCCGCCGCCTATGGCGTGCCGGTCGACTGCGTGGTGCTCGACTACCAGATGCCCGGCATGACCGGCGCCGAGATGGCGCGCATCGTGCGCAGCACGGCGGGCCTGGCGCATACGCCCATCATCATGCTGACCTCGGTCGACCAGTCGCTTGCCAACACGGCCTATCGCGACCTCGGCATCGATGCGCAGCTTATCAAGCCGGCGCGCTCCTCCATCCTCCTGGAAACGCTGGTGGCGACCATCCAGCGTCATCGCCACAGCAGCGCCGCGGCGCAACCCGCCGCTGGCAACAGCCCGCCGCAAGCCGCGCCGGCGCAGGCGGCGGCATCGGACCGCGCCATGCTGCAGCCACCGCCGGCGCGGGCGCGCCCAACCGATGCGGAGCGCGGGCTCGACATCCTCGTCGCCGAGGACAATGAGGTGAACCAGCTGGTGTTCACCCAGATCCTTGGCGAGACCGGTTACCGCTTCGAGATCGTCGGCAACGGCCGCAAGGCGCTCGACGCCTTCGGCAGGCTCAATCCGCGCATGATCCTGATGGATGTATCGATGCCGGAAATGAACGGGCTGGAGGCTACGGGCGCCATCCGCCGGCTCGAGGAGGACATGGGCACGCATGTGCCGATCGTCGGCGTCACGGCGCATGCGCTGAAGGGCGACCGCGAACGCTGCCTGGAGGCCGGTATGGACGACTACCTGCCGAAGCCGATCAGTCCGCGGGCGCTGCTCGAAAAGCTCGAGCGCTGGCTGGGATCGGACGTCGAGACCCGGCGCAACGCCGGTTAGAACGAATTTGGCGGGCAGGATGGAGGCAACAGACTGACGCATGCGTATGGTGCGATCGCACCATACCAAAGCATGAGCCAAGTTCGGACAATGTAGTCATTGATTCCGCCTTTCAGTTACGGGCGGGAGCAGCGACCGCCAACAAGAAACAGCGTCGACTCTACCCCAACGGGCCCTGTTTTCGGCGACGGCCATGCCATGATCCGCTCTGGCTTTCAGGCAACGCACTCTCGTCCGGATTTTATTTCCCGGCGGCCGTGACCCGGCCGCCGGGATAATTTTTGATTCAAAAGTCAGACAAGTTACTGATTCCCGCGGCAAACTCCGGCCGGTCCTTCGAGGTCGCTCGGACCTCTCCAGATATCCCCTTTTCAGGCGTTACTGGGCTGACACGAAACTGTCATGCGACTGTAATAATCGAGGGCTATTGCGCTCACCGGGCGCCGATAGAACGGGTGCCGAAAGACCATCTTCCGAACAGGAGCAGGCCACATGAGACATTTCATCCGCTCGGCGGCCGTTGCGATTGCAATGGCTGCGGCATCAACCCTTAGCATCACCGCCGCGATGGCTGCCGACATTTCCGGCGCCGGCGCCACCTTCCCCTATCCGATCTATGCGAAGTGGGCCGACGCCTACAAGAAGGAGACCGGCATCGGCCTTAACTACCAGTCGATCGGCTCCGGCGGCGGCATCAAGCAGATCAAGGCCAAGACCGTGACCTTCGGCGCTTCCGACGCGCCGCTGAAGGGCGAGGATCTCAACTCCACCGGGCTCGCTCAGTTCCCGATGGTGATGGGCGGCATCGTTCCGGTCGTCAACCTCGAAGGCGTCAAGCCGGGCGAGCTGGTGCTCGACGGTCCGACGCTGGCCGACATCTTCGCTGGCAAGATCACCAACTGGAATGACGAAGCGATCAAGAAGCTCAACCCCTCCGTCAAGCTGCCCGACCAGGCGATCGCGGTCGTCCACCGTTCTGACGGCTCCGGCACCACGTTCAACTTCAGCTACTACCTGGCCGACGTCAGCGCCGACTGGAAGTCGAAAGTCGGTGTCAACACCGCGCTCGAGTGGCCGGTGGGCATCGGCGCCAAGGGCAATGAAGGCGTCGCCAACAACGTCTCGCAGACCGGCGGCGCGATCGGCTATGTCGAATATGCCTATGCCAAGCAGAACAAGCTCACCTATGCCGACATGGTGAACAAGGACGGCAAGAAGGTCGAGCCGACCGCCGCTGCCTTCTCCGCCGCCGCGGCCAATGCCGACTGGAGCTCGCAGCCGGGCTACGGCGTCATCCTGGCCAACCAGCCGGGCGCTGAATCCTGGCCGATGACGTCGGCCACCTGGATCCTCGTCTACAAGAAGCCGGACGACGCGGCGGCCACGACCGAAGCGCTCAAATTCTTCGCCTGGTCCTATGCCAAGGGCGACGACCTGGCCTCCAGCCTGGACTACGTCCCGATGCCCGACGCCGTCGTGAAGAGCGTCGAGCAAATGTGGGGCAAGGACATCGTCGACGCGAGCGGCAAGCCGCTCTACTCCGGCATGTAATATAATACCTGCGGAATAAGGAGGGCGTCTTTGGCGCCCTCCTGTCTCTTTCGAAATGCGAGGGGCTCAATGACAGCCGTTTCCGAAGCCGCGACATCGTCCGCCCTGCGGACCAGAGAAGCGACAGTGCGCCGCTTCGCCTTCACCGACATGGCCTTCCGGACGGCCACGCGCCTTTCCGCCATCCTCGTGCTGGTTCTCCTCGGCGGCGTCGCGATCTCGCTGATCGCCGGCTCGTGGGAGGCGCTGTCGAAGTTCGGCTTCTCCTTCCTGACCACCGAATCCTGGAACCCGGTCACCGAGAATTTCGGCGCGCTCGCGCCCATCTACGGCACCATCGTCACCTCGGCCATCGCCATACTCATCGCCGTGCCGATCGGCATCGGCATCGCCGTCTTCCTGACCGAGCTTTGCCCGCGCCCGCTCCGGCGCCCGATCGGCATCGCGGTCGAACTGCTCGCCGGCATTCCCTCGATCATCTACGGCATCTGGGGCCTGTTCGTCTTCGCGCCGTTCCTGCAGACGACGGTGCAGCCCTTCATCATCAACATCTTCCACGGCATACCGGGCCTCTCCAGCCTGTTCGCCGGTCCGCCCTACGGCATCGGCCTGCTGACCTCGTCGCTGATCCTCGCCATCATGGTGCTGCCCTTCATCACCTCGATCACCAAGGACGTGTTCGACACGGTGCCGGCGGTGCTGAAGGAATCGGCCTACGGCATCGGCTGCACGACCTGGGAAGTGACCCGGCGCGTGACCATCCCCTATACCCGCGTCGGCATCATGGGTGGCGTCATGCTCGGCCTCGGCCGCGCGCTCGGCGAGACGATGGCCGTCACCTTCGTCATCGGCAACGCGCACCGCATCAGCGCTTCGCTGTTCGCGCCGGGCACGACGATCTCGGCGACCATCGCCAACGAATTCACCGAAGCCGACGGCGCTCTCTACACGTCCTCGCTGGTGTCGCTCGGCCTGATCCTGTTCATCATCACCTTCATCATCCTCGCGCTCGCACGCTACATGCTGTTGCGCATCGATAGCCGCACGGGAGCCTGACCGATGTCGACTGCCCAATCGCTTCACCAAAGCCGCAAACGCAAGAATGCGGTGATGATGGCGCTGTGCGTCGTCGCGGCGGGCATCGGCCTCGCCTGGCTGGCGCTGATCCTCGGCGCCCTGCTCTACAAGGGGCTCTCCGGGTTGAACCTCGCCGTCTTCACGCAAATGACGCCGCCGCCCGGCGATGCCGGCGGCCTGCTCAACGCCATCTACGGCAGCATCGTGATGACGATCATCGGTATCGTCGTCGGCACGCCGATCGGTGTGCTGGCCGGCACCTACATGGCCGAATACGGGCGCTTCTCGCGGCTTACGACGATCGTGCGCTTCATCAACGACATCCTTTTGTCGGCGCCGTCGATCATCATCGGCCTGTTCGTCTATGAGCTGCTGGTACGGCCGATGGGGCATTTCTCGGCGATTGCCGGCGCCGTCGCGCTGTCGATCCTGGTGATCCCCGTGGTGGTGCGCACCACCGAGGACATGCTGAACCTCGTGCCCAACGCGCTGCGCGAGGCAGGCACCGCCATCGGCGCGCCGCGCTGGGTGGTGATCCGCTCCGTCGCCTACCGCGCGGCGCTGTCCGGCATCGTCACCGGTATCCTTTTGGCGATCGCCCGCATCTCCGGCGAGACGGCGCCGCTTCTCTTCACCGCGCTCAACAACCAGTTCTGGTCGAGCAATCTCAATGCCCCGATGGCCAGCCTGCCGGTGACCATCTTCCAGTTCGCTCTCAGCCCTTATGAGGAATGGCAGCAGCTGGCCTGGACGGGCGCACTCATAATCACCCTGACGGTTCTCGGGCTGAGCATCTTCGCCCGCAGCCTAACCGGACGCAGAGAGGACAGATGAAACCGATGTTGTCCACCGACCTGAACGCACCCGACACGACCGTCGAGAAGGCCAAGATCGAGGTCAAGAACCTCAACTTCTACTATGGCCAGTCGAAGGCGCTGAAGGACATCAACCTGTCCCTACCCGAGCGCAGCGTGACGGCCTTCATCGGCCCGTCGGGCTGCGGGAAGTCGACGCTGCTGCGCGTTTTGAACCGCATCTACGAGCTCTATCCGAAGCAGAGCGCCGAGGGCCAGGTGCTGCTCGACGGCAAGAACATCCTCGACCGCTCGCAGGACCTCAACCTGCTCAGGACCAAGATCGGCATGGTGTTCCAGAAGCCGACGCCGTTCCCGATGTCGATCTATGAAAACATCGCCTTCGGCGTCAGGCTCTATGAGAAGATCAGCAAGGCGGAGATGGACAACCGCGTTGAGTCGGCGCTGAAGCGCGCCGCGCTCTGGAACGAGGTCAAGGACAAGCTCAACGCCAGCGGCCAGAGCCTGTCGGGCGGCCAGCAGCAGCGCCTGTGCATCGCCCGCACCGTGGCGGTGAAGCCCGAGGTCATCCTGCTCGACGAGCCGGCCTCGGCGCTGGATCCGCTGTCGACGGCCAAGATCGAGGAACTGATCGACGAATTGCAGGCCGACTACACGATCGTCATCGTCACCCACAACATGCAGCAGGCGGCGCGCGTCTCGCGGCAGACGGCATTCATGTATCTGGGCGAGCTGGTCGAGTTCGACCGGACCGAGAAGATCTTCACCTCGCCCCGCGAGAAGCGCACGCAGGACTACATCACCGGCCGCTTCGGCTGAAGACATACGAGGACATCATCATGGCCGAACATACCGTCGCCTCTTTCGACGAGGACTTGAGGCAGATTAGCCGGCTCATCAACGACATGGGCGACCTCGCCGGCTCGATGGTCGGCGCCTCGACCAGGGCGCTGCTTGAAAGCGACAATGCGCTGGCGCAGCGCGTCGTCTCCGACGATGCCATCATGGACGCGCGTCAGCGCGAGCTCGACGACCGCGCCATCACGCTGATCGCCAAGCGCCAGCCGATGGCGGACGATCTTCGAAACGTGGTCGGCTCGATCCGCATGGCGGGCGACCTCGAGCGCATCGGCGATCTCGCCAAGAACATCGCCAAGCGCGTCGGCTCGGTCGGCGTCAGCGCCGCGCCGCGCGACCTCACGCATTCGATCGATTCCATGGCGCAGCTGGTGCTGATCCAGGTCCAGGGCGTGATCCAGGAATACACAGTGGGCGACGCCACGGCGCTGGCCAAGCTTCGCAACGACGACGAGCGCATCGACGTCAAATACACCTCCGTCTTCCGCGAGCTTTTGACCTACATGATGGAGGACCCACGCAACATCACCGCTTGCACGCATCTTCTGTTCTGCGCCAAGAATCTCGAGCGCATCGGCGACCATGTGACCAACATCGCCGAGAACGCCTATTATGTGTTGACCGGCACGCAATTGCCCGCCAACCGTCCGAAGCAGGACGAGACGGCAATGTCGGCGCCGGCGGCCTGACGAGAAGGTTACCCCGATGATCGCGCCACGCATCATGGTGGTGGAGGACGAGGAGCCGCTGGGGGTGCTGCTCCGCTACAATCTCGAATCCGAAGGTTACCAGGTGGAAGTGGTGACCCGCGGCGACGAGGCCGAAATCCGCCTTCAGGAAAACGTTCCCGACCTGCTCGTGCTCGACTGGATGGTGCCTGCGGTGTCCGGCATCGAGCTCTGCCGGCGTCTCAGGATGCGGCCCGAGACCGAGCGGCTGCCGATCATCATGCTGACGGCGCGGGGAGAAGAAAGCGACCGCGTGCGCGGCCTTTCGACCGGCGCCGACGATTATCTGGTCAAGCCGTTCTCGACGCCGGAGTTCATGGCCCGCGTCAAGGCGCTGCTGCGCCGCGCCAAGCCGGAGGTGCTGTCCAGCGTGCTCAAGGTCGGCGACATCGTGCTCGACCGCGAATCGCACCGCGTCTATCGTAAGAAGAGCGAGATCAGGCTCGGCCCGACCGAGTTCCGCCTGCTCGAGTTCATGATGCGTCATCCCGGCCGCGTGTTCTCGCGCAGCCAACTGCTCGACAATGTCTGGGGCGAGACGATCTATATCGACGAGCGTACCGTGGACGTCCATGTCGGCCGCCTGCGCAAGGCGGTCAACAACGGCCGCATGCCGGACGTCATCCGCACCATCCGCGGGGCGGGGTACGCGATCCGCGAGGATTAGGGGTAGGGTGCGAAGACGCTGACCGTTCTGTGTCAGCGGATCGCATGCGTCGGCGATTAGCCGAGACGCTCATGCTTCGTCATCCACGGGCGGAGCAAGGAGCGTAGCGACGCAGCGCAGACCCGAGGATCCATTCCGTGACTTCGAGGCGCCGGGGCGGTGCAGAATTCTGCTCCGCTGCGCCTGCGATCGAGGTAACGGCATGGATTCCAGGGTCTACGCGACGGAGCTTCGCTCCTGCTCCGCCCTGGAATGACGAAGCTGCGGGGTCTTCGCTAACTTCCAGCGCCTAAAGCGCTTCGCTTCATGCGCTTAGGCTTTTGATTTTACGCATGTCTTCGTCCCGAAACCGGCTTCCACTTTCGGGAGACATGCTCTAGCAGGACATGGAAACCGACGATCACTTCAAGGCTGATCAGGCGACGTTCTTCCCCGCGCCGCTTCTCGCCTGGCCTCCCGGCGCGAAAATCTCCTGGTCGACGAAGGTCAGCGCGCGCATGGCGCAGCCTTCGCGGATCAGCGGCAATTCGTTCGGCTCGGTGTCGAAGGAGATCGATTCGGAGTGCTGGCCGCCGGCGGTCTGGGCGATCGCCTCCCTTAGCGCCGGCTCGATCAGGTCGAATGCGGCCGCGCTGACACCGACCATGGCGACCGGCGCCGGGTCGATGAGGGCGAAAAGGCTGCCGAGACCGAAGCCCAGCGCCTCGCCTGCCCGGCGATAGGCCTCTCGCTCGGGGCCGTCCTCCTGCCGGGCCTTCGCGGCCAGCGCGCGCATGTCGGCATCGCCGACGTCGGTCGGCGCGGCATCCTCGCTTATTCCCATGGCGCTGCGCCAGATCGCGTAATTGCCGGCATAGGCCTCGACGCAGCCGCGCCTGCCGCAGCGGCAAAGCGCGCCGCCCGGACGGTGGATCATGTGCCCGAACTCGCCGCCCGAGGAATGCGTGCCCGTGAACAGCGCGCCCTTCAGCACCAAACCCATGCCGATGCCGTGCGACAAGAGGATGGCGATGAAGTCGTTGCGATAGCGATCGGGATCGCGCCATTGCAGCGCCACCGCCATCATGTTGCAGTCGTTCTCCATGGTGGCGGGAATGCCGAATTCCTTCTCGAGGAGGTCGGCGAACGGAATGTCGGTCAGCGGCGTGATCGGCGACCACAGCATGGCGCGTGAGTGGGAATCGGTGATGCCCTGGATCCCCATGGCGATGCGCGCGACGCTGCCCAGGTCGAGGTCGGGATCCTGCAGCCGGCGCCGGACGATCGCCATGCATTGGCCGATCAGCTCGTCGCGGGGCATGACAAGGGTGTCCAGGCGCTGCTGCTCCTCGGCAACCACCTGGCCGGCATAGTCGATCACGGCAACCGACAGGAAGTTGAGCGACAACACCACGGTCAGCACCGCCGCGGCTTCGGGGTTCAGCGCCAGGCCGATCTGCGGCCGGCCGCGTTTCAACGCCGTCGGCTCACTGGCCTTGCTTTCGCTGAGGATGCCTTCCTGGATCAGATCGGCGGAGATCGCCGAAATGGTCGAGTGGCTGAGCCCGGTGGTGGCGGCAATCTCCGTGCGCGAGGGCTGGCCGGCGCGGCGCACCGCCGAAATCACCATGGCGCGGTTGCGCCGGCGCAAATCGTCGTGGCGGATTCCGACCGACATTATCTCGCACATCCTCCCGGGTCATCGCGGCCTTGTGATGATGCATGGCCTGTCGCTGACATGCTAGGGATTGTGGCAGAAGCCAAGGTCCATGTCATTATTTATTGCGGATGCCGAAAAAAATGCTCGGACCCATCAAAACCCATCAGAATCGCAGTTGACAGCATCGTTTTGCTGGATCACTATTTTTTTGAGGCTCGAAAAAAAGCCTCTGTGCCGGCCTTCGGGCCAGTCTGGGTCGCGCCGCACGGGGCGCAGGGAGGATATCATGAAGAAATTCGCAGCCGCCATCCTGGCGGGCGTTGCCATGTCGCTGACGCTGATGTCGGTCGCCGAGGCGAAGGGCAAGGTGATCGGCGTTTCATGGTCGAATTTCCAGGAAGAGCGCTGGAAGACGGACGAAGCGGCGATGAAGAAGGCCATCGAGGCCGCCGGCGACAAGTATATCTCGGCCGACGCGCAGTCCAATCCGGGCAAGCAGCTGACCGACGTCGAAAGCCTGATCTCGCAGGGCGCCAACGCGCTGATCATCCTGGCGCAGGATGCCTCGGCGATCGGCCCGGCGGTGCAGAAGGCGCTCGATGAGGGCATCCCGGTCGTCGGCTATGACCGGTTGATCGAGAACAAGGACGTCTTCTACCTGACCTTCGACAACAAGGAAGTCGGCCGCATGCAGGCCCGCGAAGTGTTCAAGGTGAAGCCCGAAGGCAACTACGTCTTCATCAAGGGCTCGGGCGCCGATCCGAACGCCGACTTCCTGTTCTCGGGCTCCATGGAAGTCCTGAAGGAAGCCATCGACAGCGGCAAGATCAAGAATGTCGGCGAGGCCTATACCGACGGCTGGCTGCCCGCCAACGCGCAGAAGAACATGGAGCAGTTCCTGACCGCCAACGACAACAAGGTCGACGCGGTCGTGGCGGCCAATGACGGCACCGCTGGCGGCGTCGTCGCGGCGCTGACGGCTCAAGGTCTGGCCGGGACCGTTCCGGTCTCCGGCCAGGATGGCGACCACGCGGCGCTCAACCGCATCGCGCTCGGCACGCAGACCGTGTCAGTTTGGAAGGACGCGCGCGAGCTCGGCAAGAACGCCGCCGAGATCGCCTCGCAGCTCGCCGACGGCAAGAAGATGGGCGACATCGCCGGCGCCAAGGACTTCACGACGCCCGGCGGCAACACCGTCAAGTCGCTGTTCCTGACCCCGATCGCGATCACCAAGGACAATCTCAACGTCGTCATCGACGCCGGCTGGATCAAGAAGGACGAAGTCTGCGCGGGCGTTGCCGCCGGCAGCGTCAAGGTCTGCAACTGAGCCTTGCCGACGTTCGATCGAAATACCTGCGCCGCGGGCAGGAGCGGTTCAATGAACCGCTCCTGTCCTTTGCGTTCGCAATCCCGGACGGAAGGCTACGGCGAAGTCGCCGAGCCCAACCGCTACGCACTTTTCCTGGGATTGCTTTGAAGCCGCGGCGTTTTCTCAAAAAGATTTGTGTTTCCGCCCCGCGCGGATAGTTTTTAAGCTCGATTTCGGCATCCGCGTAAGACGGCAGGCCGGCGGGAGGAAATCATGACCGACACGACGTCCACGCAACCGGCGGACACCGCGCGCGCGTCGGAACTCGGCGCTGTCGCCCGGTTCCTGAAGGCGACCGAGCTCGACACCCGCATGCTCGGCATGATCGGCGCGCTGCTCTTGATCTGGGTCGGGCTGCATGTGATCTCCAGCCTGCGGCTTGGCGTCAATCCGCTCGACTTCGACAGCCGCACCTTCCTCACGCCGCGCAATCTCTGGAACCTGTCGGTGCAGACTTCGGCTGTGGCGATCATGGCCTCCGGCATGGTGCTGGTCATCGTCATGCGTAACATCGACCTTTCCGTCGGATCGGCCGAAGGGGTGATCGGAATGGTCATGGGCTTTGCCCAGGTGCATTTCCTGGTCCGCTTCGTCGGGCTTGAGCTCGGCAACCCGTGGATCTGGGTCCTGGCATTGCTGATCGGCCTTGCGCTCGGCCTCATCATCGGCGCCTTCCAGGGCTTCATCATCGCCTATCTGGAAGTGCCGGCCTTCATCGTCACGCTCGGCGGATTGCTGGTGTGGCGGGGTGCTGCCTGGTGGGTCACCAGCGGCCAGACGGTGGCGCCGCTCGACGCCACCTTCCAGCTCATGGGCGGCGGCCCTGCGGGCGCGATCGGCGCCAAATGGAGCTGGGTCGTCGGCGTCGTCGCCTGCCTGGCGGTCATTTTCATGCATTTCAACGGCCGTGTGCAGCGCAAGCGCTTCCGCTTCCCGCTGCGCCCGGTCTGGGCCGAGACGCTGCTTGCCACGGTCACCTGCGCGATCATCCTGGGCGCGGTGTGGCTCGCCAACTCCTATCCGTGGCCGGTCGGCATCGTGAACCGCTACGCCGCCGCCAACAACATCACCGTGCCCGAAGGCGGGCTGTTCATCGCGCATGGCATCGCCATCCCGGTGCTGATGGCGGTCGCGGTCGGCCTGATCATGACCTTCGTCACCAAGCGCACGCGCTTCGGCCGCTATGTCTTTGCCATCGGCGGCAATCCGGAAGCGGCGAACCTTGCCGGCATCAACACACGCTGGATCACCATGAAGGTGTTCATGATCATGGGCGTGCTGGCGACGATCGCGGCGGCGATCTCGTCGGCCAGGCAGAACTCGTCCACCAATGTGCTCGGAACGCTGGACGAGCTGCTGGTCATCGCCGCGGCCGTCATCGGCGGCACCTCGCTCGCCGGCGGTTCCGGAACCGTGCTCGGCGCCATGCTCGGCGCGCTTCTGATGCAGTCGCTGCAATCCGGCATGGTGCTGCTCGGCGTCGACTCGCCGCTGCAGAGCATCGTCGTCGGCGCCGTGCTGGTCGTCGCGGTGTGGCTCGACACCCTCTATCGCAAGCGCGTTTGAGCAATAGGGAGGAAAAGGATCATGGCTGACAAGACCGCTCCCGCCGGCGTTCCGCTGGTCGACATGCGCAACATCTCGATCGCCTTCGGCGGCATCCGCGCCGTCGACGATGCGTCGGTCGATCTCTTCCCCGGCGAAGTGATGGCGTTGCTCGGCCACAACGGCGCCGGCAAGTCGACGCTGATCAAGATCCTGTCCGGCGCCTACAAGCGCGACAGCGGACAGATCTTCATCAATGGCGAGGAGGCTTCGATCTCCAATCCGCGCGACGCCAAGAAATACGGTGTCGAGACGATCTACCAGACGCTGGCGCTGGCCGACAATGTCGATGCCGCCGCCAATCTCTTCCTCGGCCGCGAGCTGATGACCGGCTGGGGCACGCTGGACGACGTCGCCATGGAAGCCGAGGCGCGCAAGGTGATGGGCCGGCTCAATCCACGTTTCCAGCGCTTCAAGGAACCGGTCATCAAGCTGTCGGGTGGGCAGCGGCAGTCGGTGGCGATCGCGCGCGCGATCCTGTTCAACGCCCGTATCCTGATCATGGACGAGCCGACGGCCGCGCTCGGCCCGCAGGAGACAGCGCAGGTCGGCGAACTGGTCAAGCAGCTCAAGGCCGACGGCATCGGCATCTTCCTGATCAGCCACGACATCCACGACGTGTTCGATCTCGCCGACCGGGTCTGCGTGATGAAGAACGGCCAGGTGGTTGGCACCGCGCGCACGACCGACGTCACTCAGGACGAGGTGCTCGGCATGATCATTTTGGGTAAATGCCCGCCAGGCGCCATTCCGGGTCCAGGCGCGCTGAAAATCGCGGCATGAAGCCGAATGGATAGCCGGCTAATTAACGGCTGCGTGATGTGCCAGCTGCAGTGATGGTTTGACCGCGCCATTGTGTTGACGCGGAGACTTGCCCATAAAGGTCGTCGACCGTCCACGGGCCGCATCCTTGATTTGAAGAAGCTCTTTCCGATCGTTGCCTTTGTCGCCGTCGCGCTGATCAGCCTGACCATGGCAGGGTTTGCCTATTTCGCGACGCAGGAGGCGGCGCGGATCAAGTTCGAGGGCGTCGCCGACGATGCGCTGAGCCGTATCCAGAGCCGCATCGACCTGCATCTGTCGCTGCTGCGTTCTACGCAGGCGCTGTTCGATGCGCGCAACGGCGACATCACGCGGGGCGAATTCAAGGCCTTCTTCACCGCGCTCGATATCGACGACAATTTCGCGGGGCTGCGCGGTATCGGCTTCCTGAGGCTCGCCAAGACCGGCGACGAGGCGGCGGTCGAGCGCGATATCCTGCACGACCTTGGGTCGGCGCACCCGATCTACCCCGCGACGACCCAGCAATGGCGCACGCCGATCGTGCTGTTCGAGCCGCTCGATACGTCCAACCAGTCGATCATCGGCTTCGACATGTTCAGCGAGCCAGTACGGCGTGCGGCGATCGAAAAGGCGATGGCCGACGACCAGCAGCATGCGAGCGGCATGGTCCAGCTCGGCCAGGGCGCCGGCGTGGCGCAGACCTTCACCGGATTCCTGGTTTTCGTGCGGCTGAACGTCGAAACCGCGCCCGAGGTGATCAACGCAAGCCGCTCCTCGACAGCCGGTTTTCTCTACGCTGCCTTCCGCGCGCAGGACCTGTTCCAGGTCGCGCTCAGCCATTCGCCGCTGCTGCCGGTCAATGTCGAGGTCTATGACGGCAAGCCTGAGGCTGGCAATCTTTTGTTCCGTTCGGAGGCGCCGCCGGCGGAACGCATCGGGGCGAAGCTTCTGGCGCGTCGCGATATCGTCGTGGCCGGCCAGCCGTGGACCTTGTTGTTTCGGCCGACAAGCGCCTTCGAGCCGCCGTCCTCGCGCGCCATTCCGGTCATGCTCGGGCTGTTCGGCCTGTTGCTCGCGGGCGCCATCGCACTGGTGGCGCGCTACCAGGAGCGCGCCTATGACGCGAAATCGGCGCTGCACGAGGCGACCGAGAAGAGCCTGCTGGAAAAGGATCTGATCCTGCAGGAAATGAAGCACCGCATCAAGAATTCGATCACCCGCGTGCTGGCGATCGCGCGGCAGACAGCCTCGCAAGCCACCGACGTCAAGGAGTTCTCAGCTTCGTTCGCGGCGCGCCTCCAGGCCATGGCGGCATCGCAGGATATGCTGACGCGCTCGCGCTGGCAGAAGGCCGATCTCAGCGACCTGCTGCGCATCGAGCTCGGGCAGGTGTTCGGCAAGGATCTTCCCGAAGGGGTGCTGTCGGGGCCGGAGGTGCTGCTCGACGAGACGACGACGCAAGCGCTCGGGCTGACCTTCCACGAACTCGCCACCAACGCGCTGAAATATGGCGAAGCCGGCAGTTCGGCCAATTCAATCAAGGGAAACTGGGCCCTCAAGGTCGACTGGAGCGTCGAAGGGCGCGGTCGCGAGCGGACGCTGCTCTTGAACTGGCGCGAAACGGGTCAGAAGGATCTCGAAGCGCCGGCCAAGACCGGCTTCGGCACCAAGCTGATAGACCTCAATGTCACGCGCGAATTGCACGGCACGATCGCGCGCGACTACCGCGACGATGGACTGAAGGTGGAAATCAGGATCCCGCTGGCCGCGTGAGCGGGCCAAAAGTCTTTGGCTGGCGAATCAGCAATTTGAGTCCGAGGAGAACCGGAGGCCGGCAGCCGGGCCTCCGGTTTCGGCACTGAACTAGTTGCAGCGGGCCCGGTAGGTCGTGCCGTCACGGTGGCGATATATGCACCAGCCGTTGCGCAGATTGCGAACCAGGAGGCCCGATCCGGCGCCGACGGCCGCGCCGATCAGCGCGCCCTTGCCGCCGCCGACCAGGCCGCCGATGCCGGCGCCGATCAGACCGCCGCCGACGACGTCCTGCTCGGTGGTGGTGCAGCCGCTGACGGCGACCACGGCAACCATGGCAATGATCATCTTCCGCATAGAATTGCTCCTCACTTTTGTCCTCACTTTCGGCAGTACCGACAGGCATTTAGCATGAAAAAGCGGCCTTTGCCTGCCTGATCTTACTGTTGTTTAAAATAGTCTTTTTGCGGGCGCTCGGCATTCGACGCGACAAGCATGCCGGAAACCTCCAGGGATGCGACCAGCGTGCCGTCGGGCCGCACGTTCCAGGCAATCTGGTCGTAATCGTCCTCCAGCGCCGGATCGACGGCGAGGCATTTGCCGATGATGTGGGGAGCCTGGCCCTGCAGGTCGCCGAGGGCGAACGGCCTCTCGACGATGCAGGCCTGTTCGGTCTCAAAGACGCTGACCGGCACTTCGAGTTCCCGGCAATCGGTCATCGTGCTCGAACAGCCGACGACGAAGAGCAATGCGGCGATGTGTTCCATGACGCCAAACCTCTCGCCGCAAACAACGATTCTCGGCGAACGAAAGTTCCGGGCCTGGATTTCAAGGCGTCGCGTCAAAGTTGTGTCTTGATCCCCGCGCGGGTCAGAACAATTGCCAGGCCGCGGTCAAGGCCGTGACGGCCAGAAGCGCGATCGCGCCCAGGCGGAGCGGAAGATGCGACGATCGCCGCGCCGGCGGCGGCTCGGCATCCTGGAAACCGCTCATCGAGACGCGGGCGGCCTGCTCCAGCCTGTTCATTTCGGCAGCCATCATGTCAGTCTCCCAGGTCGCGCGCGGGGGCGCGGATGGGTTTCCGGCGCATAGTTAGCCGGGAACACAGAATCAGACTTTATGGTGAACAGCCGGTTAAAGCCTCTCGTAGGCAAAGCTTTTCCTGGAATTGCTCTCGCGCCATCGGCGGCACGACTGAAGCGCGTCGCGATCTTTCAGATTCGCTCCGTGCGCTTTAGGTTTTTGATCTTGCGCATGTCTTGATCCCGAAACCGGTTCCCACTTTCGGGAGACATGCTTTAATCCGTCTCGAAATTCCCGTGCGGGACGGTGAGGCGGTATTCCATGCGGCCCTTGCCGATCTCCAGCGTCGCGGAGCCATTCAGCGACATCGGCACGACGCGTTCCAGCGCCACGCTGCCGAAGCGCTTCTCGTTGCGCGGCGCGTCGCCGACCGCCTCGGTCCAGGTCAGCAAAAGGTTGGGCTCGCTTCCGTTTTCGGGTTCGAGCCTGGCGCGCACCTCGACATGGCCCTCCGGCCGGGACAATGCGCCATAGCTTACGGAATTCACGGCCAGCTCATGCATCGCCAGGCCGATATGCAGGGCGGCGTTGGGATTGAGATAAGGATTTTCACCCGTGAACCGCAGGCTTTTAGCCAGATCGGCGCTATAGCGGCCGACCTGGCCGGATACGAGCTCCTGCAGCGCGGCCCCTCGCCAGTTGGAGGATGTCACCAGGTCCTGCGAGGATGCGAGCGACTGCAGCCGGCCGCGGAACCGCGCCAGGAACTCACTGAGCGTCTCCGTATAGCGTCCGGTCTGGGTGGCGATGCTCTGGATGATGGCCAGGAGATTTTTCGATCGATGGCTGACTTCGCGCAGCAATGCCTTCAGCGTCTGCTCGCGGCGTTTCTGCTCCGTCGTCTCCACCATCGTCGTGACGACGCCGAGGACGTCGCCGGCTTCCCCACGGTCGGCATCGATCCAAAGCTGGAACCAGCGGACGCCCTGGCTTCCCGGAATGCTGAGCTCGAGCTGATCCGCGTTGCCGGATTCGATCACCCCAAGCTTGGCGGCATGTATGCGCTCGGCCTGCGCCTGCGAAAGCAGATCCTTGCCGTCTGCCGTTTCGGACGCCCAGGGCGCGCTCATGTTGCGCGCCCAGACCGTCTTCATCTGTCGGTCCTGGTAGAGAACAGAGATCCCGGCATTGTGCAGGGCATGAAGCAGGGCCCGCCCCAACTGCATCCCGCTCTCCGAGGGATGCATCGCGATCACGTCGCCGTTCTGCTTTTTACCCCTGTCTTTCGTGGGACCCTCGGAAGGCATTGGAAATTATATCCCCGCGCTCGGTCCTTGAACGGATCAATCCGCAACTGGTTCCGCGCGCCACCGCCCCCGCGACCGCAGGGCCCTCCAAAAACGGTCCGCCGGACGGTGCTCTTTCGAGGTGCCGCCCGGCGGTGGCTGGAAACCGTTTGAGGGGTGCGGCTTCCAGTGTTGCGGTCAGGCTCTCCTGAAGAGGCCTGCGATGAGCGAAATCACCAGGAAGGCGAGGAAGATGAAGAACAGAATCTGCGCGATGCCCGCCGATGTGCCGGCGATGCCGCCGAACCCAAGCGCGCCGGCGATAATCGCAACTACGAGAAATACGAGCGCCCAGTACAGCATGATGCGTCTCCTTCTTCTGTCCGGAAAAGAACGTGGCTCGGTGTCGTTTGTTCCACCATTTGCCGAAAAAGACGATCCCCTTGAAGGGCTTTTCAAATCACAAACGGGCAAGCGTCACGCGCGACAAAAAAGCCTCGCATGGCGCTCCAAAAGCTTGGCCTCGGCAGGCTCAGGCGGCGGCTTTAGCCTGGCGGTCGAAGAACAGGGCCTGGCTGATCAGAGCCTTGACCATGTCGGGATTGAAAGGCTTGGTGACCAGGAAGGCCGGTTCTGGGCGCTCGCCGGTCAGCAGGCGTTCCGGAAAGGCGGTGATGAAGATCACCGGCACCGGCGTCGAGGACAAAATCTCGTTGACGGCTTCGATGCCCGAGCTGCCGTCGGCGAGCTGGATGTCGGCCAGGACCATTTTCGGCCGCGTCTTGCCGAACAAGGCCACCGCCTCGGCATGCGTGCGCGCCGTGCCCACCACGCGGTGGCCGAGACTTTCGACCATTTCCTCGATATCCATGGCGATCAGAGGCTCGTCCTCGATGATCAGCACGTCGGTCGCCACCTGACGGGAAATCTCGTTGCTCGCCTGGGCCAGCAGCTCTGAGAATTCTTCCTCCTCGACGTCGAGGATTTCCGCTGCCTCGTCCTCGCTGAAGCCCTCGACGGCAACCAGCAGGAAAGCCTGCCGCGGACGGGGCGCGAGCGCATTCAGATTGGCCGCGGCCCGCTGCTCCCAGGCGGTCTGAGCCTGCTCCTGCGGCACGCGGATGGCCACGGAGGTGAACAGCCTGGCGAAAACCTTGTAGAGCGCGATGCGGTCGCTCGAGGCTTCGGGGAAGATATTGGTGTCGGCGATGATGGCTTCCAGCATCGCGGCGACCAGCGCGTCACCGCTCTCCTGCGATCCCGATACCGCCCGCGAGAAGCGGCGCAGGAACGGAAGATGCGGAGCGATGGTAGCTGACAAACTCATTATCGACGTCTCCCTCAGATGACGTTGCACGTTCAAGGCCACGCTGATTGCAAGCCCCAAAAATCAAACGCCGGCTTCAAGAAAAAGTTCCGCCGGCCGTGGAACTAAATTAGGAAGCGGGCGTTTCGGGGTTTCGGGATGGGCAACCAGACGAGGGTTCCGCTTTGCGTTGTGGTTTGAAGTCGAAGAGCGGTTCGGGTGCTGGAAATTAGGGCGACTATGAAAGAAATGTCAAAAAAGCAGATGGCTGGTGCCGCAAGCAGGCATCGGAACGGGGATGGCAACCCGCTGGGGGCGAACTCCGAAATCGCGCGCAAGCTCAAGCAATATTATGACGAGCTGGTCTCGGACCATGTGCCGGATCGCTTCGCTCAGTTGCTCAGCCAGCTGGAACAGGCCGAACCTGCCCAGAAAAAGGACTGAGGCATGGCGGCGGTATCCCAGAGCTTCAAGACCGAGCTGCTCGGCGCGATCCCGAGCCTGCGGGCTTTCGCCGTGTCGTTGACGCAAAATGCCGACCGGGCCGACGACCTCGTCCAGGAAACGCTGGTCAAGGCGTGGGACAAGCATGAGAGTTTCCAGCCGGGCACCAATCTCAAGGCATGGCTGTTCACCATCCTGCGCAACGAATTCTATTCGCAGATGCGCAAGCGTGGCCGCGAGGTGCAGGACAGCGACGGCATCATGACCGCCAGGCTTGCCGTCCACCCGGCCCAGCACGGCCAGCTCGACCTCAAGGATTTCCGCGGCGCGCTCGAGCAACTGCCCGAGGACCAGCGCGAAGCCATCATCCTGATCGGCGCTTCAGGCTTCTCCTATGAGGAAGCCGCCGAGATCTGCGGCTGCGCGGTCGGCACGATCAAAAGCCGCGTCAGCCGGGCGCGCGCCAGGCTGCAGGAGATCCTCAAGATCTCCGGAGAGGACGAGTTCGGGCCCGACGCTATTTCGGCGCAGGTCACAGGTTCGAACGCGGCTTGAGCTGACTGTTACCATTCGGATTGCAGGGACGGCGTCAGGCCGCCTTCGCGCGCCCGCAGGCCATGGCCACAGCTTCGACCAGATCGTCGCCCGAGTAGGGCTTGGTGACCAGCCGGATGTCCGGGAACGCGTCCTTGACCTCATCCGGATCCGAATAGCCGGAGGCAAATACGAACGGTATGCCCTCGTTGCGCAGCCGGGCGGCGAAATCCAGGGTCGAAACGTCGCCGAGCATCAGGTCGACCACCGCCGCGTCGAAACGCGCGGGCAGCGCCCGCCCGTCGATGTCGTCAAGCTTGCGCGCGATCGTGACATCCGCCGCGCCGTGGTCGCGGCAAAGCTGCTCGACGTCCATCGCGATCAGGAACTCGTCTTCCAGAACGAGGATACGCAGTCCGTCAAGCAGTGCTGGCACTTATCAGTGTCTCCTCGGCAGGGACGCACTCATGCGCGGAATTCGCCGCCATGTCATTTAAAAAAGACGTGGCTAAAGGAGACAGGGGGCCCAGCCTCGCGGAACCCCTGACGGTCTCAAGCGTTTCTTTGCGCCCATAAGGGCAGGGATTTCGAAGAGGGGATCGAAATGTCCGGCCAAAGCGCACGTCCGGCTGCGAGTCGTCAATATCCTTGCGAAGAGTGCCCATTGCGGCCGTTGCCCGCCTTTCGCGCGTTCGAAAAGCAGGAGCTGGCGTTCGTGAGCGCTTTCAAGCGCGGCGAGCTCGCCGTCGACAAGGGGGCGACGGTCCTGGTCGAAGGCAGCCACAGCGCGCATCTCTACACCGTTCTGTCGGGCTGGGCGTTCCGCTACAAGCTGTTGCCCGACGGGCGCCGGCAGATCCTCAATTATTCCATGCCTGGCGACCTCATCGGCTTGCAGGGGAGCCTGATGGGCGAGATGCAGCATTCCGTCGAGGCCTTGTCGCCGATGCTGCTGTGCGTCTTCGAGCGCGACCAGCTGCAGGAACTCTATCGCAACCATCCCGGCCTTGCCTATGACATCACCTGGATCGCGTCGCGCGAGGAACGCATGCTGGACGAGAACCTGCTCAGCATCGGCCGCCGCACCGCGCTCGAACGAGCGGCCTACCTCATCGCCTTCATCGCCGACCGGGCGCGCAGCGCCGGACTGAACGGCAAGAAGCCGCTGCGGATCCCGATCACGCAACAGCACATCGCCGACACGCTCGGCCTTTCGCTGGTCCACACCAACAAGACGATACGCAAGCTGATGGACCGCAAGCTCGTCCTGTGGCGCGACGGTGGCTGCGAGGTGATCGATTATGACGGACTGAAGAAGCTTGCCCGCTGGGCTGGGCTCGGCGAGGAGCGCCGGCCGCTGATCTAGGCAGGTTCCGCAAAAGTGTGCCACGGTTTCGCGGTCAAAACCTGGGAGAAACCAGGAAATTCCGGTTTGGGCGCTTCGCGCCCGTCTTCGATCCGACTCGGCCTGACTTGAATTCCAACACGCTCTATAGTGCCCCTATAGTGCGTGCTTGAGCGGCCAAGCCCGGAACTTTGGCCTGGAACGGACGTTGAAACCGACGCAAACCCAAGGAGTTAGAGAATGGCAACCGCAGCCGGCAAATCCGCGACGGACGAAGCGACCACCGCCGAACTGGAGGCGGATATCGAGCAGCTGAAAGCGGATATCCGGAAGCTAACGGAGCAACTCTCCAAGACCGGTCAACACGGCTATGGCGCGGCCCGTCGCGCCGCCGCGGACAGCGTCGAACAATTGCGCGCGCAAGGCGAAGCTGCCTTCGAGAGCATGCGGGGCAGCGCCGAGGACATCGAAGCGCAGCTGATCGCCAAAGTGCGCGAGAAGCCGGTGACGTCGCTGGCGATCGCCGCGGGTGTCGGCTTCCTCCTCGCCCTGCTTTCCCGCCGCTAGCCGCAGATGGGGACGCTTGTCTCGCTGATCTCGGCCCTTGCCTCGGGCGAGGCGATGGCCGCTTTGCAAAGAGCGCGGACGACGGCAATCCTTTACGGGCTTGCCGCCGTTCTTGCCCTGTGCGGTGTCGGCTTCCTCATCGGCGCCGCCTACATCTGGCTGGCGGCGCGCTATGGACCGCTGGCGACCAGCCTCGGCTTCGGCATAGGCTTCCTGGTGCTTGCCGGGCTCATCCTTCTCATTCACAAGCTGACGACGAGCATGCGCAGCAGGCGGCTCGCGCGGCGGCGGCAGGCCGACATGACCGCGCTGGGCGTTACCGCGGCGCTTGCCTTGCTTCCAGCCCTTGCCAAGAGCAAGGCCGGTTTAGGAGCCGTCATCGCGCCGGCCCTCGCGGTTGTCGCCTATGCCATCTATCGCGAGAACGCCAAGCCACCAAAGCAAGGTCCGGAAGACATGCCCTAGCGGCGGATCAGGATAGAACCAAGCGCGCAAACGGTCGCCGCATGCTTGCTTGAACGTCCTCCCCGACGCGGAACCTTCCCGTACAGGACCCGTTACCGACCATGTCACAGCTGAAGCGCCCGCCGCCGCGCAGCATGGAGGTCAATCGTGACCAAGATCGTACCTGAAGACAAAGCACGCCAGGGACACTGGGGCTGGCATGCGCTTAGAATCCTCGTCGCCGGGCTCCTGCTCGCCTTCATCGCGTGGGCGGCAGTCGAGATTTATGGCGAACTGATCAAGTCGCCGACGACGCAGCAGAGCGTGCCGGAAGCGCCGCCCGCGGCACAGAAATCCGTCCAGGGCGGTTGATCCCTGCGTCAGCCGCCTTTGCCCGCGCGTTGCCTGACGGAACGAGTACCTTCAGCGCGCCCGGGTGGATTTCGATCGTGGTTTCGCGCTTCAGCCCGATCAACTCGCCATCCACGACCGCGCTGAACTTCCTGGCGGGCGAGTGGATTTTCAGCACCGCCCTGCCAGCCTGATGAACTTCGACATGCGCGCTCTGGCGCCATCTGCCGCGCAGCATGTCCAGCAAAAGCTTTGCCAGATGATGACGGCGGCGCGCGACGCTGACATAGATGCCGAGCACGCCGCCGGCCGGATTGTCGGCATAAGGCAGGTGGCCTTCGCCGAACAGGTTGTTGGAAATGCCAATGCCGGTCGTGCGGGTGACGATCTCGGCATTGCCGACGCTCAGGCTCACTTTAAGCGCCGGCGGGTTCTTGATCGCCTCCCATGCCGCGCGGACGGAAGCCTGCATCTTTCCAAGGCGCGAGCCGAAATCCATTGTTTCGCGCAGCTGAACCATGCTCGCATGCATGCCGACCGAGAACTGGTGCACGAAAGGCCGGCCGTTGGCGCTGGCCATGTCGACGGCGATCACCTTGCCATCGGCAAAGGACTGCAGCGCCGCTCCCAGCGTCTGCGGAATGCCCAAGCCGCGCGCGAAGAGGTTCATCGTGCCGGCGGGCAAGATGGCTAGGGCCTTCTTCTTATTCATGAGCAGGGACGCCGCGGTGGAAATCGTGCCGTCGCCGCCTCCGGCAAGAACGACATCGATATTGCGCCTGGCGATTGCCTTTTCCAGCGCCGCGGCGACGTCGCGGCCGGCGACGATGTCGATCTCGACCGAATGTCCCGCTGCTTCGAGTGTCTGACGCAGCTGTTCGGAAAATGCTTCTACGTCGATGGCGCGGAGCGTGCCGCCATCCTGGTTCAACACCGCAGCAAACCGCATTCCCGCTCCGTATCTTTCCGAGCTGGGCGAACGACGCCTCAATCGCAGCCAAACGAAAGAGCCGGCGCAAAGGTTCCCCCTGGTCGGGTATCAGGGGGCGGGTGCGGAGGCCGCCTTTTTGGAACAAGGTCACGGTCACAACGTTGTGATCCTGTCGATACTGCCGCTCCCTGCCCGCCGTTCAGAGGCTGGCCGCGGGAGCGTCACGTACACAGATCAGGCACGAGGAGAGACCATGATGATCCGCACTCTTTTTGCGACCACCGCGCTCGCAACGCTGCTAGCAACCGGTGCCTTTGCACAGATGGCGCCCGCCCCCGCCTCACAGGCCCCGGCAGCCGAAAACCCGGCTCCGGTCATACGCTCGGAGGGCGCGATCATGACCAACATCATCGGCGAGTCTGTCTATAACGGTACCGGCGACGACGCGCAGCAGATCGGCAAGGTCGATGATGTGGTCTTCGATTCCGGCGGCAATGCCAAATCCGCCATTATCGGGGTCGGCGGGTTCCTTGGCGTCGGCGCGAAGGACGTCGCTTTCGACTACAGCAAGCTTGAATGGGCCGAGAAGAACGGCGACCGCTGGCTGGTGGCCAAGACCAGCAAGGATGAGCTGAACGCCCTGCCGGCGTTCGACCGCAAACCTTACGATCCGGCGCCGGCGCAGTCGGCCGACGCGACACAGCCCGCCAACAACACGACGACGGCTCCGGCGGCCGTGCCGGCCGAGCCGGTGAAGAAGGCGGAGGGGAACCTCGCCACCAACATCATGGGCGGGTCCGTCTACAACGGCACCGCGGACGACGCCCAGAAGATCGGCGACGTGAAGGACATCGTGCTTGCCAAGGACGGCAAGGCCGAGTCGCTGGTGATCGGCGTCGGCGGCTTCCTCGGCATCGGCACGAAGAATGTCACCTATGACTTCGCCAAGGCCAAGTGGGCGGAAAAGAACGGCAAGCGCTGGCTGGTGGCCGAGACGACGAAGGAGGAGCTGCAGGCCCTGCCCGACTTCAACCGCAAGGCCTATGATCCGGCGCCCGGCTCGACCGCGGCCGCGAGCAATGCGCCGGCCACCACCACGCCCGCGGTGGTGTCTTCGGATACGACCTCCGACAAGGGCGCCAAGCCGGCCGAGCCCGTCAAGTCGACGGCCGAGAACAAGCCTGCGACGCCACCCGCTTCGAGCACGGCCGAGAACAAGCCCGCCGATAACGGCGCCGCCGCAACCGACCAGACCAAGACCGCTTCCATCGACAAGTCGACGCTGACCGAGATGCCGATGGGCAACATGCGCGGCGACGACCTCAAGGGCACCACCGTCTATGGCGCCAACGATATCGAGATCGGTTCGATCGGCGACGTCGTGCTGACGCCGGACAACAAGCCGGACGCGGTCATCGTCGATGTCGGCGGCTTCCTCGGCATCGGCGCCAAGCAAGTGGCGGTCGGGATGGACAAGCTCAAATTCATGACCGACAAGAACGGCAAGAAGTACCTCTACACCAACTTCACCAAGGAACAGCTGCAGGCGCAGACGGCCTATGACAAGAGCAGTTATGCCGCCAACCGCGACCAGCAGCGGATGATGTTGAAGTAAGGGAATAGGGGAGTAAGGGAATAGGGGAGTAGGAAAAGGAAGCTGGCAAGGAAACGGCCGCTGTATTTATTTTCCCCTACTCCCCTACTCCCCTACTCCCCTACTCCCCTACTCCCCTACTCCCCTACTCACGTATCCCACCACGCCATCCTCCGTCAGCTCCGCCAGCGCCAGCGACTGGTCGAGATGCGCGGCGCGCCAGGCGAGCATCCTTTCCGCGAATTCCAGCCGTACCGGCAGATAGGCCGGGTCGTTCGCCACGTTGTTCAGCTCGCCCGGGTCCTTCGACAGGTCGAACAGAAGCGGCGACAGGCCGCCGCCGAAATGGACGTATTTGAACTCCGTCGTGCGGATGACGGCGAGGTTGCAAGCGCTGGATCCGATACCGAAATGGCGCTCGGCTTCGCCCTTAGCGACCGTGCGGAAATCAAACTCCCAATGCGCCGCGTCGCGCCAGGCCTTCGGCTCCTTGCCGTCTATCCAGGGCGCGAGCGAGCGGCCGTCGAGATGGCGCTGCGGCGCGGCGCCGATCAGGTCGAGCAAGGTCGGCAAGATGTCGACGGCCTCGGTGAAACGGTCCACCGACGAGCCGGCCGCAGCACTCCGGCGCGGATCGCGGACGATCAGCGGAATGTGGTAGCTGGCGTCGAAGAAGCCGCCTTTGCCGAGCATGAAATGGTCGCCCATCATCTCGGCGTGGTCGGAGGTCAGCACGACCACGGTGTCGTCCCAGGCGCCCGCCGATTTGATCGCTTGCCAGACGCGGCCGAGCTGGGCGTCGACCTCGGAGATCATGCCGTAATAGATCGCGCGGATGCGGCGGAAGTTCTCCTCGCTCCAGTCCGGCACCGTGCCTTCGATGCCGGGAACGAATTTCGTCCGCTTCTGCCGGTCTAGATCGTAAGCGATATAGGGATGGCTTTCCGCCTCGGCCTGCCAGTTTGCAGCGCGGCTGAAGGCAGGGCCTTCAGCCGGATCGTACATGCTGTTGTAGGGTTCGGGCACGATGAAGGGCGGGTGCGGGCTGATGAAGGAGATATGCGCGAACCATGGCGCGCTCTTCTCCTGCTCGCCAAGCCAACGGATGAATTCGCCGGCTAGGAAAGCGGTCGGCGTCTGGTCCTTGGAGTAGACCGGCGGCGCGTTGGTCACGTCGTGTTCCACTTGCCCTTTGGCCGGACGGTGGATGTCAGGGCTTCCGGCGCTTGTGTCGATGCCTTGCGCGCGCAGCCATGACAGCCACTGTTTTTGGTGTTCAGGCAGAGCCTGCCGGACAGTGAAGCCCGGCAGCACGCCCTCATAGCTGCGCAGCCGCGGATCCCCGGGCGAGAGTTGCCGGGGATCGAGCGAGACATCGGTGTAGCCGAACAGGGTGGGATCGTAGCCCGCCGCACGCGCCGAAAGCGCGATGTTGCCATGGCGCGCGTCGAGCGGCGTGCCGTTGCGGCAGACACGATTGTTCATCTGATAGAGCCCGGTATAAAGGCACGCGCGGGCGGGAGAACAGGGTGCTGCCCCGCCATAGTGGCGCCGGAAAAGCACGCCTTCGGCGGCGAGCGCATCCACATTCGGCGTCTTCACCACCGGATGGCCGGCGGCCGACAGGCAATCGCCGCGCCACTGGTCGCAGGTGATGAGGAGAACATTCGGGCGGCTCGTCGGATTGTCCAAGATCGTCTCCCTATGGAAGCGCCCAGATGGAACGGAAATCACTGGCGTTGCAAGCCAATGGCGGTGATGGATTGGTGAACATATTTCGAGCATTCGTTCACTTTTATGACACAGTCCATTCTGTGTTTGCCCACTTTGTCGCCGGCCCGCCTATCCTCATATTGGCGTGGACAGCGGCGAGGGCCGCACAAGAACAAGGGAAGGAGCACGATCATGCTCAATCAGATACAGGGGCTGCATCACGTCACCTCGATGGCGAGCGACGCACGCCGCAACAATGAGTTCTTCACGAAAAAGCTCGGCCTGCGCCGGGTGAAGAAGACCGTGAATTTCGACGCGCCGGACGTCTACCATCTCTACTATGCCGACGAGATCGGGACGCCGGGTTCGGTCATGACCTATTTCCCGTTCCCCGATATCGCCAAGGGTCGGCACGGTGTCGGCGAGGTCGGCACGACGGTGTTCTCAGTGCCGGAAGGCACGTTGGCCTATTGGGAAAAACGCTTCGCCGACGAGGGCGTGGGCAATGTCGCCCGCACGGATAGTTTCGGCGAGAAGCGGCTGACCTTCACCGGTCCCGACGGCGACAGCTTCGCCCTCGTCGAGGACAAGGCCGACAAGAGAGCGCCCTGGGTCAAGGGCGGCGTTCCCGGCGACGAGGCGATACGCGGCTTTCACTCGGTCTCGCTCCGGCTGAAAGATGGCGGCGCCACCGAGGAGCTCTTGAAGTTCATGGGCTATGAGGAGGTCGACAAGTCCGGCAATATCCGCCGGCTGGCAATCAAGAACGGCAACGGCGCCGATGTCGTCGACATCGAATCGCTGCCCACTGCCGGCTTCGCCAATCTCGGCGCCGGCTCCGTGCACCACGTCGCTTTCGCGGTCGAGGATCGCGCCAAGCAGCTGGAAGTGCGCAAGGCGCTTGTCGACACGGGCTATGGCGTGACGCCGGTCATCGATCGCGACTACTTCTGGGCGATCTATTTCCGCACGCCTGGCGGCGTGCTGTTCGAGGTGGCGACCAACGAGCCGGGCTTCGATCGCGACGAGGACACCGCGCATCTCGGCGAGGCGCTGAAGCTGCCGACGCAGCACCAGCATCTGCGGCCTTACCTCGAAGAGCACCTGCAGAAGCTGGAGGACTGAAGCCATGAGCAAGGACGCTTACATCCACAAGGTGCTGCCCGGTTCGCCGGGCAGCCCGCTGCTCTTCGTCTTCCACGGCACCGGCGCGGATGAGGACCAGCTGCTGACCTTCGGCCGCGAGTTGTTGCCCGGCGCGACGATCATCTCGCCGCGAGGCGATGTGTCGGAGCATGGTGCTGCCCGTTTCTTCCGCCGCACCGGCGAGGGCGTCTACGACATGGACGACCTGGCGCGCGCGACCGCGAAGATGGCGGGCTTCGTCAAGGCGCATGTCGAGGCGGCAAAGCCGTCGGCGGTGCTCGGCCTCGGCTATTCCAACGGCGCCAATGTCCTGGCTTCGGTGGTGTTTGCCGAGCCCAGCCTGTTCGACGCCGTGGCGCTGATGCATCCGCTGATCCCGTTCGAGCCCCAGGTGCGGGGCAGCCTTGCCGGCCGCCATATATTGATCACGGCCGGCAGGCGCGACCCGATCTGTCCGCCCAATCTGACGTCGCGGCTCGAGGCCTATTTGCGCGCCGACGGCGCCGATGTCACTGTGGAATGGCACGACGGCGGGCATGAGGTTCGGCCGAATGAAATCGACGCGGCGCGGCGGCTTTTCGCGCCAGCGCCGGCTGCCTGAAGGAGGCAAACAAATGGCTGACCAACTGCCCGAGATCGAACTGGAAGACCACGGCTCCAAGGGGCGCTATGTGCTGCGCGGCCCCGGCGGCGCCGAGGCCGAGATGACCTTCACCAAGATCGGCGAGCATCAGCTCATCATCGACCATACGGAGGTGCCGGATGTGTTTCGCGGCCAGGGCGCCGGGCTTCGGCTTGTCACCCGCGCTGTCGAGGATGCCCGTGCCGCCAACAAGAAGATCATCCCGCTCTGCCCCTTCGCCAATGCCCAGTTCCGGCGTCATCCGGAATGGGCGGATGTGCTGAAGCAGTGAACATTTTTCCCTTCCCCCCTTGTGGGGGAAGGTGGCCGCAAAGCGGCCGGATGAGGGGGGGCTCCAGGGAATGCCAGCGTCTCACTCCGCTGGAACACCCCTCAACCGTCTCGGCGCTAGCACGCCGATTCACCGCCCGGGGGCGAGCCACGTGTCTCGCCCCGTCCTTCGGACCCCACAAGGGGAGAAGGGAAAGAGCTATTTGCACCGCCCGGTCATCTTGCCTAAGTTGACGGTTCGCTCGGACGAAACCCGTCGTCCCGCCCGTCACCGATTTGAATGGCTCCCCTGATGACCGATACCGACCTGATCCCCGTTTTCGACGGACATAACGACACGCTGCTTCGGCTCTACCAGTCGAAGGAAGCCGACGTCGAAAAGCTGTTCATCGAGGGGACGCCGGGCGGGCATATCGACCTGCCGCGCGCCCGGAAGGGCGGCTTTGCCGGCGGCATGTTCGCGATCTTTCCGCCGCCGGTCGAAAAGTCGAAGCGCAGCGCCGTGCCGCCCGCGCCGAGCGACAACGAGCCGCTGCCGCCGGAACTGCCGCAGGCCGAGGCGATCACCTCGACCATCGGCATGGCCTCGATCCTGTTCCGGCTGGAGCGCGCCGGCGCGCTCACCGTCTGCCGCAGCGCCGGCGATGTGCGGGACGCCATGGCCAAGGGCTCGATCGCCGCGGTTTTCCACATCGAAGGTGTCGAGGCGATCGATCCCGGCCTTGCCATGCTCGACGTGCTGCATGCCGCCGGCCTGCGCTCGCTGGGCATCGTCTGGAGCCGTCCCAACGCCTTCGGCAACGGCGTGCCGTTCCGCTTCCCCTCCTCGCCCGACACCGGACCTGGCCTCACCGATGCCGGCAAGGCGCTGGTCAAGGCCTGCAATCAGCTCAGGATCATGATCGACCTCTCGCATCTCAACGAGAAGGGTTTTCGCGACGTGGCCGAGCTCAGCGATGCGCCGCTGGTCGCCACCCATTCCAACGTGCATGCGATTTGCGGCCATTCGCGCAATTTGACTGACTGGCAGCTCGGCGCGATCCGCGAGTCTGGCGGCATGGTCGGCCTAAACTTCGCCACCGGCTTCCTGCGCGAGGACGGCCGCATGAATGCCGACACCAGCCTCGACATCATGGTGCGCCATATCGATTCACTGCTGCAGGCGCTGGGCGAGGACGGCGTGGGTCTCGGCTCCGATTTCGACGGCGCCATGATCCCGGCCCCCATCGGCGACGTCGCCGGCCTGCCCAAGCTCATTGAGGCGCTGGCGGCTCGCGGTTTCGGCCGCGCTCTGATCGAGAAGATCGCTTATCGGAACTGGTTGAGCGTGCTGGAACGCACAATAGGTTAAGCGCGGCTACTGGCCGTAGCCGATGCGCTTCAGCCATTCCTTGCCGGCGCCGCGATCGCGGATGATCGGCAAGGGATTTTCCGCGTCGAGTCGGGCGCAGATGCGGTAGACCTCCAGGGTCTCGGCATTCATCTCGCCGCACTTGAAGAAGAACATCGCCGCCGCGTAGCGGGTACGGCCGGACCACATCTCGCCGAGCGGCGTGTTGACCAGCTGCCACTGTTCGGCCGCCTCGGCTTCCAGGTCTTCTGCTTCGCCTGCCATCGTCAGAAATCCGCCGGCGGGTTGGCGGTGCGGCGGTCGAGCTTGATGAAGGGCCGCGGCACCACCTTCGCCTTCTTCATCAGCTTCTGGTACTGCAGCTCGCGCATGGCGTAGATCTCGACCCAGAGGTCGTCGACGATCGTGTCGCCATAGGGCCGCTGCAGCGAGGCGAGCGCGATGTTGCGCTTGGCCATGGGCGACCACATCGCCGCGCTGACCAGCCCGACTTCCTGGCTCTTGCGATAATAGACGATGGCGTGCTCGGCCGGGATATTGCCTTCGATTTCCAGCCCGACCAACACATGTCTGAGCTTCTTCTTCGCCCGCGCTTCGAGGATGGCGCGGCGGCCGTTGAAATGGCCCTTGTCCGGATCGACCATGAAGCCGAGGCCGATCTCGTCGGGCATGCGCAAGCGGTCAGCGCGGATGGCGTGCTCGGCGGTGGTGAAGTCGGCATTGGCGACGATCAGCCCGGCTTCGAGTCGGGCCCGGTTCAGCGCCGCATAGCCGATGGCGCGGATGCCGCGCAGCTCACCCGCCGTCATAAGCCGGTCCCAAAGGCTCAGCGCCTTGTCCGCCGGCACGAACAATTCGTAGCCGAGATCGCCAGTGAATCCGGTGCGCGAGATGGTGACGGTTCCGCCGTCATGCGCGAATTCGGCAAGGTCGAAGACCTTCAGCCGCTCGACGCCAGCAAAGCCTGCATCGCGCAGGATGGCGAAGGATGTCGGGCCTTGCAGCGCGAGCCCGGCGACGGACTCGGTCTCCTCTTCGACACTGACCTCGTAGCCGATCGCGCTGTCCAGCAGCCAGGGCAGATGCCGCTCCTGCGAGCACAGCCGGAAGCGCGTCGGCGAGAGCCTGAACAACGTGCCGTCATCGAGCACGAAACCCTCGTCGTCGCACCAGGCGGTGTAATGGACGCGGCCGGGCTTGAGTTTTGTGACGCCGCGCAGCGTGACGCGATCGAGATAGGCTTCAGCGTCCGCGCCCTCGATGCGGTATTTGGTCATCGGCGAGATGTCGAACAGCGCCGCCTGGCTGCGGATGGCGAAATATTCCAGTTCCTCATCCCACAGCGAATGCGGGGCGCGGTAGCCGGCCCAATTGTACCAGTCGTTCGTCAGCGCCAGCGCGTCGATGCGCGGCTGGAAGGGTGTGCCGAGCCTGAGCGTGCGGAAGTGGGATTGCGCGAGCGCGCGGGCGTCGGTTGACGGCTTGAAGGTGGCATGATGGTTCATCACGGCGTTCCTTCGCGCCCCCCTCTGTCCTGCCGGACATCTCCCCCTCTTGGGGGGAGATCGGCTGTCGCCGGCCATTTCGCCAATCTTCGACGTTGCAGGAAAGGCGCCGAGCGAGCGAACTGCTGATCTCCCCCCAAGAGGGGGAGATGCCCGGCAGGGCAGAGGGGGGCGCCGTAGAGCGCTGTGCTAACGATTTGCAAAACCATTCCTATGCCCTCATCGCAATAATACGACGCGCGGCGTTGAGGCCGGGCGCGCCGGAGATGCCGCCGCCCGGATGCGAGCCGGCGCCGGCAAGGAACAGCCCCCCGAGCGGCGTGTCGTAACCAGACCAGCCTGAGACCGGCCGAGAAATCAGCATCTGGTCGGCCTGCAACTCGCCATGGTGCCAGTGGCCGCCAGGCATGCGGTAGCGTGTCTCGATATCGGCGGGCGTCAGAAGCTCGGCGTGACGCACTGTCGCCTCGATGCCGGGCGCGTAGGTTTCCAGCTGCGCCATGATCGCCTTGAGGAATTGCGGCTTGCCGGCGGTCCAGCCCTCTTTCAGCGCATAGGGCGCGTATTGCACCACGGCCGAAAGCACGCAGGCGCCGGACGGCGCGAGCGAGGGATCGGCGAGGCTGGGCAGCGTGATCTCCATCACCGGCTCGGGCGAGAACTCGCCATATTTCGACGGGTTGAAGGCGCGCTCGACATGGTTGGGCGAGGGCGCGATGACGAGGCGGCCCTTGTGGCCGGCGGCGTCGACGCCGGTGAATTGCGGCGGCCGGTCGAGGGCCAGATGGAGCTTCGCCGCATCGCCCTTCATGCGAATGTTCCTGACCTTGCGCACGAAGCCGGTGTCGACCTCGCGCGGCCCGACGAGGTCGAGGATCGTGGTTGCGGGGTTGATGGCCGAGACGACCGCCTTTGCACGCAGCGTTTCGCCGTTCTGCGTGACGACGCCGACGGCGCGGCCCTTCTCGACGATCACCTTGGCGACCATTGACGCCTGACGGATCGAAACGCCGGCCTTTTCCGCGGCCGAGTGGATGGCGGCGACGACGGCACCCATGCCGCCCTTGGGCTGCATCTGCGCGCCGGCAAGGCCGCCGATCTCGCCGGCAAGCCTATAGTAAAGGCCGAGCAGCGAGGTCGGCGAGCGCGGGCCGAGATGACTGCCGAGCGTGGCGTCGAAAGCAAGCAGGCCCTTCAGCCGGTCGTCCGAAAGCTGCTCGTCGAGCAGGTCGTAGACATTCATCAAAAGCACGCGCAGGAAATCGCGCATGTCTTCCTTGCCGAGCCGCTTCAGCGCCAGCGCGGTCTGGCCGAGCCCGGTCATCTCGGCGAGCGACATGTTGCCGAGGTCCGGCGGCCGGCGCGACAGGAACGGCTTCAGCACGCCGGCGTAGCGCAGCAATTGCGCGCGCAGTTCTTTCCAGGCGGATTGCTCCGAAGGGCTGGCGCCGGTCAGCACCTCGCCATAGGCGCCGTTCAGTACCAGCGGACCGTCCGTGGACAGCGCGACCGAGGGCACGAAATCGCCGCGCTCGACCGTCAGCCCGTGCCGCTCCAGCTCCAGCGTCTTCACCACATCGGGATGCAGGCGGTTGAGCAGATGCGCGACCGCCGAAACGCGAAAACCCGGCGCGAATTCCTCGGTGCGCGCGGCGCCGCCGACCTCGGTACCGGCCTCGAGCAGCAGCACCTTGCGGCCGGACTTCGCCAGCGCGGCGGCAGCGACGAGGCCGTTGTGTCCGCCGCCGATGACGATGGCGTCCCAGTTCAAATCAGATGACGTCATGGGCCGGGCTCATATGCAGGGTTGGCTTGGCGAGATCGCGCAGGATCTCGGCGGCGGCGTTGCGTCCGGGCGCGCCCATCACGCCGCCGCCCGGATGGGTGGAGGAGCCGCACATATAGAGCCCGCCGACCGGCGAGCGGTATTGCGCGTAGCCCGGCACCGGCCGGTTGAAGAGCAACTGGTCGAAGGTGAGCTCGCCCTGGAAGATGTTGCCCTCGGTGAGGCCGACCTCGGCCTCGATCTCGCGCGGCGTGCGCACTTCCATGTGGACGATACGGTCGCGGAAGCCGGGCGAATAATCGGCGATCTGGGAAATCACGCTTTCGGCGAAGCCATCGCGGTCGGCGTCGGTCCAGTCGCGCCCGTCCATCTTGGGCGGCGCGTATTGCACGAAGCAGCTCATGAAATGTTTTCCCGGCGGCGCCATGGTCGGGTCGAGCGTGGTCGGGATCATCATGTCGAGGAAGGGATCGGCCGACCAGCGCCCGGCCTTCCAGTCGTCATAGGCGCGCTCCATGCGCTGGATGGAATCGGTGAAATGCATGTCGGCGCGATAGACCGGCGAGTCCTTCGGCAGGGCCGGGAACTCGGGTAGCGAATCCAGCGCGATGTTGACCTTGCCGGACGAGCCGCGGATTTTGAAATTCCTGACGCGGCGCAAGAAGATGTCGGGCAATTCCTTTTCCTCGACCAGCTTCAGGAAGGTGCGCTTGACGTCGGCATTGGAGATGACGAGCTTGCCGTAGATCTCTTCGCCGCCGGCGAGCACCACGCCCTTGGCCTTGCCGTTCCTGATCAGCACATGGTCGACCTCGGCACCGGTGCGGATGGTGCCGCCGCTCGCCTTGAAGGAGGCGGCCAGCGCCCTGGTGACGGCGCCCATGCCGCCGCGCGCATAGCCCCAGGCGCCGACCGAACCATCGACCTCGCCCATATAGTGGTGCAACAAGACGTAAGCCGTGCCGGGCGACATCGGCCCAAGCGCGGTGCCGATGATGCCGGACAGCGCGAAATTGGCCTTGATGACGTCGGTCTCGAAATACTCGTCGAGGAAGTCGGAGATCGACATTGTCCAGAAACGCAGGGTCAGCGCCATCTCTTCAGCCGAGAGGCCGGCGAATTTCTTGCCGAGATAGAGCAACTCGCCGAGGTCGCGCGGCTTGAGGCTGGTCGGATCGGGCGCGGTGCGCATCAGAAGCGGCTGGATGAAGCGGCACTGTCTGGTGACGTCGCGCGAATAGCGGTCATAGGCCTCGGCGTCGCGCATCGAGAAGCGGGCGAACTCGCGGCGATGCGCGTCGTGGTCGCGGTAGTTGGCAAGATAGTCGCCGTCGCGGGTGAACACCGCGCCGCCTTCGTAGGAGATCACCTGCAGGCCGAAGCGCGGCAGTTCCAGGTCGCGCATGATCTCGGGCCGGAACAGCGAGCAGACATAGGAGCAGTTGGAATAGAGGAAGCCCGGCGTCAGCTCGCGGCTGGTGGCCGCGCCGCCGACCCAGTCGTTTTTCTCGACCACCAGCACGTCCAGGCCGGCGCGCTGCAGATAGCAGGCGTTGACCAGGCCGTTATGGCCGCCGCCGATGACGATCGCGTCCCATGCCTTCATGCGCGCAGAACCTCCATCCGGTTGCTCTATCTTCTTGTTTTTGCGCAATTCCGGACGGAAAACCGCGTCACGCTTTTCCCGGAATTGCTCGGTGCTTTTTGTTCCCTGATTGCGCGAATTTGGCACGGATCACAGATTTTTGTCCAGCCATTTTGAATGAATGTTCAACAAATGATATTGCGTTTTCCCGTTGATGCGCTAGGCTTTGCCTTGATTTCTGGACTGATCCACATCGGCATTTGGGGTTGAAAGATCCGATGATCGAAACGGCTGACGCCGAGCCGGAATATGACGACACCGCCATCCGCTTCCTCGAAGCGCTTTGGGGCGAGGGCTACCTGTCACCGGGCGGTCCGGACGAGGTCGACCGTGTGGTTGAAGGCCTCTCGCTCAAGGGCAAGACGATCCTCGATATCGGCTGCGGCGCCGGCGGCATCACGCTGCATCTGGTGGCAACGCATGGCGCGGCTCGAGCCACCGGATTCGACGTCGAAAGGCCGGTGATCGAGACGGCAAGGCGAAGTGCGGCAGCGCAAGGTCTCGAGGATCGCGTCCGCTTCGTCCAGGCGCCGCCCGGGCCGTTGCCTTTCACCGATGCCTCCTTCGACGTCGTCTTCTCCAAGGACGCGCTGCTGCATGTGTCGGACAAGGAGGCGCTGTTCGCCGAGATTTTCCGCGTGCTGAAGCCGGGCGGGGTGTTTGCCGCGTCGAACTGGATGATCGGGCATGACGGCGAGCCGTCCCCTCAGATGAAGGCCTATGTCGCGGCCGAGGGGCTCTCCTTCGCCATGGCCTCGCCGGCGCGCTATGCCGAAGCGATGCGGCGCGCCGGCTTCACCGACATCATGATACGCGACCGCAATCCATGGTACCGCGAGGTCGCGCGCGAGGAGCTTTCGCGGCTCAAGGGGCCGCTCTACGCGCAGGCCGCAGCGGCGGTCGGCGCGGCCTATGTCGACAAGAACATCAAGACCTGGGAGGCGATGCAGAAGGTGCTTGACAGTGGCGAGCACCGCCCCACTCATCTGCGCGGTTGGAAGCCGGTCGGATAGCCGGCGATGCTGGAGACCGTCACACCCATGAAGACTGAAGAGGCGAGCGATGCTCTCCCCGAAACGGCGCGGAAGGGCGATGCCGAAAAGCGCGGCCGCAAGGCCTCGAAAGAGGTCAGGCAGCTGCAGCTGATCGAGGCGACGATCGATTCACTGGCCAAGCGCGGCTATGCCGAAACGACGATGGCTGATGTGGCCGATGGCGCCGGCCTGTCGCGGGGCATCGTCAACTTCCATTTCGAGAGCAAGGAAAAGCTGCTGATCGCCACGCTGCAGCACATGTATGACGAGTATTCGGCGCATTGGCGCACGGCGTTGCAGAAAGCGGGGGACGATCCGGCGCGGCAGCTGCAGCAGCTGGTGTGGGCCGATTTCGACCGCTCGATCTGCAACAAGCGCAAGCTCGCCGCCTGGCTTGCCTTCTGGGGCGAGGCCAAATCGCGGCCGACCTACCAGGCGCTGAGCAGCTCGCGCGACGCCTATTACCAGCAGGTCTTCATCGACCTCTGCACGACGCTCAAAGAGAGCGGCGGCTACACCTATGACCCCCAGGTCATCGCGCTGGCGCTCAGCGCCATGCTCGAGGGCCTGTGGTTGCGGCTGATGATGGGGACGGAGGACACCACGCGTGAGACCGCATTGCAGGCGGCGAATGCGTTCTTGGCCGCCGCCTTCCCGAAACACTTTGGCTAGCAAGAACTGGGGCTAGCAAGAACTGGGGCTAGCGAGAACTGGGGTTAGCAAAAGCCGGGGTTAGCAACAGCCGGCCAACAAGACCGGCAAACCAAAAGAGGATGGAACAGCATGAAGAAACTCAGCCGACGCCTGACATTGACCCTGGCGCTTGGCAGCGCGCTTGCCGCTTCCGCGGTAGCGTTCGCCGTCGCCGCCGACAAGGACCTGATCGTATTCGACTGGTCCGGCTATGAAGATCCGAGCTTCCACGGTAAATATGTCGAGAAGAACGGCGACTCGCCGACCTTCGCCTTCTTCGGCGACGAGGACGAGGCGTTCGAAAAGATCCGCTCCGGCTTCAAGTCCGATATCGGCCATCCCTGCTCGCAAAGCGTGGTGAAGTGGCGCGAAGCGGGGCTGCTGCAGCCGCTCGACACCTCGAAGATCGCCGGCTGGAAAGATCTCAATCCCGGCATCATGGCGATGAAGAATCTCGCCACCACTCCCGACGGCAAGGCCTGGTTCATGCCGTGGGATTGGGGCGATACCCAGCTCACCTACAATTCCGACAAGATCGCCGAAAAGGACGTGCAGTCGCTGAGGGTGTTCGCCGATCCGAAATACAAGGGCAGGGTTTCGATCGGCGACAATGTCGACGACGCCTACGCGCTGGCCAGCCTCGCCATTGGGCTCAAGGACTGGACCAAGATGACGGACGACCAGTTCAAGCAGGCGTCCGACTTCCTGCGCCAGGTGCACAAGAATGTCCGCTCCTACTGGACCGACACCACCGACATCGTGCAGCTTTTGAGCGGCGGCGAGGTGGATCTCGCCTGGGCTTGGAACGACGCGACGGTGCAGTCGGTCAAGGCCGGCGTGCCGATCAAGTCCAAGAAGGACACCGACGAAGGCATGTCGACCTGGGTGTGCGGCTACGTGCTGTTCAAGGATGCGCCAGGCAACATCGACAAGGCCTATGACTACCTCAACGCCGTCAACGATCCCGAAGTCGCCAAGACGCTGGTCAAGGACTGGGGCTATGGCCAGGCCAATGCCAAGGGCATGGCGGGCGTCGATCCGGCGGTCCTGAAGGAAAAGGGCTACGACAACGTCGAAAAGTGGGTCGACAAGACACTGTTCCAGCAGCCGCTGCCTTCGGATCTCAAGCTGAAGATGATCGCCGAATTCGAGAAGATCAAAGCCGGCTATTGAGCTTTGACCCAAGAGCCGCCTGCTTCCCTTCGAACCGAAGCAGGCGGGCTCGCCAAAGCTTTTCAATTCTCCTAACTTTCTTCCAAGCACATTTGCGATTGGGGGAGTTCTCGCGCCATGAAAACCATGCTTCACCGCCTCGCGCTCGCCGCCGTCCTCACCGTCGGCGCAGGCTCCGCCCATGCGCTTGCGGAAGGCGGCGGCGACCTCGTCGTCTTTGACTGGTCGGGATACGAGGATCCGCTGTTGCATCCGGCCTACACCGCCAAACGCGGCGCCGAGCCGACTTTCTCCTTCTTCGGCGACGAGGACGAGGCTTTCGAGAAGATGCGCGCCGGCTTCAAGGCCGATATCGCGCATCCCTGCTCGCAAAGCGTGGTGAAATGGCGCGAGGCCGGGTTGCTGCAGCCGCTCGACACCTCGAAGATCGCCGGCTGGAAGGATCTCAATCCCGGCATCATGGCGATGAAGGACCTCGCCACCACCGCCGACGGCAAGGCCTGGTTCATGCCTTTCGACTGGGGCAATACCTCGCTGCTCTATCGCACCGACAAGGTGACGGCGGACGAAGCGCAGTCGCTGAAAATCTTCGCCGATCCGAAGTTCAAGGGCCGCGTCACCATCGGCGACAATGTCGACGACGCCTATGCGCTGGCGAGCCTGGTCATCGGGCTCAAGGACTGGGCCAAGATGACGGACGAGCAGTTCAAACAGGCCTCCGCCTTCCTGCGCGACGTGCACAAGAATGTCCGCTTCTACTGGACCGACGACACCGACCTCAACCAGGCTTTCACGGGCAATGAAGTCGACCTGGTCTGGGGCTGGAACGAGACCTATGTGACGTTGAAAGGCCAGGGCATGCCGATCGCCATGAACCGCGACACCAAGGAAGGCATCTCGACCTGGGTGTGCGGCTATGTGCTGCTCAAGGATGCGCCGGGCAAGCTCGACGAGGCCTATGATTTCCTGAGCGCCGTCAACGCGCCGGACGTTTCGGAGTATATGGTGAAGACCTTCGGCTACGGCCACGGCAACAGCGCGGGCATGGCAGCGATGGACCAGAAGCTGCTCAGCGACCGCGGCTTCGACAATCTCGACAAGTTCCTCGACAGGACGCTCTTCCAGCAGCCGGTGGCGCCGGACCTGAAGCAGCGCATGGTCGCCGAGTTCGAGAAGATCAAGGCCGGCTATTGAAGAGCAGCATTGAAAGAACCGATGTCGTCATCGTCGGCGCCGGCTTTACCGGGCTATGCGCCGCGCTCGACCTTCAGCGCGCCGGCATCGATTTCCTTTTGCTGGAGGCGCGCGACCGGGTCGGTGGCAGGGTGGAAGCCGTGCGCAATGGGCTCGGCGAGGTGATCGACAGCGGCGGCCAGTTCCTGTGCGTGGACATGCCCGAAGTGATGGCGCTGGCCAAGGCCTACGGCAAGACCTTCGTCGAGACCTATGTCGATGGCGAATTCATCACCCTTCCGTCGATGACGCCGGCGCGGGCGGAGCGCACCTATCATGTCTCGATGGCGATCCGCGAGCGCATGAACAGAATTGATCCGGACGATCCGTCGATTGCCGGGCTGACGGTCGCCGATTGGCTGGAGCGCCAGCGCGATGAGGCCGACGCCAAGGCCGCTTTCCGCTCGCTGGTCGAGGGTCTGTGGTGCCTGGCGGCGGACAAGGTGCCGCTCTGGTACCTGATCGACAACGATCGCCGCATCACCAACGAGGTGTTCGAGCTGCAGTATTTTCTGGGCGACACCATGCAATCGCTGGCCGAGGATCTTGCCGCCGAGCTCGGCAGCCGGCTGCGCCTGAACGAAGCGGTGACGCGTGTCGAGCGGGGATCGCAAGGCGTCCGCATCAGCACGGGCTCCGGCATGATCGATGCGCCAGGCGTGCTGATCGCGTTGCCACCGGCGACGGCCGCGAAGCTCGATTTCGCACCGGCTTTGCCGACCGACCTGGCAAAGGCGTTGGGCGTCTGGGAAAGCGGCGCGGTGATCAAGATCCTGGTGCGCTACGCAAAGCCGTTCTGGCGCGAGCGGGGCCTGTGCGGCATGGTGATGTGGCGCGATCAGCCGGGCCTGTTTGCCTGCGACGCCAGCAAGGATATCGACCACGCCGCGCTCGTCGTTTTTGTCGGCGGGCCGCTCGCGCTGCGCTGGCATCGGCTCGGCGAGGCGGCGTTGCAGGCGGAAATCACTGCGCGGCTTGTCCAGGCGCTCGGGCCAGAGGCCGCCGACTTCGTCGATTTCAGCGCGCGCGACTGGACGCATGAACGCTGGAGCGGCGGCGCCTATAGCGACCTCATTATCGACGTGACGGCGCGCAATGCCGAGCGTGTGATCCTTGCCGGCGCGCCGCCGGTCTATTTCGCCGCTTCGGAAATGTCGCCGTCTTTCCCGGGTTATGTCGAGGGCGCGATCGTTGCCGGCCGCATCGCGGCTGCAAAGATTCAGTCGGCCATCGCCACCAAGGCTTCAGGATCGTAGGCGAGGCGGATCGGTGCGCCGACCGGAATGTCGTCGGCCCCGAAATCGTTGGTCTCGGTCACCGAGAGCGGCTTTTCGAGCCCCGGTATCTCGACGATCAGATGCGTGATCTCGCCGAAATAGTGGCGCTCGACGACCTTGCCGGCGACCTCGAATTTTGCCGACGCATTGTCCCACAAAACGCGCAGGCGCTCGGGCCGGATGCCAAGCGTCGCCGCGCCGCCATTACGCACGAAGGCCTTCGGCTTGTCCGTCCTGACGCGGCCGAAGCCCAGCGTGTCGAGCACCAGCGAAGCGCCGTTCTCCTCGACGATCTCGGCCTTGACGAAATTCATGCCGCCGAGGAAATCGGCCACCTGGCGGTTGACCGGCCGCTGGTAGATCTCCTTTGGCGAGGCGACCTGCGCGATGCGGCCGCCGAACATCACCGCGATGCGGTCGGACATGGCGAGCGCCTCATACTGGTCGTGCGTGACCAGCACGAAGGTGATGCCGACCGCCTGCTGCAGGCGGCGCAGCTCGACCTGCATCTGCTCGCGCAGCTTCTTGTCGAGCGCCGAGAGCGGCTCGTCGAGCAGCAACACCTTGGGCCGCATGACCAGCGCGCGGGCCAAGGCCACGCGCTGGCGCTGGCCGCCGGACAGCTCGGTGGCGCGCCGCTTGCCGAGGCCCGTCAGCGATACCTGCGCCAGCGCTTCCTCGACGCGGCGCTTCTCCTCGCCGGCGTCGAGCTTCAGCCGCTTCAGCCCATAGGCGACATTCTGCTCGACATTGAGATGTGGGAAGATCGCATAGCTCTGGAAGACCATGTTGGTCGGCCGGCGGTTGGCGGGGATGCCGTCCATCGGCTGGCCGTCGACGGCGATGGAGCCGCTGGTCGGCGTGTCGAAGCCGGCGATCATGCGCAACAGCGTGGTCTTGCCGCAGCCGGAGGGCCCAAGCAGCGAGAAGAACTCGCCTTCGCGGATCGCCAGCGAGGCATTGTCCAGCGCCTTGAAGGCGCCGTAGCTGCGGGTGACGTCGCGGATCTCGATCATGGTGCGATCCGATTGCGTGCGCTCGGATTGGACTCGCTCAAGCATAGAGGCCTCCCCCGTTCTGGGTGCGTCTCGCCGCGCGGCGGCGCAGGATTTCGGCAATCGTCATCAGCACGAAGGACGCGAAGAGCAGCAAGGTGCCGAGCGCCAGCACGCCGGGGAGCTTGGCCGCGAAGCGCAACTGGCCCCAGATGTAGATCGGCAGCGTTGCCTCGGTGCCGGTGAGGAAAAAGGCGATGATGAATTCATCGAGCGAGATGGTGAAGCAGACGAGCAGGCTGGAGATGATCGCCGGCGCGACCATGGGCAGCGTCACCCGCCGGAAGGTGCCGAAGGCGCTCTCGCCGAGATCGGCGGAGGCCTCCTCCAGGCTGCGGTCGAAACCCTCGAAACCCGAGGTCAGCACGGTCATCGAATAGGGAATGCAGACCAGCACATGGCCGAGCACCACGGTGAATAGCGACAGGCTGAGGCCCAGCTGCAGCATGACCAGCAGCATGGAGATGGCGACGATCACCTCCGGCAGCACCAGCGGCGCCATGATCAGGCCGTTGATGGCGCGGCGGCCGGGATAACGGTAGCGGGTGATCGAGCGGGCCGCGAGAATGCCCAGCACCGTCGACAGGATCGCGGCGGAGACGCCGACGATCAGGCTGTTCCAGGTGGCGTCGATCAGCGCCGGCGTGCGCGGCAGGTCCTCGTACCAGTGCAGCGTGACGCCCGAGAGCGGGAATTTGGGCGTCGCCGCCGTGTTGATCGAGAAGATCGGCAGGAAGATCACCGGCAGATAAAGGAACAGCAGATAGAGAACGGCGTAGCTCGACAGCCAGCCGGGCAGGAAACGTCTTATCGCCGTCATCGTGCCAGCCTCTGCAGGGCGCGTATGACCAGCACCGTGGCCCCGGCCATCAGCGAGACGATGATCATGGTGGTGACGGAGAGTGCGGCGCCCAGCGGCCAGTTCGACGCCTTGCCGAACTGCGCCTGGATGGCGTTGGCGATCATGACGCCGTCCTTGCCGCCGACGAGCTTGGGCGTCACGTAGTCGCCGACGGTCGGGATCATGACGATCAGCGCGGCCGAGATGACACCAGGCGCCGACAGCGGCAGGGTCACGCGCAGGAAGGAGCGCAGCGGCCCGTCGCCGAGGTCGGTCGCCGCTTCGACAAGGGTCCGGTCGACCTTCTCCAGCGAAACGAAGATCGGCAGGATGGCGAAGGTCGCCCAGGCATGGGTGAGCGTGATGATGACGGCGCTGGAATTGTAAAGCAGCGCCGTCGACGGCTCGTCGATGATGCCGAGGCCCATCAGGCCGGAATTGAGCACGCCACTATAGCCGAGGATCACCTTCCACGACATCACGCGCAGCAGGTAGCTGGTCCAGAACGGGATGGTGATGAGGAACAGCCACAGGCTCTTGTGGCGGCCGCCATGGAAGGAAATGAAATAGGCGATCGGATAGGCAAGCGCCACCGTCAGCAGGCTGACCGTCAGCGAGATGTAGAGCGAGCGCCAGAGCAGGTCGCGGTAGATCGGCTCGGTCAGCGCGATCCGGTAGTTCTCCAGCGTGAAGGTGTGGTCGATGGTGAGATAGTTCTGCGTCCAGAAGGAATGCGCGATGACGACCAGGATCGGCAGGACGAGGAGAATAAGGGCGTAGACGAAGGTGGGACTGATCAGGGCAAAGCCCTGGACGGCTTCCGATTGCAGAAGGGGACTTCGTCTCGATCCCGCCATGCGCAGCGGGGGCGACCCTTCCGCAGCAACCGTCATTGCGGTGCTCCGGGCGTGATTTCGGTAGCTGGCTCGGACTGTCCCGCCATGCGGCCTTCCCATTGTAGCGCCGGCCGCCTGTTCCCGATTTATGCTTGGAGCGCGATCGCTCCCTGGCTTGCCGGCTTTCTTTCATCATGAGCGCATCCGCCGATTGAAATCAAGCGCTATTTCTGCGATATTGATTGAATGGATATTCAAAATCAAGTGATGAAAAGCCCAATTTCCATGGCTTTCCGCGTCGTTTGATATCCGATGAAAATTCGACAACCTGGCGATGCGAGGCGAAAATGGCGGCTCAAAGCAAGATCAAGGCAAGCGAACTCGTCGATGCCGACGATGACGACGCGGTCGAGCTAGCCAAGCGCCATCTCGTGCAGCCCTGGCCCTATGCCGGCTCGGTCGGCAACGAGGCGCGCGCGCTGATCGGCGAGGGCGACGGCATCTACATCACCGACGGCTCCGGCAAGCGCCTGATCGACGGCCCGGCCGGCATGTGGTGCATCAATGTCGGCCATCGCCGCGAGGAACTGGCCAAGGTCATGTACGACCAGGCGATGGCGCTCTCCTACAACACGCCCTGGTACACGATGAATGCGCCCTCGGCCGAGCTTGCCCGGCGCATCGCCGATGCGGCACCCGCCGATCTCAGCCACACTTTCTTCACCACCGGCGGCTCGTCGGCGGTGGAGACGGCGCTGCGCTTCATGCAGTTCTACAACAATGTGCGGGGACGGCCGGAGAAGAAGCTGATCCTCAGCCGCGGTGGCGCTTATCACGGCTCGACCTATCTGTCGGCCTCGCTCAACGGCCGGCCGCGCGACCGCGACTGGATGGACGGCGCCGACGATCTGGTGGTGAAGCTGTCCTCGCCCGACCCGTTCCGGCGGCCGAAGGAGATGAGCATCGCCGCCTTCACCGATTTCCTGGTCGATCAGTTCCGCGACACGATCGCGCGTGTCGGCGCGGAGCGCATCGGAGCCTTTGTCGGCGAGCCGGTGCAGGCTTCCGGCGGCGTCGTCGTGCCGCCGGACGGCTATCTGAAGCGTATCCGCGAGATCTGCCGCGAGAACGGCATCCTCTATATCTCGGACGAGGTGGTGACCGGCTTCGGGCGGCTCGGCCATGTCTTTGCCTCCGGCGACGTGTTCGGCATCGATCCGGACATGATCACCTTCGCCAAGGGCGTCACATCGGGTTATTTCCCGCTCGGCGGCGTCATCATATCGGAGCGGCTGCTTGAGGATCTGCGCCGTTCCAACCACCCGGATGCGCTGTTCGGTCATGGCCTCACCTACACCAGCCATCCGATCGGCTGCGCGGTGGCGCTGAAGAATCTCGACCTGCTGGAAGAGGGCGTGCTCGCCCACACGCGCGAGATTGCGCCCTATTTCCAGGCGCAGCTGAAGACGCTGGAAGAGCTGCCGCTGGTCGGCGAGGTGCGCGGCGTCGGCCTGATGGCTTGCGTCGAATGTGTCGCCGATCGCGAGAGCAAGGACCCGCTGCAGCTCGACAAGGATGTCGGAAAACGCATCGACGCGCATTGCCACGAGCTCGGCCTGCTGGTGCGGCCGCTGATCAACATGTGCGTGATGTCGCCGCCGCTGATCATCACCAAAGAGCAGGTCGACGACATGGTGGCGATCCTGCACGAAGGCATTTCGCGGACCATGGATGATCTGAGGAAGGAAGGGGTCTGGCGGGGTTGAGCGCCAATCTCCCCCCTTGAGGGGGAGATGGCCGCAAAGCGACCAGAGGGGGCGCTGCGCGTGGGGCGCCGACGTCTAGCGTCGCGGAAGGCGCAGGCGCTCAATGTGAGACGACCCCCTTTGTCGCCTTCGGCGACATCTCCCCCGAGGGGGAAGATCACCAGCTCCTACCCCCTCGACCGCAGCGCGTCGTTCAAGCCCCACATGTCCTTTTCCTCGGGCGCCGTCTCCAGGTTCAGCACCGGAACCTGCCTGCGCAGATGGTCGTGGTGGGTGCGCACGCCATATTCGAGGTCGGAGAGATAAAAGCCCTCGAAGGCTTCCGACAGCATGGATTCGTTCGACCACACTGAAAGCTGGACGTCCTCGTTCATCGTGTCGCGGTCGATGCGATAAGCGAGGTAGCGCGCCGCCGCCTGTTCCCTGGTCTCGTCCTTGTAGCGATAGATGGCGCCGCGCAGCAGCGTCTCGCCGGTCGACAGCGGGAACTCCTGATAGAACTGGACGGATTCCGGCATGATCGACAGCGCGTTGTTGGGGAAGATGCCGTAATAGATCCAGGCCTTGCGCAGATGCTCCGGCAGATGCGTCGCCTCGGGCGCGAGCTTGATGTACTCGCGGACGCTCCAGCGCCGGCCGGCATGCGGATTGTAGGTGGCGAAGGAGCGCGACACGCCGTTGATGAAGGGTTCGTCGAAATAGGTCGCGCCATAGAGATCCTGCAGCGCCGGATGCGCCATGGCGACGTGGTAGCCTTCATTGTCGACGTCGCGGACCGACTTCCAGTTGACCGGCGATTTCTGAGTCCAGATGCCCCAGGACGGGACCATGTCGGCGATATTGTAGTGCGCCATCTCGGCTTCGATCGGCTTCAGGAGCTCGGCCACTGAAGGCTGCGGGCCGCCCTTGCGGAAACGGATGAAGATGAAGCCCATCCAGATTTCGAGGTCGAGCGGCATCAGGCCGAACTCGGTCTTGTCGAGCTCGGGGAAGGAGCGCGGACGGGCAGCACCGCGCAGCGTGCCGTCGAGATTGTAGACCCAGCCATGGAACGGGCACACCAGCGCGTTCTTGCAGGAGCCCTGGCTGTCGGCGACGACGCGGCTGCCTCGGTGCCGGCACATGTTGTTGAAGGCGCGCACGACGCCGTCCTTGCCGCGCACGATCAGCGCACGTTCGCCGATGACATCCATGGTCAGATAGTCGCCAGGGTTCGGCACGTCCGAGACATGGCCGGCGATCTGCCAGTGATTGCGGAAGACATGTTCCTTCTCGAGCTCGAGAAGGGCGTTGGAATGGTAGCTCCACCCGGGCAAACCCCGCCGGTCCCAATCGTTGGGGATCGCCACGTCACGGAGGTGCGGGTTCATGGGCATGCTCTTCTTTTTGTTGAATACTCATTCAATATAGGCATATTTCTTATTGAAATGCAATGGTTTGCGGAAATTCGGAGATTTCGTGGCGACGCGCTCGGCCTCATCTGAGCCGGAAAAATCCCGGAAAATCCGGATGTTAATCGAGGAAGCGGAACAGCGGTTGTGAGCGCCGATGGCTGCCTTGAAGAGGGCATGTTTCGATTGATGCCGAGCGTACGGCAGACGGCGGCGATGCGCTTGAATTCAGGCATTGCTGTGTGAGGCTGTTTACAGTCGGCCGAGCACGGCAAGCGCATATCTGCGCCGACCGCTTCGATGGCCAGCCGAATGGTTGCCGCGGATTGGAAATGCTGCCTTGTCCGGCGCCTGTTTCAATCCTGTTACACAGGCAACCGCCGTCGATCATCCGGCTGTTACCTGGTGCGATTATGTTCGTTTCATAGCCAAAAGAAAGATAACGAAGGGAGCAACCGATGTTTGCGAAAGTTCGCGTCGCTGATACCGATCGCCGCCTGAATGGGCCGGAGCGCAATGACCGCCGGCCGAAGCTTGCGCTACGCCAGCGCGCCAGCGATCATCCGATGGCGATGTTCATGCTGATCGGCGCCTGCGTCTTCATCGGCATGCTGGCGGCACCTGCTTCAGGCCCGGCTTTCGCTTCGATCCACCCGCCGGCCAATGTCGTCGAGGGCGCGCAAACCACGCTCAAGACCGCCCGCCTGCCGGAACCCACGATCGACTTTGCCTGCAAGGGCCAGAACTGGGGCGCCGAGAGCATCGAGTGCCTGCGCGCCATCGCCGAGCAGTCCGGTCAGCACAGGGAGCGCGCGGTGCGCATGATCGCCAACGCCGCGCCGCTCACCAACACGCCGAACATTTTTTAAGACCTCCCCTGAGCGCGCCCTCCTGCGCTCGAGTCAGGCTCCCGCCGCTACGTCGGTCGGGAGCCTCTTTTTTTGGCTCGGTCGATATTCAGGTGAGGCCGGCCTGCGAAGAGCGGTTTCCTGCGCTTCCGGCCTTCGCCGGCCGAAGCACTCACGAGTAGCGTAGCCGTGAATTAAGGCTACGGCCGGCGTAGGCCGGTGCTCACGTACTGAAGTACGCTCCGCTCCGGTTCTCGGAATCCACTCTTCTCGGCTCGGCCTGACCTGAATCTCGACCGAGCCTACAGCGGTGCGAGCTCAAGCTCGGCCACGGCCCGGTTGCGATCTCGGCTCAGATGTGGGCGCCGTTGTCGGCGGCGGCTTCGTCGGCGACGGTCGATAGGATGCCGCGGACGTCGAGCGTCGAGAAAGGCTTTTCCAGGATATGCGGGCGCTGCTGCGGCGGCAGCGCTTCGATCTCGGCCTTGGCGCCGATCATGTCGCCGGTCACCAGCACGAAGCGCTTGGCGAGCGGGGGCTGCTGCGCAAGCAGCTCGCGGTAGATGGCAATGCCGCTGGTGCCCGGCATGCGCAGATCGGAAAAGACGATGTCCGGCGGCATATAACCGTTCAACACGTCGGCTGCCGATGTCCAGCTTGCCGCGACGCGTGACTTCACGCCCATCAGCTCGAGTATGTCGGACAATGAGGCGGCGACGTCCGGCTCGTCGTCGATCACCAGCGCATGGCGCAGCCCGCTCGAACGCGCCGGGCCTTCGCCGGGCGCGGCACTGCCGGCCGCGATCGCCGGCAATTGCACGACGAAGCGCGCGCCGTTCGGCTGCACTTCCTCGAACCGGATGCTGCCGTGGTGGCGCTCGACGATCGATTTCGAGATGGACAGGCCGATGCCGGTGCCGACGCCGACCGGCTTGGTGGTGAAATAGGACTCGAAGATGCGCGCGCGGATCGCCTCGGGAATGCCCGGACCGTTGTCCTCGACGGAGAAGCCCGGATTGCCGTGCTCGTTGCGGAAGGTCCGCACCTTGATGTGCCGTTCGTCCATGACGCCGGCCAGCGCATGCTGGCTGTTGATGAGGAAGTTGGCAGCCACCTGCGTGATGTGGTCGGCGTCGGCCAAGGCAAGCAGCGGCCCGTCGGCAAAGTCGGTGTCGATGATGATGCCGCTGGAGCGCGCGCCATAGGCGGTGACTTCAAGCGCCGAGCGCATCACCTGGTTGAGATCCGTCTCGGCCTGCTCGGTCGGGTGCAGCCGCACCATCGACAGGAAGCTCTTGACAATGCGGCCGCATCGCTCGGCGGCGGCGCGCACCTTCTCGGCACGCACCTTGGTCTGCGGGTCGCCGGCGAATTCATGCAGCAGCGTCGACTGCGCTACCACCACCGCCAGCGGGTTGTTGAGCTCATGCGAGACGCCGGCAAGCAGCGAGCCCATCGCCGCCATCTTCTCGTTCTGGTGCAGCTTCTCGCGCTGGCGGTTGATCTCTTCCTCGGCCTGCAGCTTTTCGCGCAGGTCGCGGATCGAGCCGAAGATCAGGCGGCGGTCGGCAACGCGCATCTCGGTCGCCGTCAGCTCGATCGGGAAGATCTCGCCCGCGGCATTCTGCGTGACCGTCTCCAGCCGCTGGCCGACCATCGGCGCGCCACGGCCGGCCATGTATTCGGCGCCCGAGGCATAGCCTTTGCGGTAATATACCGGAACGATGGTATTGAGCAGATCCTTGCCGAGGATGGCGCTGCGCTGGAAGCCGAACATCTTCTCGGCGGCTGGATTGAACTCGATGATCGAACCCGTCTCGTCGATGACGATGATGGCGTCGAGCGAGGCCTGCAGCATGGTGCGGCGGATCACTTCACTGGCATGCGCCTCGGATGGCGAGCGCTCGATGGCGTCGCCGATGGCCAAGGCGATGATGTGCAGCGTCGCCTCTTCCTCATCCGTCCATTCGCGCTCGGCGACGCAATCGTTGACGGCCAGCGTGCCCCAAAGGTGGCCATGCGCGAAAACGGAGACGGACAGGAACGACTTGATGCTCTGCTTCTCGAAGTCGGCCCGCAGGAAGCCGTCGAGATCGCGCGTGTGGCCGGAGAAGATCTTGCCTTGCCGCTCGTCTTCCTGCAGCCGCTCCAGCAAGGAATCCGAGTTGATGATCGACTGCGCGATCACGGTGGGCGAGGCCAGCTCGCCGCCGAAATCCGGGTCGATCCAATAGGCGGCGACAGACTGGGCGAAGCCTTCGCCCGGCAACTCACGCAGGCGGAAGAGGATGCCGCGCTGGCAATCCATCTTGCGGCACATCGTCCCCAATATGTCGTCCATCTCGCGCTGCCAGTCGCCTGCCTCGCGCAGGCGGCGCACGACATGGACAGCCGCCATCGCGGCACCGCCGGGACGCGAGCCATGCATATCGGTGCGCGCTGCATCAGCAGTCATGTCATTCCAGCCCGGACGTCGGTCGTTCAGAGCATCCCTCCGCTCCACGGAAACGGCGAACCGCTCTATCGCTTGTTTTGACGCAATTCCGGACGGAAGGCTATGGCCAAGGCGCCAAGCCCGGCCGTTTCACGGCATTCCCGGAATTGCTCTCGTGCGTTTCACCGTTTCACGGAAACGGTGAAACGCCCTATCTCTTTGTTTTGACGCAATTCCGGACGGAAAACCGCTCACACTTTTCCTGGAATTGCTCTAGTTGGCGTCGCCGCTCGGCAGCGAGAAGATATAGCCTTCGCCGCGCACCGTGCGCAGGAATTTCGGATTGGCGGGGTCGGCCTCGATCTTCTTTCGCAACCGCATGATGCGGATGTCGACCGCGCGCGAGGATTCCGGGTCCTCGACGAAGCCGATGGCTTCCGAAATCGCCGCCCGCGTCAGAAGCCGGTTGGCGCGGGTGAGGAAAACTTCGAGCACGTCGAACTCGCTCTTGGCCATCTCGATGACGGCGCCATTGGCGCCGATGACCAGGCGGCCATCGAAATCGGCCTGGAAGCCGCCGAAATTCATGAAGCGGCGATTGCCGGTTTCGGCCTTCTGCGCCTGCGGCTCGGCCGGCTGCGGCACGCGGCGCAAAACGCTTCGCACCCGCGCCAGCACCTCGCGCAATTCGTACGGCTTGACGATGTAATCGTCGGCGCCGAGCTCCAGTCCGACGATGCGGTCGAGCGCGGTGCCGGCCGCGGTGGCGTAGATGATGCCGATCTGGGTTTTGGAGCGCAGCCAGCGGCCGAGCGACAGCCCGTCCTCGCCGGGCATGGCGATGTCGAGGATGGCGAGGTGGAAGGACTGCGCCTCGAACAGCGCGCGCGCCGCCACCGCATTCTCGGCCGTCACGACGTCATAGCCGCTGGCGCCGAGATACTCGGCCACGGCCTCCCTCAGATCCGGTTCGTCCTCGACGACGATGATGCGTGCCTTCACGACGCGCTCGCTCCCGCTTTCAGCGGAAAGTAGATTGGGTATAAACATGATGTCCAGCACTCATCTCGAGTTGTCTGTGGCGGGGTGGAGAAAATGGCCGCACGATCCGTCATTGCGCTTGTGTCCGTCGCCGAGGTGGTGGCGGGCGATCTCGCCGACCATCTCGAGCGGCGCGGGCACGACGTGCGCCAAGCGCGCCAGCCCTGGGAGGCGGAGACGCTGCTTTCGGCCGGCGGCATCGATGTCGTGGTGGTCGGAGACGAGGTCACCCAGGCCGAGGGGCGCGAGCTGCTCAGGCGCTACAGCAGCCAGGGCGGGGGTGGCGAGGGTGGTCCTGATTTCATCCTGATCTGCCGGCCGCGCGACCTCGTCGACAAGGTGCTGGCGCTGGAGCTCGGTGCCGCCGACGTGATCGAAAGCCCGCTCAACGTGCGCGAGCTTGCCGCGCGCATCGGCGGCCTGCTGGTGAGACGCGGCAGGGCCGCCGGGGAATTGATCGTGCTGGAAAACGCCACCGTCGACCTGCGGTCGGCCATGGTGATGCATCGCTCGGGCGCGGAGGAGCAGCTTTCTCCCGGGCAGGTGGCGCTGCTCAAACTGTTCCTGGCCAGCCCGCGCAAGGTGCTGACGCGCGACGACATCATTGCCGCTGCGCCTGCCGAGAACGCCGACGCTTTCGACCGCTCGATCGATTCGCGCATCGTGCGGCTGCGCCGCAAGCTCGACACCGAGACCATCACCACCATCCGCGGCGCCGGCTATCGTTTCGATCCGCCGCTCTCGCGCAACGAGTGAGTTCAGATCGGCGAGGCTGTCGAGCATCGGACTCCCCAAAGCGGTGGTCATTTTGGGTCCGGTGTCCGGCGCTCAGCGCACCACGACGACCGAGGGTCCGGTTGGAACGTTGGCGCTGACGGTTATCCCGACCGGGGCGCGGTCCTTCAGCAGCACCGTCGCCAGCGCGGCGAAGCCGAGCAGGCCCTGTGCGTAAAGAAGCGCGGAAAGCACCGACGCGGCAATGTTCGTCTTCATGTCCTATCCCCAATCTCGATATCGTCGGCGCTTCAGGAAACTCCCGAAGCGCCCGCGCCGCTGACGGAGCCCCCCGCTGCGGCGCGGGCCTTCGGTCCTCTCGGCAGCAAGTAGCCGGAGGGGCCGCGCGTCCTCATCAGCCGAAGGCCGACCCGCCAGAAGGTCTTCAGCCGGTGGACGCGCAGTCTGGAAACAATCCAGACCGTGGCGATGAACAGAGCCATGTGCAGCGTCGAAACCTCACCGGAACTCATTGCCGCCGGCGCCGTCGCCGGGTTGCTGGCCACCGAGCCGGCGGCGCCGAGCACGATGGCCGCGACGTTGATCCTGAGAAGCCAGGCGCGGAGTTTCGATTTCCTGCCCATTTTCGTTTGCAGATGTCTGTTCCCGTTTCGCCAAATCTGCCGCCGGCCTGTATCCAAATCATGCCGCCGAAGCAGCGCTTTGTTGCAGATTGGTTTCGAAAGTGGCTTTGCATCTTTCATATATGGGTGAAATGAACTTTCGTTTCTGACCCGTGCTCGTTATGCGGCGACTGTCGCCGCGCCCCGAAAAGGTTCTGCAGTGTCGTTCGGCTGATCTTGTAGAAACCAATTCGAAACAGAAACGAGCATCAAGCGAAATAGGTCTGAAACGGACGAACACGATAAGAGCCCCATCGAATTGAAGCCGGCGCGACCGGGAAGAAACAGAGAGGGATCGTCATGCACACCGCTATTTCAGCCAAGCTCATCAATATCACCGCCGCCGCGCTCACGGGCGCTGCGCTGCTCTTCGGCGCCGGCAACGCCGCGCATGCCAACCAGATCGTCGCCAAGGTCTCGCTGTCGCAGCAGATCATGGAAGTCACGGTCGACGGCCGCCCGACCTACACCTGGAAGGTGTCGACCGGTGACAGGAGGCACATCACGCCGACCGGCTCGTTCAAGCCGACCCGCATGCATGAGATGTGGTATTCGAAGAAATACGACAACGCGCCGATGCCGCATTCGGTGTTCTTCAGCGGTGGCTACGCCGTCCACGCCACCTACGCCATCAGCCGTCTCGGCCGTCCCGCCTCGCATGGCTGCGTGCGGCTTCATCCCGACGCGGCGGCTGATTTCTATCAGTTGGTCGAGGCCTTCGGCCCCGGCAACACCAGCATCGTGATCGTCAAGTAACGGGACGGGCAAAGTAGCAGGCCGGTTGCCGCCTTCCGCTGATCGCGAAGCCGTGGGGCAGCCGCCAAAAAAAGAGGCCGGAATTTTCCGGCCTCTTTTGTTTTTCGCTTCGTTTGCCGTCTAGTACGGTTCATTTTTACGCAATTCCGTACGGAAAACCGCTCACACTTTTCCTGGAATTGCTCTAGCTCGGCAGCGCCGGCATCAGCTTCGGATCAGGCTTCTCGGCGAGATGCGGCAGGTCCTTGCTGGCGATGAAGGTGTAGAACATCGGCACGACGAAGAGCGTGAACATGGTGCCGACCAGGATGCCGGTGAAGATGACCAGGCCCATCGAGTAGCGCGCGGCTGCGCCCGCGCCGCTCGAGATGATCAGAGGCACGACGCCGAGCGCCATGGCCGCCGTTGTCATCAGGATCGGCCGCAGGCGCACCTTGGCCGAAGCGATGATGGCGTCGCGTCGCCGCATGCCATGGATCTCACGCTGCTGGTTGGCGAATTCCACCAGCAGAATGCCGTGCTTGGTGATCAGGCCGATCAGCGTGATCAGGCCGACCTGGGTGTAGATGTTGAGCGTCCCCAGGCCGATATTGAGCGGCACGATGGCGCCGAAGATCGACAGCGGCACCGCCATCATGATGATCAGCGGGTCGCGGAAGCTCTCGAACTGGGCCGCCAGCACCAGGTAGATCACGATCACGGCGGCCGCGAAGGCGATCAGGATGGTGTTGCCCTGTTCCTTCTCCTGCCGCGACTGGCCGGAATAGTCGACGAAGAAGGTGTCAGGCAGTGTCTCCTTGGCGAGATCCTCCAGAACCTTCAGGCCGTCGCCGGTGGTCACGCCGGGCAGGGGCAGGGCCGAGATGGTCGAGGAGTTCAACTGGTTGAACTGCTCGATGGCCGCGGGCGAGGCGTTGGTCGAAATCTTCACGACCGCCGACAGCGGCACCATCTTGCCGTCGACGCTGCGGACGAAATATTCGCCGAGCTTCTCGGGATTATCGCGGAATTCCTGCGGCACCTGCGGGATGATGTCGTAGCTGTTGGAATCACGATCGAACTGCGCCACCTCCGCGCCGCCGACCAGCAGCGTCAACGTGTTGCCGATATCGGCGATCGGCAGGTTCAACGCCGCCGCGCGCTCGCGGTCGATGGTGACGGTCACCTGCGGCGCATCGTAGGCCATCGAGTTCTGCACTACGATGAAGCGGCCCGAGGCCTGTGCCTTGTTCTTGATCTTCTCCGCCTGGTCGAAGACCTCGGAAGGATCGCCGGTGGAGCGCACGACCATGGAAATCGGCAGACCGCCGCCGGAGCCGGGCAGCGTCGGCGGCGCGAAGACGAAGGCCTCGGCGCCGGCGACCTTGGAGATGCGTCCCTGGATGTCGGCCTGAAGCTGCTTGGAGTTGCGCTTGCGTTCCGCCCAGTCCTTGAAGGCGAAGCCGACAAAGGCGCTGTTGGTGGCGCCGCCGAAGGCAACGGCCGAGAACTGCGCCCTGGTCTCGGGAATATCCTTCACCAGGCCGAGGATCTGGTTGACGTAGGTCTCGGTGTAATCCGACGTCGCATAGCGCGGCGCGGTCACCAGCGACAGCAGGAAGCCCTGGTCTTCTTCCGGCGCGAGCTCGGTCGAGGTCTTGGTGAACATGAAGCCGGTAAGGGCGACCAGCGCGACGACGATGATCAGCGTCACCGGCCGGTTCCTGAGCGAAGCGGTGACCGCCCGCTCATAGACGTGCTCGACGCGGGTGAACGTGCCGTCGACGATGCGCTGGAAGCGGCCGTGCTGGCCGGCCTTCAGCAAACGCGCCGACATCATCGGCGTGATGGTGATGGCTATAAGACCCGACAGCACGACCGAGCCCGCGAGGGTGACGGCGAATTCGCGGAACAGCGCGCCGGTCAGACCGCCGGTGAAGGCGAGCGGCGCGAAGACCGCGGCCAGCGTCATCGTCATGGCGATGATGGCGGTCGCGATCTCGCGCATGCCGTTGAATGCCGCCTGCATCGGCGACATGTGGTCCTCCTCCATGTGGCGATGGATGTTCTCCACCACCACGATGGCGTCGTCGACGACAAGGCCGATCGCCAGCACCATGGCCAGCAGCGACAGAAGGTTGATCGAGTAGCCGACCGCGAACAAGAGGAAGCAGACGCCGATCAGCGACAGCGGGATGGTGACGATAGGCATCATCACCGAGCGGAACGAGCCCAGGAACAGGAGGATGACCACGACGACGATGGCGACGGCCTCGCCGATGGTCTTGAACACCTCCTCGATCGAGGCGCTGATCTGGCCGGTGGCATCGTAGACGATCTCGATCGTCATGCCTTTCGGCAGCGTGTCCTGGATCTGCGGCACCAGCTTGGTGAGCGCCGCCGCCGTCGTCAGCGGGTTCGCCGCCGGCGTCGGGAAGATGGCCAGGAAGGTTCCCGGCTTGCCGTTGAAGCTCACCCTGGTGTCGGTGTTCTTGGCGCCGAGCTCGACACGCGCGACATCGCGCAGCCGCACCACCTGGCCATCCGTCGAGCGGATCGGGAGCTGGGCGAAGGCCTCGGGCGTCTGCAAGGTCGAGTGCACGGTGATCGAGGAGACCACATATTCGTTCTCGGTGTTGCCGGGCGCCGACAGGAAGTTCGAGTTGTTGATCGCGGTCAGCACGTCCACGGCCGTGGCGCCGCGCGCGGCGAGCCGGATCGGGTCGATCCAGATGCGCATGGAATATTCCTGGGCGCCAAAGATCTGGACGTCGGCGACACCTTCCACGGTCGAGATGCGAGGCCGGATGACGCGCTCGATATATTCGGTGAGCTGCTCCTTCGTCATGTTCGGGTTCTGCATCGAGATGTACATCATCGCGAACTGCTGGCCGGTGCCCTTGACGATCACCGGATCCTTCGAGGCGGTCGGCAAAGTGCCGCGCACGCCCTGGACCTTGGACAGCACTTCGGCCAGCGCCACGTCCGGATTGGAGCCGAGCTTCATCTGCACCGTCACAGTGCTGGTGGAGGGGCGGCTCGACGAAGTCACGTAGTCGATGTTTTCCGTCGAGGCGACGGCGCGTGCGATCGGGGCGGAGATGAAGCCCTGGATCAGGTCGGCGCTGGCGCCAGGATAGGCCGTGGTGATGGTGATCGCCGTCTCGTCAACCTTCGGATACTGGCGGATCGACAAGCCGAAGATGCCCTGGAAGCCCAGAAGCAGGATCATGCAAGCCAGCACCGTCGAGAGCACCGGCCGGCGGATGAAGAGGTCGGAAAAGCTCATTGCTGAACCTGCTTGTTCGCCGATTTGCTGGGGTCGATGGTGTTGTCGACGGCAACCGACATGCCGTTGAAGAGCCGGTTCTGGCCGGCCGTGACGACCTGGTCGCCGTCCTTGAGGCCCTCGACGATCTCGACCATGCCGTTGTTGCGGCGGCCGAGCTTCACGAACACCTGCGAGATGGTATGCGCCTGCTGCGCGGCCTCGGCCGGTTTGGCTGCGTCGCTATCCGCCTTGTCGGCCGGCTTCGTGTCAGCCGGCTTCGCGGCGCCGTCGGCGGGCTTGGCGGCTTCGCCGGACGCCTTGTCGGCGCTGGCCTTCTGCTCATCCGGCTTTGCCGGCGCGGCAGCGGCACCCTGGGCGGGCTTCGCCGGCTCGACGACGAAGACATAATCGCCGTAGAGGCTGGTGGTCACCGCCGTCTGCGGCACGGAAATGACATTGTTCTCCTGCGGCAGCTCGACACGGATCTGGACGAACTGGCCAGGGGTCAGCTTGCCTTCCGGATTGGCGACCTCGCCGCGGATCGAAACCAGCCGGCTAGCCGGGTCGATCTTCGGGTCGATGCCGCGGATCGAGCCGGCAAAGGACATGTCGGCGAGACTAGTGCCGAGCTTGATGGTCTGACCGATCTTGAGCAGCGGCAGCTGTTGTTCCGGAACCGTGAAGTCGACCCGCATCGTGTCGAGGTCCTGGATCGTCACCACCGAGTTGCCGGGGGCCAGATACTGGCCGATATCGATCTTCGGAATGCCGACCGTACCGCCGAAGGGCGCGGACAACTGCTTCTGGTCGAGCACGGCCTGCAGCTTGTTGACCTGCGCGGCCGAGGCGTCCGCAGCGGCGCGCGCGGCGTCGAGCGTCGCGTCCGTGCCGACGCCGCGCCGCTGCAATTCGATCGCGCGGGTCAGCGCCGCCTGATCCGAGGCGGCCTGCGCCTTTTGCGCCACCAGATCGGCCTTCTCGACAGCGTCATCCAGCTGCAGGAGCACCGCGTCGGCGGCAACCTTCTGGTTGGCGTGGAAGAGGATGTCCTTGACGATGCCGCTGGTCTCGACGGTAAGGTCGACGCCGCGCACGGCATTGACGGTGCCGATGGCCTCGACGCCGGGGGTCCATTCCGATGGCTTGACTGTCACTGTCGAAACCGTCGCGGCCGGCGGCTTCATGGTGGCGAAAAACTGCTTGATGCCGGCGTCGCGCATGAAGTTGAAGCCAACGATGCCGACGCACACCAAGGCGAGCAGCAGCAAGAATCCGGCGATGATGAAAAAGCGCTTCACGGATGGAACCCCTCGAGCCGGCAACCGGCAAATCAATCGATGCCGGGACACATATCGACGACAGGTCCCGATTTCAAATGGCGCGCCTTACTGTACCGGCTGGACGGTCTTGTCAATTCCGCCTAGGCTAATGTAGGGGGGAAGCGCGATGAGACTACCCAGGGCCAACTCACGCGAAAAGATACTTGCCGCCGCCGCCGACGTCGCGCGCGAGGCAGGCCCGGGAAGCCTGTCGCTCGAGGCGGTCGCCAGCCGCGCCGGGGTGTCGAAAGGCGGCCTGCTCTACAATTTCCCGACCAAGGCCAAGCTGATGCAGGGGTTGGTCGAAAGCTATCTCAGCGATTTCCAGAAGGCATTGGAAGAGCGTGCCGCCGCGGCCGACCATGAAAGCGTGCTCTCGGCCTATATCAAGCTGTCGGCCGACGACTGCGAGCGGCCGAAACCCTCGGCGTCCTGGATGTTCTCGGCGATCGCGGAGGATCCTGATTTCCTGACGCCGATAAAGGCCTTCAAGCACCAGCTGTTCGAACGGCTGAAGGCGGAGACGGAGGACCTCGGCTCGCTGCTCGTCTGCTTTCTCGCCATCGAGGGGATGCGCAGCATGAATTTGTTTGATTCAGACGTGCTTTCCGAAGACGAGCGCAAGTTGTTGGTGTCTTCGCTCCTGAAGATAGCCGGATAGGTGACCAAACGGTTTGGTGGTGACCAAACGGTTAAGAGCGTCACACCAGCTTCATCCTGGCGACATAGCGTCCATCCCGGTTCTTTGCTGCAATGCAAATGGAGTGGGACAATGGTGGACGTAGTTTCCAGTGAGGCGGGGATCCCGAGACCGGATCATCCGCTTGAACAATCGAGCGGGGCCAAATGGTTCATGCCGGCTTTCGGCGTGCTGGTGCTCGTCGGCATCATCTATGTCGGCTACGCGCTGAGCCAGGATCTAGCCGAAGCCAAGACGGTGCCCTGGATCCTGCTTGGCATCGCCCTTCTGATTGCTCTGGGCTTCGAGTTCGTCAACGGCTTCCACGACACCGCCAACGCCGTGGCGACCGTGATCTACACCCGCTCGCTGCCGGCCGAATTCGCCGTCATGTGGTCGGGCGTCTTCAACTTCCTTGGGGTTCTCACGTCCAGCGGCGCGGTGGCCTTCGGCATCCTGTCGTTGCTGCCCGTCGAGCTCATCCTGCAGGTCGGCTCGTCGTCCGGTTTTGCGATGGTGTTCGCCCTGCTGGTCGCAGCCATCCTGTGGAATCTCGGCACCTGGTTCCTCGGCCTGCCGGCTTCGAGCTCGCACACGATGGTTGGCTCGATCATCGGCGTCGGCCTCGCCAACCAGTTCATGGCACCGGCCGGAAGCGCCACCAGCGGCGTCGACTGGTCGCAGGCAACCAATGTCGGCGTGACCCTGCTGGTCTCGCCGATCGTCGGCTTCTTCGCGGCCGCCCTGCTGCTTTATGTCATGAAGCTTCTGGTTCGCAATCCGGCGCTCTATTCGGCGCCGACGGGCAGCGCGCCGCCGCCGTGGTGGATCCGCGCGCTTTTGATCTTCACCTGCACTGGCGTCAGCTTCGCGCATGGCTCCAATGACGGTCAGAAGGGCATGGGCCTGATCATGCTGATCCTGATCGGCGTGGTGCCAACCGCTTTTGCACTCAACCGCACGCCCGATATCAACTATCTGGAGGCCTACAAGTCGGCTTCCGTCGCCGTCGAGCAGGCGCTCGGCAGATACATCAAGCCGGAAGTCACTGTCGCGGACGCCAAGGCGACGGTTCAGGAAGCCGTGCGGAGCAGATTGTGGAGCGACCAGACGACGGTGGCGCTGCAGAAATTCATCCACGACACGACTGCCGGGCTGCAGCCCTACGCGACGGTTGACAAGGTGCCGACCGATCTGGTCAGCAATGCCCGCAACGACATTTACCTGATCGGCGAGGCGCTGAAGCTGATCGACAAGAAGCAGCTGCTGCCGATGCAGGCCGATGACCTCAAGGCGGTCACCAACTATCACAAGGCGGTCGACAACGCGACGAAGTTCATCCCGCTGTGGGTGAAGGTCGCCGTGGCGCTGGCGCTCGGCCTCGGCACCATGGTTGGCTGGAAGCGCATCGTCGTCACCGTCGGTGAGAAGATCGGCAAGAGCCACCTGACCTATGGCCAAGGCGCCGCCGCCGAGCTGGTGGCGATGGTCACCATCGGCATGGCCGATCGCTTCGGCCTGCCGGTGTCGACCACCCATGTGCTGTCGTCCGGCGTCGCCGGCACGATGGCCGCCAACGGCTCCGGCCTGCAGTGGTCGACGGTGCGCAACCTGGCGCTTGCCTGGGTTCTCACGCTGCCGTGCTCGATAGCGCTGGCCTTCGTGCTGTTCGTGATCCTGCGCCACATTTTCTGAGGCGCAACAACCTCAAAAGTAACGGCGCCGTTGGAGGCGCCGTTACTTTTTGTTGCCTTCACGATCTATCGCCGGCAACCTCCGCCCTGTTGCGACGGCGCAACTGGCGCAGCGACAACACATGCAGCAGGATTGAGCTCGGCACCACGAAAGCGGGGGTCAGCACACCCGGATAATCGCCGGCGCCGATGCTCTGCACATCAGGAACGATCAACTGCCATGGGCCTGGGGAAGTGATCATGCCCATGGTGATCGCTACGGCGAAGTCGGCAAGGCCGAGGATGTTCCATAGAGTTGCTGCCGTGCGGCCTTCGGCTGTGCCCGTCGCCAATGCGATCGCCGCCGGTAATGCGAAAAGCCCGGTCAACGTATCGCCGATGCCTGCCGGCACTGCGAACACGCCGGGTAGTGCGCCGTGCAGCCATGCCGCGAGCGCCCAAATGCCGAATATGCGGTAGAGCTGAAGCGCGACAAGCCAGCTCGCTGGCATCGCATCGAGCACCTGCCCGATCCGCTTGGAGAACAGCACAAGCGGCGCGCCGATGATCACTGGCAGAAAGATCGCCAACGGCAACGCCGGCAAAGACGTGGTGTCCGGGTGGAAGACGCCATTGATCGCAGCGCTCCAGGCTGCCGCGAGCCACAGTGTGTCCGGGATCATGACCGCCAGCCAGGTCGCGCGGCGTTGACCTCGCGTCAGGCTTGTGTGCTCGAGGCCTCGCCATAAACCCAGCGCAATGAGTCCGTGAGCTGCGATTTGGTGGGCCGTGGTCGGAACGCCACTGGCCGGGATCGTCGGCCAACTGTAGATCAACAGTAACCACAGCGCCGTGAGCGGCGCAAACCATCCCAGGCCGCTCCAGGCGGCACGCGACGGAATGATAGCAGAGGAAGCAGCTTCGGCGGCCATCCGCGGTGCTCCATTGTGCCTAGTGCATTTGCTTAGCCCGGATGTACGCGCGCTTCTCGCAAGCGGCTATTCGCGATAATGTTGATAGGCTATGAAGGGGAACTTCACAGTCTGCAAAGAGTGCTAGGCGGAACGGAGGCATTTCCAACCGTTGCCCCTGCACAGCAGTTTTCGGCGGGCCGCCGCGGAACTCGGGTGACTCCATCGGATCAGCCAAGCGGTGCGCGTGCTTGAGGCGCGCGCCGGTACAGCGTTCGCGATGCGTATGGTGTCAGCGTTGTTCCGGCCCAGACCGGCGAAGGATACCTTCCGGACGGAAGGCCGCCCTCCGAGGCGTTCGTCGCCGCAAGCGAGTCGCGCGTGAACTCGGATAGTGGCCGGCCGGGCCGCGCTTAGCGCGTTTCACCGTTTCACGGAAACGGCGAACCGCTCTATCTCTTTGTTTTTGGCGCAATTCCAGACGGAAAACCGCTTACACTATACCTGGAATTGCTCTAGCCGGCTGCAAGTCTCAAGTCGGGTCTTCGCGGTGCAGGTCGTGGATGGTGACGCCTTCGGCATTCTCGGGCAGCATCAGCCATTTCTTGTGGCGCAGCGTGCGCTCGGTGTCTTCCAGGCCCATCTCCCAGTGTTCGCGCATCGAGGTGCCGGAAAACTCGTAGTCCTTGGCGTGGCCTTCATAGCCTTTGTGCTGGTAGATCAGGTGGACGATGTTGACGACGCCGGCGTCGGAATAGTCGGCCATCAATTCCTTCTCGCCGTCCTTGAGCTGGTCCGGCGGCACGCGCTTCAGCGCGTCGAGAAGCTTCATCTTCAAGGCATGGATGCGCTGGAAATTGTCGGTGTTCTGGCGCGTGCGGCTGGAATACATGATGTCCTTGTGGCGCGACAGGACGTCGGCCATGCCGCGCGGCAGCACGCCGCGCGCGCTGAACAGATCGACCTGGAAAACCAGCGAGGAGCGGTCCTCTTCCTGGTCGAGCAGATATTGCAGCGGCGTGTTGGAAACGATGCCGCCGTCCCAGTAATACTCGCCCTCGATGCGGATCGAGGGGAAGGCCGGCGGCAGCGCGCCGCTCGCCATGATGTGCTCCGGTCCGATGCGCACCTTGTCGGTGTCGAAATAGACGAAATTGCCGGTCCTGACATTGACCGCGCCGACGCTTAAGCGCTTCTTGCCGTCGTTCAGCACGTCGAAGTCGATCAGGCTTTCCAGCGTGTCCTTGAGCTCGGCGGTGTCGTAGAAGCTGGTGGCGCCTTCCGCTCCCGCCAGTTGGAACCAGGGGTTGGGGCTGCGCGGCTTGAAGAAGCCGGGCTGGCCCATGGTCATGGTCATCAACGACGAAGTCTGGTTGCGGATGTCGCGATAGATGTCGCCTTCGGGCGTATAGGCCCAGATCTTGCGGCCCGAGATCGTTTGCCAGAACTGCTCCAGCCGCTGCAGGCGGCGGCTCGGCTCGTTGCCGGCGATGATCGAGGCGTTGATGGCGCCGATCGAGACGCCGGACAGCCAGGTCGGCTCGCAGCCGGCATCGGCAAGCGCCTGATAGACACCCGCCTGATAGGCGCCGAGCGCGCCGCCGCCCTGGAAGACCAAAGCGATGCGGTCATATTGCGCGGTGATTTCCTGGATGGTGGCGGCAACCGCCTTGCTGCGGTTACGCTCAAGCACCGGCTTTCTCCAGCTCCTTCGCACCGGCCGCCGATCGGCCGTGGTCGGCGAGGTAATCATGCACCACTTCGCCCAAGCCGAGCGTCAGGTCGGCGGTGAAATGAACGGCCGAGACGATGTCCAGCACCGGCAGCTTGGCGACGTCCGCCATGACATGCGGGCGAAGGTCGAGCGCGGCGGGCGCCGTCCAGGCCTCCTTCAGCGTGACGTCGGTGAGGTAGTAGCGGACCAGCTCGCAGATGCGCGGGCTGCCGTCGACATGCGGGATGATCTTGATGAGGAAATTGGGCGCGGCGAGCGAGGCCAGCACCTGGTCGTGATCGGCCTCGCGGTGCTTATAGCCCATGGTGCCGGTGGCGCACAGAACGCTGCCGTAATGCAGGGTGCCGACCACCACCTCGCCTTCATGCACGATCTTGGGGCTGGCGAGCTTTTTCGGGAACCCCCAGAGCTCGCGGCCGCCGGCGATCGGCGCGTCGTCGTCGAGATACATGGAATGCACGTAGCCGCCATGCTGGCCTTTGTAGCGCACAGGGATGACCTGGCCGGTCTCGGTGTAGTCGCCGAAGCCAGTCGAATCCGGCATGCGGATGAACTCGTATTTCACCAGCGGCTCCTCGATCTCGAGTGGCGCCGGCACGACGGCCTCGAGCGCTTCGCGCGTCGTGCGGTAGGTGATGATGATGTATTCGCGGTCGAAGAAACGATAAGGGCCGGGCGGGAAGGACGGGTTGGTGAGCGGCATCGCATAGGCGCGCTTCACGACGTCGGCGATTTCCATGGCTGGTGCCCCAAACAGGTTTGAAATGACCCCGCGCGAATGCGCTGGCAAATATGTTGCACGGCAGCATGACAGTGCCGTGTCAACGCCAAGACGGCGCTTTCGGGAACCGGCAAACGCCCTTGCGGAGCTGTAATAGCGCCGACATATGGGTGTGGCATTGTGATGCTGCGGCGCACAAATCGTGTGCCTTCCCGATTGTCGGCCCCGATACTCTTCCCTCCTGTCGCGAGATTTCCCATGGGTTCCCTGTCTTCGAAGAATTCGCTCGTCACCGGCTCGACCAGCGGCATCGGCCTCGCAATCGCGCGTGCCTTCGCCGCCGAGGGCGCCAATGTCACCATCAACGGCCTGGGCGATGCCGCTGCGATCGAGCAGGAGCGGGCCGGCATCGAGAAGGATTTCGGCGTCAAGTGCCGCTACTCGGGCGCCAACATGATGGATGGTGCTGCCGTCACCGCCATGATCCGCGAGGCCGAGGAGGCGTTCGGCAGCCTCGACATCCTAGTCAACAATGCGGGCATCCAGCATGTTGCGCCGATCGAGGAGTTTCCCGACGACAAGTGGGAAGCCATCATCCGCATCAACCTTCTGGCAGCCTTCTACGCGATCAAGGCGGCGGTGCCCGGCATGAAGAGCCGCAAATGGGGCCGCATCATCAACACGGCTTCGGCGCATGCGCTGGTCGCCTCGCCGTTCAAGTCGGCCTATGTCTCGGCCAAGCACGGCATCGCCGGCCTGACCAAGACGGTTGCGCTGGAGGTCGCGCAGAACGGGATCACCGTCAATGCGATCGCGCCCGGATATGTCTGGACGCCGCTGGTCGAGAAGCAGATCCCCGATACGATGAAAGCGCGCGGCATGACCGAGGAGCAGGTCAAGCACGACGTGCTTCTGGCCGCGCAGCCTACCAAGGAGTTCGTCACCGTCGAGGAGCTTGCCGCGCTTGCGCTGTTCCTGTGCACGGATGCGGCCAAGCAGATCACCGGCACGACCCTGCCGATGGATGGCGGCTGGACGGCGCAGTAAGGCCACCGGCCGTTTCAGTTTAGGGGCGGGGCGGAGATACTGCCTTTCCCGCAATTTGAATTCTTGACAATCGCGGGGGACCGTTCCAGCATTCCCGCAAGGGGTTCCCCGCGACGACCCCGTGAGGCGTCAGCCCAACGATCGCGTCCAGACTCTCTCTGTTCAGGAGGTGGACGCCATGCCATCAACAACCGCAATTACCGTTCCGCAGCTTGCCCGTCTCGTCGGCCTGCCCGACGCGCCTTGCCTGGTCGATGTGCGCACCGACGAGGATTATGAAGCCGATCCGCGCCTGTTGCCGGCCTCATGCCGGCGCGATTTCCGGACGGTCCCGACCTGGGCAGCGGAATTTTCCGGACGCAAGGTCGTCGTGATCTGCCAGAGCGGGCAGAAGCTCTCGCAAGGCGTTGCCGCATGGTTGCGTCATGAAGGCATTCCGGCGGAGTCGCTTGAAGGCGGCTTCGAGGCCTGGGTCGCCGCCAAGGCTTCGTTGGTCAGCGCCGGCGCGATCCCGCCGCGCGACGAAAAGGGGCGTACGGTCTGGGTCACGCGTTCGCGGCCGAAGGTCGACCGCATCGCATGCCCCTGGCTGATCCGCCGCTTCGTCGATCCGAAGGCGGTGTTCCTGTTCGTCGATCCGGCCGAGGTGCCCTTGGTGGCCGATCGGTTCGCAGCGGTTCCGTTCGACATCGAAGGCGTGTTCTGGAGCCATCGCGACGATCGCTGCACATTCGATACGATGATCGAGGAATTCGGCCTGTGCGTCGAAGCGCTCGATCGCCTGGCGCTGATCGTGCGCGGGGCGGACACGGCGCGCCTCGACCTCGTGCCGCAGGCGGCGGGGTTCCTCGCCGCCTCGCTCGGCCTGTCGCGCATGTTCCGCGACGACCTCGAGCAGCTCGAGGCCGGCATGCTACTCTACGACGCCTTCTTCCGCTGGTGCCGCGACGCCGCGGACGAGACGCATAACTGGCCGGCGGGAGGCAAGGCGCAATGACCGCGCTCGCCAAGAACGACGCCGCGCGGCCGGTCGAGGCTCCGGCCAAGCCGAGCTTCCGCGAGGCGACGCGGCTCTGGGCAAAGATCGGCGTGCTCTCCTTCGGCGGGCCGGCCGGGCAGATCGCGCTGATGCACAGGGAGCTGGTCGAGGAGCGCCGCTGGATCGGCGAGGAGCGTTTCCTGCACGCGCTCAATTACTGCATGCTCCTGCCCGGGCCCGAAGCGCAGCAGCTTGCCGTCTATATCGGCTGGCTGCTGCACCGGACGGCGGGCGGCCTCGTCGCGGGCATCCTGTTCGTGCTGCCAGGTGCGCTGGTCATGCTGGGCCTGAGCAGCTTCTATATGCTCTATAACGACGCGCCGGTCGTCGAAGCGCTGTTCTTCGGAATCAAGGCGGCGGTGCTTGCCGTCGTCGTCGAGGCGGTGATCCGCATCGGCAAGCGGGCGCTGAAGAACCGCGCGATGGTGGCGATCGCCGTGGCGGCCTTCCTCGCTATCTACGTCGCCAAGGTGCCGTTCCCGCTGATCGTGCTTGCAGCGGGGCTCATCGGCTGGGCCGGCAACCGCTTCGCGCCAAGGCTTTTTTCCGGCTCGGCGCATGGCAAGGGCAGCGCCACCGCTGACAGAAGAGGCGTGGTCGATCTGATGTTCGAGCGCGGCGAGCTTGGCCACGCCGTGCCGTCACGAGGGCATGCTCTCCGCACCGTCGCCATCTGGTTGCCGCTATGGCTGGGGCCAGTGGCGCTGATCGCCGTGCTGGCGGGGCCAGGCAGCGTCTGGGCGCAGATCGGCGGCTTCTTCAGCCTGATGGCCGTCGTCACCTTCGGCGGCGCCTATGCGGTGCTCGCCTATGTCGCGCAGGCTGCGGTCACCTCGTTCGGCTGGCTCTCGCCGGGCCAGATGGTCGACGGGCTGGGACTTGCCGAAACGACGCCCGGACCGCTGATCCTGGTGCTGCAATTCGTCGGCTTCGCCGCGGCCTATCGCCATGCCGGCGCGATCAATCCCTTGCTTGCCGGATCGCTCGGGTCGGCGCTGACGCTTTGGGCCACCTTCGTCCCTTGCTTCTTCTGGATATTCCTGGGCGCGCCCTACATCGAGCAGCTCAGGCAGAACAAGGCGCTGGCGGCGGCGCTGGGCGCGATCACCGCGGCGGTCGTCGGTGTCATCATGAACCTTGCGCTGTGGTTCGCGCTGCATGTCGTCTTCGGCAAGGTCGCAAGCGTCGGCTGGGGCGTGGAGGTTCCGGTCCTGTCCTCGCTCGACTGGCGCGCCGCGCTGCTGTCGGTGGCGGCGATGGTCGCCATGTTCAGGCTGAAACTCGGCATGCTGCCGACGCTGGGGGCCTCGGCTCTGGCGGGACTTGCGCTGCTGGCGCTGTAGGCCGTACGCCATCGCGATCACATTAGCGTGAACGAAAAAGCTTACCGGCCGGGAATAAACGGCCCGGTCCGCCGGTCTCCAGGGCATGCGCCCTTTGTGCGCAACAAAAGGAGACCATCATGAAGCGGCACGAAGACAAATACGCACGGGCTGATGAGGGCGAAGGTGTCAGCCGCCGTCGTCCCCTGGAGCGTTGCAGCTGGGCGCATCTGTTCTGGGCGATACCGCCCCGCCGCCGGCCCTGACCCGTGTCGATCGCAACCATCAAGATCCACGACCATGACGGCAAGCACCCCGTTGCAGCCAGCGATGCGCCGTCCCCTGCCGAGGCGCCCCTTGCTTCCGAGACACTTGACTCCGGTGACACCAATGCCTTCTCCTCCCTCGAAGCAGGCGCCATCGCCTGCGGTCGCGATCTTCACCCGCACGAGCAGGGACAGATCGTCGCCTCCCGCTGAGGGCGGCGGCAGACCCATGGCGGGAGCGCCCGACGGCGGAACGGTGTTGAGCGAAAAGATGCTGGCCGCGCGTTTTGCCGAAGTGGTGCTGCCGCACCTTGGCGATGCGTTGTCGCTTGCCCGCTGGATGACCGGCAACACGGCCGATGCCGAGGATGTCGTGCAGGAGGCCTGCCTCAAGGCGCATGCGGGCATTGCCGGCTTTGCCGGCGGCAATGCCCGCGCCTGGCTGCTCACCATCGTGCGCAACGCCTCCTATACATGGATGGCGAAGAACCGTCCGCGCAGCGTGGTTGCCGTCGGCGACCTCGCCGATCTCGACGACGTGTCGCCGCCGCCCGACTCCGATGCCGACAGCCCGGAGGCGGCGCTGATCGCCAAGGCGAATTCGGCGGCGGTGGAAGCGGCGATCGCAAGGCTGCCGCAAGCCTTCCGCGAAACGCTGGTGCTGCGCGACATAAACGGTCTCAGCTACCGCGAGATCGCCACCATGCTCGGCGTGCCGCAAGGCACGGTGATGTCGCGGCTGGCGAGAGCCCGCGGCCTCTTGATGACGGAACTTGGAGGGCGCCGCCATGAGCCCGCATGAAAATCGCCCGCGTGAGGATGGCCCCCGTGAGGATGGATTGCCGCAAGACCCGCAGGATATGAAGCTGATGATCCACGCCCTTGTCGATGGCGAGCTCGACGCCGCGGCCGCCTTGGCGGTCGAGCGCCGCATGGCCGCCGATCCGGAGCTTTCCGCCGAATATGCGCGCCTGATGGCGCTGCGCGGCGCTGTCGCCAACGTGCCGCGCCCGGCCGTCAGCGACGATTTCCTGGCGCGCATCGCGGCCATCGCCGAGGTGAAGGATCCCGGGGCCGCGGAGGTCGCGCAGTCTGAGCCCGTAAAGGCGGAAGCGCAGCCGTCCGTTCAACCGCAACAGCAGCAGGGCAATGTCGTCGAGATGCGGCCGCGCGCGGCACGCTGGTTCAACTCCTTCGACTGGCGCCAGATGGCGGCCTCGATCGCGCTCACGGCTGTTCTCGCCAGTGGCGCCACGCAGTGGCTGACGACGGCGGACAATGGCTCCGACAGCTTCGCGGTCGCCGTCGCCAACGGCCATCGCCGCAGCCTGCTCGCGGCGACCCCGGTCGACATCGTCTCGTCCGACCGCCACACCGTGAAGCCGTGGCTCGATGGCCGCATCGGCGTGTCGCCGGCGGCGCCCGACATGACCAAGGACGGCTACGCGCTGCTTGGCGGCCGCGTCGAGGTGATCGGTGACAGGCCGATGCCGGCGCTGGTCTACCGCCATCACGAGCATCTGATCACGCTGGTGGCCGCACCCCGGCAGAACGAAGCCAAATCGGTGCCGGTGGCGGACGACCTGTCGGCGGGCGGCTTCCTCCTGGTCCACTGGACCGACGACGCCTTCTCCTACTGGGCGATCTCGGACGCCGAGCGCCCGGCGCTGGACGATTTCGTCGCCCGCTTCCGGGCGGCGATCATCGCCAATCCGGCGGCGGGAAGCCCGGGTTAGCCCCGTCGCGCCGGCGCCTTTGGCGTGCACGTAGATAAGTCAAAGTCGACTTTGGTATGCTATACACGCCGCGTTCTCGGGGCGGATACGAGTCGATGGATCAGGAAAGACTTCTGGCCGCAGTCCTCCTAGCTGATGTCGTGGGCAGCACGCCGCTCTATGAGCGCATCGGCGACGATGCGGCCCTACAGCAGGTCTCGGATTGCCTCGACGCGATACGCGAGATTGTCGCCCGGCATGGCGGTGATTTCATTTACTCGAAGGGCGATGACGTGCTCAGCCTGTTCGAGAGGCCGGAGGCGGCACTGGGAGCCGTCTGCCAAATCAGCAGCCAACTGACGAAAGGGCCGTTGAGCGCCCGTATCGGATTGCATTTCGGGGCGGTCATTCGCGCGCGCGGCGCGCTATTCGGCGACGTGGTCAATGTCACCGCGAGGTTGTCCGCCACGGCCAATCCCGGGGAGGTGCTGATCAGCCAGAGCTTCTTCGAAGCCCTTTCCTCGGGCAGCCGCGATGCCTTGCGGCTCCTCGACAAAATGGCCTTCAAGGGGAAGCAGGAACTCTTCGACGTCTATACCCTGGGAAGCGACGATGCGGCCCCCAACACGCATATCGCCAGCCAGGGCACCTTTGTCGACAGGCGCTCCGCGCCGCCGCCGCGGGTCAATCTGGTCATCCGCTATGAAGATCAGTTGCGATCCTGCCGAAACAACGAATTCGTGACGATCGGCCGATCGCCGGAATGCAATATCGTCGTCCAGCGGCCGTGGGTCTCAAGGCACCACGCGACCTTCACCATTTCGAATGGCAAGGCCCGGCTCGTCGAGCGAAGCTCGTCGGGCACATTTGTGTCGATGGGACCCGGCGATGAAGTATTCGTACGCCGCGAAGATATTGTCCTCTTCGGCTCCGGCGTCATCTCGCCTGGCCGCAGATCGTCCCTCGGCGACGCCCAGATTCTTCACTACGAAATTATCTCAGGCTGACCCGGCGTCGCCCCGTCGGCAGCCTTCGACCGTTGTAAACTTCACTCCACCATGAACCGCGAGCTGAAAGGAAGGCCCGCCGCTCCCACTGCCTTGGGCGAACGCTCGATGTTGCCGGCTATGGCGGCTATGCCCGGCATGGCCTGCTCGAGTTCCCGGCAGATCGCCTTGCAGACCGCCTGGGGCGCGTAGGAGGACAGGACGACCGAGGTGATCGGAACGAACTGCTTCAGAGCCGAGATCGACGACTTCATTTGCCCTACCAGCTCGCGCTGCCACGCGATCTCGGCCTCGCCAAATGACGGCCAGCCCGCGCCTCTTTCCCAGAGCTCGGACGTCTGCCTTCCTTGTCTGGTGATCTCTTGTTCGAGCCGCAGGATACCGACATCGAAGCTCACCGCGCCGGTGGTGTTGTAGATCTGGTGGTTGAGGACAAGGCGGCTGTGCAGGCGCGCGCCGAGATAGAAGAAAAGATAGTCCGAAAGGTGCTTGGCGACGCCGAACATGCTTTCACCGCCGGCCGCCGCCGTGATGTCGTTCTGGACGTAGACGGGGTAACCGATCTCCCGCTCGACCTCTTCCTGCAAGGCGTCGAACCGCTCGCGGGCCGCCTTGGGTGTCAGCTCGAGCTCCACCTCGTCGCCCGGCAGGGCAAGGCCGATGCCGGCGATGCGTGAATGAAGGTGCTGCGGCAAATCGGCGATGGCCTTGGCGACAGCGCTCATGAATTGCGGATGGTTGGTGTCCTGCGCGGCAGCCGAGAACGGCAGCACCGCATGGGAGCGGATCGAGCCGACAAAATCGACGAGCACGACCTCCACCTGCCGGTGCCCGACGCTGATGCCGACGGAATAGGCGCCTTCGGGATTGAGCGATAGCGGCACCGTCGGCGGCCCGACGCGCCCGCGCTGGGCTTCGCCCTTCGCGATCAACCCCTCCTGCTCAAGCGATCGGACGATGACGGATACCGTCTGTGCCGACAGGCCGGTCCGCTCGCCGATCTCGAGGCGAGTGATATCCTTGCTCTGGAGCAGGAGCGACAGCACGAGGCGCTCGTTGTAGCTGCGCACGCTGACGGCGTTGAGGCCGCTGGCGCGGTCCGCAATCCGCAGCGGGTTAGGCGGCGCGAAGCGCATGTCAGGCATGGTGCGTCCTCTCGCAATCGGTCGTGCGGGACACCCGTATGCCGCGTTTATTTCTCATCCGGCCACCCGATTGCTTCGACTTCGCGGGCCAGCGCACGGCCAAGCGAGGCATGCGCCTGTCCGTTGATGTGGAATCCGTCGAGCGGATCGCAGGTGACGACCGAGCCCGCGTCGAAGAAATGCACTTCGAGCGAATCGGCGATGATCTCGAATTCGAGCGCCAGCTGCCGCGACTTCGCCGGCGCGCCGGCGAAGATCGACCGCCATTCCTTGATGTCATCCAGCATCGGTGGCGGAGACACGATCATGATCTCGGGCACGCTACCGCCCGGACCGGGCTTCAGCTCTTTGATGTCGTAGACAAGGCAGCCCATGGCCATCGCCACTTCCGAGGCCGGCTGGTTGAAACGCGCCTTGAGGTCGTTGGTGCCCAGCATGATGATGACGAGATCGAGAACGGCATGGCTCTGCAGGCATGGCCTGAGGTAAGTGCGCCCGTTCTTGTGGGCACCCTCGATCGGATCATCGCGCACCGTCGTGCGGCCGCTGAGACCTTCCTCGATGACATGCCAGCCGACGCCCAGCTCCCTTGCCATGACACCGGGCCAGCGTTCGGCCGGGCCGTAGCGGTCAAGCGGCGTGCCGCCGGGGACCTGCCCGTGTGTGTTGGAGTCGCCGTAGCACAAGACCGATCGCATGCTCCTCCCCGATCCAGCCAAGGTTCCGATTTGCAGGGGTTATCGGACGAGAGTCGGCCGTCCGCGTCCCGCGACCCTGCCATCTGGCGGAAAGGTAGCGCAAGCCGCAAAGATAATCCATCACTCTGAATAATTATTGACAGCCCGCCGGATCGATGATTGAAGTGAGCCTGGGAGGAATGCCCCGAAACTTTTGCGCCGACCGGCTGCCATGATCCATGGCGGCAACGCTGGACCTTTGTCTCCAGCAGCCATGCGCGCGGGTTGAGCGTTGAACTGAAGCAGTGCCGGCTCGCCCGGCAGGTGCGGTGTTTGGCCATGGCCGGACGCCGATGGGGAAGTCGTGGCCCTGGTCGCCAGGGTTCGTGGAGCTTGAGAAGGAGGATGGCTCAGTGAGACGGATTATCCAATCAATCGCAGCGGCAGTGATCGCGACCACCATGTGGTGCGCTCCCTCGTTCGCCGACGACGTATCGCTGCTCGACGGGGTTACCGCCCGTGCCGGCGACAACCCGACGGTCGAGGCCGGGAAGTTCAAGAAAGATCCGCCGTGGGTCATCGGCATGAGCGATTTCGGCGTCAATGCCAACACCTGGACGGTGCAAGTTGCACATGAGGCCGAGGCGGCCGCGGCCAAGGACAAGCGCATCGCCAAGTTCATCCTGCTCGATGCCGGCTTCGACCAGAAGAAGCAGGTCGCCGACATCGAGGACCTGATTGCCCAGAAGGTCGACGCCATCATCGTCCAGCCGGTCACCTCGACCTCGGCGGACGCCAGCATCGCCAAGGCCGTGGCGGCGGGCATTCCCGTCATCGTGCATACCGGTCGCATCGAGAGCGACGCCTTCACCACCGAAATCCAGGGCGGCGCCGAGCATTTCGGCAAGGTAATGGGCGACTTCCTGGTCAAGGAGCTTGGCGGCAAGGGCAATATCTGGGTGCTGCGCGGGCTCGCCGGCCATCCTGAAGACACCAACCGCTACAACGGCCTGCTGCAGGCGCTGAAGGGGACCGACGTCAAGATCATCGCCGAGGAGCATGGCGACTGGCAGTACGACAAGGCCAAGAAGCTCTGCGAGACGCTCTACCTCAACAATCCCGAGGTCGGCGGCATCTGGTCTTCCGGCGCCGACATGACGCGCGCCTGCGTTGACGTCTTCAAGCAGTTCGGCGCCAAGATTCCGCCGATCACCGGCGAGGGCAACAACGGCTTCTTCGGCCAGTGGATCGCCGACGGCTTCAAGTCGATCTCGGCGGAATACAGCCCAGCCCAGGGCGCCGCCGGCATCCGGGCCGCGGTCGCCCTGCTCGAAGGCAAGGAGTTGAAGAAGCACTATGACTACAACCCGCCCGGCTGGGATATCGAGAAGGTCAAGAAATACTACCGCGATGATCTCTCGGCCAATGTCTGGTGGCCATCGGAGCTGCCTGAAGACAAGCTGAAGGAGTTCTACGCCAAGAAATAAAGGGTGGCGCCATCGTGGCGCGGGCGGCAGCGACGCTGCCCGCGCCACCGAATTCCCTGAATGCAGCGGTGCTTGTTTCGTGAAAACCCTTGTCGAAATGTCGGATATCCGGAAGGCGTTCGCCGGCACGGCGGCGCTGAAGGGAGTCTCGATCACACTCCAGTCAGGCTCCGTGCATGCGCTGATGGGCGAGAACGGTGCCGGCAAATCGACGCTGATGAAGATACTCGCCGGCGTCCACCAGCCCGATAGCGGCGCCATACTGCGCGACGGGCGCCAGGTCGTCTTCCACAAGCCGAAGGACGCGTTGGAAGCCGGCATCTCCACCGTGTTCCAGGAATTGTCGCTGCTGCCCAATTTGACGATCGCCGAAAACATGTTTCTCGGCCGGGAGCCGGCCACCGCTTTCGGCGGCGTTGACCATCGCCGCATGCGGCGCGAGGCGGGCAAGGCGCTTGCCGAACTCGGCCTCGCGCTCGATCCGGGCACACTGGTCTCGAGGCTCAGCATCGCTGAGCGGCAATTCGTCGAGATCGCGCACGGCATCATGACCGACGCCAGCGTGTTCATCCTCGACGAGCCGACGGCGGCGCTCAATGCCGCCGATGTCGAAGTGTTGAATCGCCACATCCGCAGGCTGAAGGATGAGGGCAAGGCGGTGGTCTACATTTCGCACCGCATGGACGAGATCTTCGCCATTTGCGATACCGTCACGGTGCTCAAGGACGGCGAATTCGTCGGCACCAGAGCAATCGCCGAGATGACGCCGGCGTCGCTGATCGCGATGATGGTCGGCCGCGAGCTTGCCGACCTCTTTCCCAGGCGCGGCGATGCCCCTGGCCCCGCCATGCTTTCGGTCGAGGATTTCCGTATCACCGAGCGCTCCAGGCCGTTTTCGCTGGAGCTGCGCCGCGGCGAGATCGTCGCGCTGGCCGGGCTGGAAGGACAGGGCCAGCAGCGCTTCCTGCGCTCGCTGGTCGGCCAATACCACCCCTTCGCCGGCCGTGTGACGATCAAGGGCAAGTTACTGCCCTTGCCGGTGTCGCCTGGTGGCGGCGTGCGCAGGCTGCAGGCGATGGGCGTCGGCTTCGTGCCGGAAGATCGCAAGGAAGACGGGCTCTTCCTCGGCCTTTCCGTGGCGCACAACATTGCCGCCGCGCTCCATTCAAAACGGTCGGAACTGGCGCTGGCCGCCGGCTATCAGCGGCGGATCGCCGACACGATGTCGAGCCTTGCCGTGAAAGCCAGCGGTCCAGGCGCCATCGTCGGCACGCTGTCCGGCGGCAACCAGCAGAAGGTGCTGCTTGGCCGCTACCTTGCCGCCGACATCGACATCCTGCTCGTCGAAGAGCCGACGCGCGGCGTCGACATCGGCGCAAAGTCCGAGATCTACCGGCTGCTGCGCGACTTTGCGCGCAAGGGCGGCGCGGTGCTGGTGCTGTCGCGCGAGACGGTCGAGCTGATCGGGCTCTGCGACCGCATCTGCGTCGTCCACGACGACACGGTCGTGAAGGAAATGCCGGCGGCCGACGCCACGGAGCACAATATCCTCGACGCCGCGCTCAGCGCCAACGGGGACGCCAACGGGGCGAGAGGTGAGCGCCGATGACAGCCATCAGCAGACGCCTGACGGGCGCGAGAGGATCGCGCCAGGGCATGTGGGTGCTGCCCTTGCTGATCGCGCTGGCCATCGCGCTCTGGCTCAGCCTCGAGACGGCGCAGTTCCTGAACGGGGAAAACCTGCTCAATCTGGTGCCGCAGGCGATGCCGCTCGTCATCACCGCGGTCGGCCAGATGTTCGTCATCCTGCTTGGCGGGCTCGACCTTTCGGTCGGCTCGATGATCAGCTTCACGACGGCGGTGCTCGCCCTCGGCGGACCAGCCTGGGTGCTGATCCCGGCGGTGTTCGCGCTGGCCGCGCTTGTCGGCTTCTGCAACGGCCTCATCATCACCCGCTTCAACGTGCACCCGATCATCGCGACGCTGTCGACGCAATACATCCTGCTCGGGATCACGCGGGTGCTGCGGCCGGTTTCGGGCGGCACGGTGCCGGATATCGTCATCAGCGCCGTGGCCGGGTCCTTCCTTGGTGTACCCATGCCGGTGTTCTGGGGGGTATTCACCCTCCTGGTCGCCTGGAAGCTGCTCTACGGCTCCCGCTTCGGGCTGCATCTTTTCGCGATCGGCGGCGGCGTGTCGTCCGGCGTTGAGGATGCGGCGCACAATTTCGGCATCGCCGACCGGCGCAACATCGTGCTTGCCTATGTGATCTGCGCCTGCTTCGCGGCGCTTGCCGGCATCTTCCTCGCCGGGCGCATCGTCTCGGGCGACCCGAATGTCGGGCTGTTGTTCGAGCTCGACGCGATCACGGCCGTGGCCATCGGCGGCACCCAGCTTTCCGGTGGCATCGGCAGCCTGCACGGCACCATCATCGGCGCGCTCGTCATGGCGCTGCTCGCCAACGGCATGAACCTGACGAACGTGTCGCCTTTCATCCAGACCACCATCAAGGGGGCGATCCTGCTTCTGGTGGTCGCCCTGCAGTCGCGCAAGAAGATGGGGTTGTAAGTGGCAGCCGCGCTCGCCAATCCCGTCTTGCGCCGCCTGCTGCGCGTCCCGCCGGCCTATTACGTCTTTGCCGTGCTGCTCGTGGTTCTGTGGATCGCGCGGCCGAACATGCTCAATCTCAACATCATGGGCATATTCGTGCGCCAGATCGTGCCGCTCGGCATATTGGTGCTCGGCCAGCTTCTGGTCATGCGGGTGCGAAGCATCGACCTGTCGGGCGGCGGCGTCATCCTGCTCATCAACTACACGATCTCGTCCGGCGTCTTCCCCGGCGCGTCCATGGCCTTCTTTGTCGTCCTGGCGCTCGGCATCGGCCTCGCGGTCGGGTTGTTCAACGGCCTGATGGTTGGGGTGAGGCGGGTCTCGGCCGTCATCGTGACGCTCGCGGTCGGCATCGTCCTGGTCGGGATCGTGCAATATCTGTCCAGCGGCAAGCCGCCCGGCGATGTGCCCGGCATGTTCGCCGACATCTACAACACCAAGCTCGGTCCGGCGCCGACGCCGGTGATCTTCTGGGTTGCGGTTTCGGCGGCGCTGTCGCTGTTCCTGTCGCGCACGGTCTTCGGCCGCTATGTGACCTCGGTGGGCGAGAACGCGCAGGCGGCACATTTCTCCGGCGTCCCGGTCGCCCGCACGGTCGTGCTTGCCCATACGCTCGCTGGTCTGTTCGCGGGTATTGCCGCGCTGGTCCAGACGGCTTCGATCGCCGTCGGCAGCGTCAGGGTCGGCCTCGATCTGCCCATCCTGGCGGTCGCCGCGACCATCCTCGGCGGCGTCGTCTTCGGCCGCGGGGAGGGCGGTGTCTGGGGGCCGTTCTTCGGCGTGCTGTCGTTCGCGCTGCTGTTCGTGGTGATGACGACCTTCGGCGTCGACGAGCCAGGCAAGCTGATCGCGCAGGGCCTCATCATCCTGCTCGCGGCGATCTTCTACGGCATCAGGCAAAGGTCGAGCTGAGCGGGCAAGTCCGGAACGGCCAACAGTCAATCGCATAGGGAAATGGATTGGAGACATGACCAAAAGATCGATCTTGTGTTTTGGAGATTCGCTGACCTGGGGCTGGATTCCGGTCATCGAGGGATCGCCGACGCATCGCTACGCCTATGAGGACCGCTGGACGGGTGCGATGGCCTCGCATCTCGGCGACGGGTACCATGTGATCGAGGAGGGTTTGAGCGCCCGCACCACCAGCCTCGACGACCCCAACGATCCGCGCCTCAACGGCAGCGCCTACCTGCCCTCGGCCATCGCCAGCCACCTGCCGCTCGACCTCGTCATCGTGATGCTCGGTACCAATGACACCAAGTCGTTCTTCCGCCGCACACCCTATGAGATCGCCAACGGCATGGCCAAGCTCGTCGGCCAGATCCTCACCAGCGCCGGTGGTGTCGGTACACCCTATCCGGCTCCCCAGGCGCTGGTGGTCGCGCCGCCGCCGCTGACCCCGATGCCGCATCCCTTCTTCCAAGGCATGTTCGCGGGCGGCCATGAGAAGACGGCGGCGCTCGCGGCCGAATATCGCGCCATGGCGGATTTCGCGAAGGTCGATTTCCTCAATGCCGGTGACTTCATCACGACCGACGGCTGCGACGGAATCCACTTCACGGCGCAGAACAACCGCGACCTCGGCAAGTCGATAGCGGACAAGGTCCAGGAGATCTTCGCGCGCCAGCCCGATCGCAAAGTTGCCTGAGGATTCAAATATTGCCGTGCATCGGCCCCTCCAGACCGTTGCGCGATCGCGGGACCGGCGCGGCACCGCCGGCCCGCAACTTCGGCAAGCTGCTCGACCATGGAAACCATGAACCGACCGATCCATGGAAAAATTGTTCGGGGAGACGCCCTCGAAAGGCGGATCGTTCCTTCTAAGGCAGGCTAGAGTCTATAAAAATTATAGACATTAGATCCAGCGCCGGCGTTCGAGGGAAATGAGCATGCCCAATCCAACCGTTGTCGGTTTCTCCGGAAATTTCACCCGGCCGTCGAAGACGCGCGGTTTCGTCGAGCAGGTGGTCAGGGACATCGCGGCCCGCAATAATCTGTCTGCCAGCACCTTTGATATAGAGGACGTCGGCGCCTCGCTCGGCAGCGCCAAATGGGCGCGCGATCTCGACCAGCAGGCCCGCGATATTCTCGACAGGGTCGTCAACGCCGATGTGCTGGTGGTCGGATCGCCGACCTACAAGGGCAGCTATACCGGTCTGTTCAAGCACTTCTTCGATCTGCTCGATCCGGCCTCGCTGAGGGGCAAGCCGGTGCTGCTGCTCGCAACGGGTGGTGGCGAGCGGCATGCGCTGATCGTCGAGCATCAATTGCGGCCGCTGTTCGGCTTCTTCGAGGCCCTGGCGCTGCCCACTGCGGTCTATGCGACGGACAAGGATTTCGCAGACGGCGTGCTGGTGTCCGAAGCGATCCGCAAGCGCGTTGCGCAGGCGGTCGACGAGGCGGGCTATGCGCTCTCCCGCCGCGTCGCCGGCCAGCGGATCGCGGCGGAATAGCCGAAGCAGCCCGCCCGGCGCTGCGGCTGCTTCAGGTCTCCGTGACGAACTTGGTTCGCAGATAAGCGTCCAATCCCTCTATTCCGGACTCCGATCCGTAACCGGACTCGTTCACGCCACCGAACGGGGTTTCCGGCGTGGACACCATCATATGGTTGACGCCGACGAGGCCGGCCTCGAGCGCAAGCTCGCTCTTTTGCGCAAGCGCCATATCGCGGGTGCTCGCCGTTCAGGGCCGACAGGTTCTAGCTTCCTGGGCCAGATCTCTCGCTTTGCGACCCGGATATGACGCTTCACGTGGTCCATCGGATAACGGATTGGAGTAGCTGGAGGCAGCCGCAGGGAAACGACGCTTCATGACATCAGCCAATATTCTGATTTGCGACTTTGTCGGCCTCCGCTTCGGTGCCGACGGCAATCCCGACCACAGCGAGGTCAAGGCCTATATCGAAGCCAAGGGTGGCGTGTTCCACCAGACAGGCATCGCCAAGGCCGGCCCTCTTGACCCCGGCAAGCTGCATTTCTTCTACCTGCCGCAATTGAGCACGCGCGACGAATTGTTGGCCGAGGCAGGCGAGGGCCGTTATGACGCCGTCATCGCCGCCGCGACCTTCATTCCGGCGGAGGCCAGGTTCCGCCTCGGCGGCGTGCGCATCGGCGCCGGCACCGGCAATATGGGTTCGGCATCCTGGGGTGCGGGCAGCGGAGAGGGCGGCGAAGCGCCGCTGATGAACACGCCTGGCATCAACAGCCGCGCCACCGCGCAAATGGCCATGAAGGCGCTGCTGAAAGTCAGGCCGGATCTTCCGGTGGACAGGCTTAACGCCCTGGTTGCCAGCGGGCAGTTCGATACGGGAAAAGACCTGCGCCATTACCCGACCGAGAAGCTCGAAGGCAAAAGACTGGCGGTGATCGGCTATGGCAATATCGGCCGGGAATTCGCCAGGCTCGGCCAGGCCTTCGGCATGCTGGTCACCATCCATGCGCGGCCCCGTCACCGGAAATGGATCGAGCTGGAAGGCTTCGACTATGCAGCAAGCATGGTGGACGCGGCTCGCGGCGCGGACGCGCTTTCGGTCCACCTCGGCCTGGGCGCTTTCGACGCCGGCCAGCAAAAATACGCCAACGCCAGACTGATCGGAGACGAGGTGCTTTCCGCCCTCAACCCAGGCGCCGTGCTCATCAACTACGATCGTGGCGAACTGGTCGACGTGTCAGCGCTGGGGCGCGCGCTGGCGTCGGGGCGCGTTTCCCATGCGGCGATCGATGCCGACCTGTTCAATGACGGCGGCACAATTTCGGGACCGATGCTGCCCTATCTCAAGCTGGTCGAGGCCCATGGCCAGCGTCTGGAACTTCTGCCTCATGCCGCGGCCGACACCGATCATCCTTCCCGCGTCGCGGGGGCCAAGCAAGCGGTCGATCAGATCTATGCCGCCGTCGTCGAGCATCGCGTCCACAATCTGAAAGGATCGCTGCCTCCGGGCTTTGTCGACATGGGCGCGAAAGTCCCGCCCGGCATCGGCGGCATCACACCCCGGCATTTGGCGGCGCTGGCCGACGATCAGGCCATTGCCGCCGATCTCGCCCGGTCGAGCGCTCTCGTCGCCGCGTTCTGGGAACGCATCCTGGCTGCGTCCGAGCAGGAACGGCAGGCATTGATCGCTTCCGGAGGCGAGGCATTCGCCGAGGCCGCGAACCGCCTCTCCACACTTATGCGCAGGCACCAGCTTTCGGGGCCGTTCACTTCGGGATCGCTCTGACCCCACCCGTGCGGCCGAAAACGCAAGGCCGCTCCATCTCTTCGTTTTGATGCGATTCCGAGCGGAAAACCGCTTCACACTTTTCCTGGAATTGCTCTAAAGCGCGTCGCGATCTTTCAGATTCGCTCCATGCGCTTTAGGCTTTTGATTTTACGCATGTCTTTATCCCGAAACCGGTTCCCAGTTTCGGGAGACATGCTCTAGTCTCGCGGTCGGAGATGCAGGGAGGTGCGGATGAGCCTGACGCAGAAGCTGATCAATGACGGCAATGCGGCCGTGGACGAAATGCTGGTTGGTATCATGGCCGCGCATCCCGAGCATCTCTGGCGCCCTGACAACGCCCCGCGCGCGGTCGTTGCCAAGCATGGTCCGCGGGCCGGCAAGGTAGCGCTGGTGGTCGGCGGCGGCTCGGGTCATGAGCCGACCTTCCTGGGCTATGTCGGCAAGGGACTGGCAGATGCCGCAGCGATCGGCAATGTCTTCGCCTCGCCCCCTCCGCAACCGGCGGTCGACGCGGCGATGGCCGCGAGCGGCGGCGCCGGCGTGCTGTTCCTATACGGCAACTATGCCGGCGACGTGATGAACTTCGACATGGCGGCCGAGCTTCTGGAGATGGAAGGCATCGAGGCGCGCACGGTGCTGACCACCGACGACATCGCGTCGGCGCCGCGCGACCAAAGGCAAAAGCGCCGTGGCGTGGCCGGCAACGTGTTCATCTTCAAGGCCGCCGGCGCGGCCGCCGACCTGATGAAGCCGCTGGACGAGGTGGAGCGGATCGCCCGTCACGCCAACGACCGCACCTTCACGATGGGCGTGGCGCTCTCGTCCTGTTCCCTGCCGCAGACAAGGCGGCCAAGCTTCGATCTCCCCGTTGGCGAGATGGAGATCGGCATGGGCATCCATGGCGAGCCCGGTGTGCGGCGCGGGCCATTGCGTTCGGCCAACGATGTCGTGGACGAAATCATGGACGCGATCCTGGCGGAAATGAAGGCGCCGGCCGGCGATCATGTCGCGGTGCTCGTCAACTCGCTCGGCGCGACGCCGCTGATGGAGCTCTACATCCTGAACGCGCGGATCGCGGAGCGCCTGCAGGCTGCCGGGCTGGTTGTCCACAAGACGCTGGTCGGTCCCTATTGCACTTCGCTCGACATGGCCGGCGCCTCGATCACCGTCATGCATCTCGACGACGAATTGCAACGCATGATCGACCATCCCTGCGACTGCGCCATGTTTCGGAGCTGAGCGAGATGGAGTTTACGACCGGGAATTTGCGAGCCCTTCTTGGCGCCTTCTCCCAGCGGATGGCCACCGAGCGCGACAGGCTCTGCGCGCTTGACGGGGTGATCGGCGACGCCGATCACGGCATTGCCATGGAACAAGGCATGAAGGCCGCGTCGGACGCAGCTCAGGTCGCCGAAGGCACGCTGCAGGACGTCTTCAATGCCGCTGCCAAAGGCTTTCTCAACGCAGTCGGCGCCTCCTCAGGGCCACTCTACGCAACCGCTCTTCTGCGCGCCGGCAAGGCCGCGGGTCCGCGCCTATCCATGCCGGGAGCTGATTTGCGAACGATCATTGTGGCGATGCGCGACGGCATCGTCCAGCGCGGCAAGGCGGAGCCCGGCCAAAAGACAATGCTCGACGCCTGGGGGCCGGCTGCGGACGCCGCAGCCGACGGTCAGAGTGCCGATGCCATAGTCGCTGCGGCCCGGCAAGGAGCAGAAGCGACACGCAACATGGTCGCAACCATCGGCCGCGCCGCACGCCTCGGCGAGCGTTCTCTGGGCCACCCGGACCCGGGCTCGATTTCGGCCGCTATGCTGATCGAAGAAATCTGCAATGCGATGAAAGCCGCTTAACCCTTCTTTTTGTGGGCGATGAGCTTCCGATGAAATGAGTTGGCCGGCACCGCAAGCCTAAAGCATGTCTCCCGAAAGTGGGAACCGGTTTCGGGATAAAGACATGCTTAGAATAAAAACCTAAAGCGCATGGAGCGAATCTGAAAGATCGCGACGCGCTTTAGCGGGCGTTGTACTTGGCGTCGACTTGATCGATGGCGGCGACGTTGCCGGCCGACCGCCCCTGCGGGTCGAACGTCTCTTTGAGAAAGGCATCGGCGATAGCTTTCGCGAGTTCCGTGCCGATGACGCGCGCCCCCATGGTGATGATCTGGGCATTGTTGGAGAGCGCGGCACGCTCGGCCGAGTACGTATCGTGGGTCAGCGCCGCGCGGATGCCCGGCACCTTGTTGGCCGAGATGCAGACGCCGATCCCCGTGCCGCAGATCAGGATGGCTCGATCATATTTGCCGGCCAGCAGATCGCTGGCGACGCGGTCGGACAGATTGGCATAGAAAGGGTCGGGGCCGCCCTCGGCGCGCGACACTTCCGACACCTCGTGCCTGTCTTTCAGGTAATCCGCGAGAACCTTGGCGAGGCCTTCGCCGGCGCTGTCGCCGGCCACTGCAAGTCTCATGGTCAATTCCTTCTACAATGTTGCGGCGCATCTGGCGAGGATGTCGAGATAGCCCTCGACAGCCCAGGCGGAGCGCCCGATGAATAGCCCGTCGATATGCGGGCATGCGATGAGTTCGGCGCAATTGCCGGGATTGACCGAACCGCCATAGAGGCAAGGGACACGGCGCCCGAGCATGTCATGGGCAGTAGCGACGATCTCCGCCTGGCGGGCGTCGGCATAGTCCGAGGTTGCCGGAATGCCTTTGATGCCGATCGCCCAGACCGGCTCGTAGGCGAGCAGGATCGGCGCGCTCTTCTGCGCGGCGCCAAGCTTGGAGAGCGCGCCGCGCACCTGCCTGTCGAGAACGTCGCGAGCAACGCCGGCCTCGCGCTCGGCCAATGTCTCGCCAATGCAGATCAGTGGCGTCAGGCCATGGCGCACCGCGGCTTCCGTCTTGAGGCCAACGGTCTCGTCGGTCTCGCCGAAATGCTCGCGCCGCTCGGAATGGCCGAGCTCGACGATATCGAGGTTGCAGTCCTTGAGCATCGGCGGCGAGATCTCGCCCGTCCATGCCCCTTCGTCGGCCCAGTGCATGTTCTGCGCGCCGACCTTGACGGACGTATCCTTCAGCATCGCCTTGACCTCGCGCGCCGCCGTGAAGGGCGGGATGACGAACCGCTGGATACGCGCGTCGCCTTCCGGGCCGGCAAGCAGCCCGTCGGCGAAGGCGCGCGCCTGCGCCAGCGTCTTGTTCATCTTCCAGCTGGTCCCGATCCACAGTTGGGGCATCTCTGTCATCGGTCAGTCCTTGGCGGCTGCGAGCCGAATGCGGTCTGGTGCGGCATGGCTGTCAGTCGCCGAAACCGTCACGGATGGCCAGGAAATAGCGGTCGGTTCCGACCTGCCCGCCTTTCAGCGCGACCTCCAGCCCGTCGATTGCCGCGATGCCGGAGTGGGCGACGCAGAGCGGTGAGCCGGGCGAGGCCGGGAGGGGCATCCTGACCGTCAGCGCATCGACGCCCATCTGTCCAAGCGCATGGCTTGACGTATCGCCGCCGGCGATGATCACGCGCTTCAGTTTCTGCTCGACGGTCAAGGCGCGAAGCAGTTCGCCGAGGCCGCGGCCAAGCTTGTGGCGGGCGCCTTCCTTCCGGTCGATCTCGGCGCCACGATCGGCGGTGGGGCCGAGCGCGGTGTAGAGGATGACGCTGCGCCCGGCCTCGAGGCTAGCCTTGCCGGCTGCCACCGCACGCGCGATGGTGGTGTCGGAATGTTCCGACACCAGTTCGACCGGATCGACCTCGATGCCGTCGAAGCCGTCGCTCATCGCATGCCGGATCTGCCGTTCCGTCGTCGGCGAGCAACTGCCGGACACCACCGCGATGCGGTCGGCGGCACCGGGCGACGTGAAAGTGGCTTCGGCGGCCCGATCGTCGCTCTGCTTCCATTCGGCGAGCAATGCATATTCGATGCCGGAGGAGCCGACGACGAAGTAGCCGCCCGGCTTGCGGGCGCGCCAGATCTCCTTGCCGGCCAGCGCCTGGCTTTCGGGACCGTCGACATCGATGAGCAGGATCGCCGATCCGGCGGCCAGTCTGTCGAAGGTGGCGGACCGAGTCGGCGAACGCAGCGTCGCCAGGTCGAGCAATTCAGACGGAAAGTTCGTCTGGCGTGACAGGTGCACCAGAAGGTCCGATTCATCCATCGGAGTCGCCGGGTGGCGGCTCATCACCGGGTGGCGGTCGATGCGGTAGTATCTGTCGCGGTAGGCCGCGAAAAGATGGCCGAAGGCGGTGTAGCGCTTGAGCTGCGGCGCGCCGACCACCAGCGGCACGCAGTCTTGCGCGAACACCTCGTGGCCGATCTCGATCGCCCGGCCGATGCTGCCGATCGTCGGGCTGGAATCGAATGTCGAGCAGACCTTGTAGTGGCAGATCTCGGCTTGGAGCGACTTCAGCCAGGCGAAAGCGGCTTTGAGATGCGTGTCCATCCATTGCGGGGATTCGCTGCGGCTGGTGCCGGCAAGGCCAACGGCGCGGCAATGCGCGAAGCGTTCAAGCAGGTCGTTATCCGGCTTGCGCATGAACAGCACGGTCGGCACGCCGCCGAGCTCGAGTGCCTCCATCACGTCGGTCGAGCCGGTCAGGTCGTCGCCATAGTAGCTGAGAAGCAGGTCTTGCATGCTCAGGCCGCCTTGCCGTCGGCGAATTTCTCGATCGAGCGCGCAAGTTCGACATGGTCTTTGGCAAATTCCGTCAGCGGAATGCCCTCGACCGCAGCTTGCCAGGCCTGCAGCACGGCGCGCACGCCGGCTCCCGGCCCGTCCGGATGGCTGACGATGCCGCCGCCGCAGAGGTAAAGCAGGTCAACCGTGCGTCCTGTGCGTCGATAGGTTTCCGGCGCCTGTCCACCCCATTGGCCGGAGCAGACCACGGGCAGCGCGCAATCCTCGGGCGAGAACAGCGGTGTCGTCACCGCCTCGAAGGAGCGGATGAAGGAGTCATCCGGCTCCCAGTATTTGGACGCAATGCCGTTGATCTGGAACTGGTCGACGCCGAGCAGCCGCCAGAATTGCTGCCAGACCCTGAAATCCATGCCGAGGCCGGGATGGCGGGTGAGGATATCCCAGCCGTTGCGGTGCGCGTGCAGCACCAGCCCGGAACGCTTCCTGAGGAAAGCCATGCCGCCGAAGCCGATGGAGTTGATGTTGACCACCGCGCAATTGCCGCCGGCCTCGAGCACCAGGTCGTGGTTGCGCATCATCTCGTCCGGGTCGGCATGCGAGATGCCGAAGGCGTACATCACCTTCTTGCCGGTCTTCTGCTCGTGGTCGAGGATCAGCGGCATGATCTTCTTGACCCGCGCCGGCAGCGGCGAATAGGCCGGGCTCATCAGCTTCTCGTCGTCCTTGATGAAGTCCACGCCGGCCTCGATCAACTCGCCGACCATCGCGGCGGTCTCAGCGGGCCTCAGACCCAGCGCCGGCTTGACGATGGTGCCGATGATCGGGCGGCCCTCGACGCCGGCCAGCCGGCGACTGCCGGCAACACCGAATTGGGGGCCTGGATGAGCGCCCCTGAATTCCTCCGGCAACTTCATGTCGACGACACGGAGGCCAGACAACCCTCTGATCGAATAGGTGCCGCCGATCGCAATCGTCATCAGCGCCGCGAGGTCGGTGCCGATCGCGTCGAAGGGAAAGGCGATGTCGACATCGGCACGTTTGAAGGGACCGCTGCCGGCCTCGGGAATGGAAGGTTGCGCCGCGTCCGGCAGATGCCGGATCGCCAGCACGCGTGCGGCCACTCGTGCCTTTAGCTCCTCGGTTTCCCCAGGCAGCGCGACGAAGGTACCGGTCGACTGGTCGCTGGCGATCTTGGCCGCCAGTCCCTCGATGCTCCCTGAGGTCTCGATGCGATAAGTGAGGGTGATCATGGCCGGCAATACCCAGTCGAAAGGCCAGGAAAGGAATTCCCTGAGTTCAAAATCTGGTATAATGAGTACATAAGCATTGCAAGCAGTATCCGCCCGGCGCGACGTCAAAGCATGACGGGCATTCTGGAAATTGCGGTCGCGGTGCTAGATTGGAATCAGGGCCAAGGGAGTGATTCGCGGCGATGAACCGTTCGGAACCGATCGTCCGACGCAAGCTTTCCGATGAAGTCTTTGCCAGGCTGAAGCGGCTGATCACCAGCGGTGAACTGCAGCCAGGCGACGACATGCCGTCCGAGCGCGAGCTGATGGAGCGCTTCGAGGTCGGCCGGCCGGCGATTCGTGAAGCGATGCAGGCGCTGAGCAATATGGGCCTGGTCGCCATCTCGCATGGCGAGCGCGCCAAGGTGCTGCAGCTCACTGCCAAGTCGATCATCAAGCAGGTCGACGGCGCGGCCAAGATCATCCTGTCGTCATCGAAGGACACGCTGGAGCATTTGAAGAGCGCGCGCATCTTCTTCGAGCGCGGCATGGTCAGGGAAGCGGCCGAGAAGGCGACGCCCGAGGATGTGCAGCGGCTCAGGGCAACCGTCGCCGAGCAACGTAGCGCGCGCGGCGATGCCGAGGCCTTCATCTCCGCCGACATGAAGTTTCACTCCCAGATCGCGGCGATCTCGGGCAATCCGATCTATGTCGCGGTCAGCGAAGCGATGCTCGGCTGGCTGAAGGAATACCACACGGAAATGCTGATCTGGACCGGCAAGGAAAAGTTCACGCTGACTGAGCACGAAGAGATCATCGGCTGTATCGAGAAGAACGACGCCGAAGGGGCCGAGAAGGCGATGATCAAACACCTCGAACGCTCGCGCGCCCTCTACGTGATGAACTCCGAAAAGTAGCTTCAGCCGACCCTGGCTATGCCATAGGGGGGCATTGTCAGGTGCCCCGAAGCTGCACCTGGGTCAAACCCGCGCGCATCCGCTCCTTCCCAGATCATAACCGGACCTGCCGCTTCGCGAAGCAGCGCCGAGGTGTCGACCGCTACATTGTCCGGCGTGATGTTTGCCAACCAGGCTGTGATGACGCCGGCTGGTGAGCGGCCCGCCAGAACGGCCACGCGATCGTCACTGACGCGCACGGCAATCTGCGAATGGCCGGCCAGTGCGGCAAAGCCCTGCACCGCATGGAAGACCGGCCGCGGCGTTCCTTCCTCGGCGGGCTCACCGGCGGCCGCCAGCACGCCGAACGGTCCGGCAAAGCTGGATAGCGTCAGCATCTCCAGCCCGGCCGGCGCGACGCGCGCGGCATAGCCGATCGTCCATGCGGCGGCGAACAAGCCTGCATGGCGCGGATCGCGATTGGCCATGGCTATGCGCTGGCCGTTTGGATTGTCCTTGGTCGCGCCGCCATAGGGGTTCTGCCGCATGGCGATCGTCGACGGGCCGATGCGATAAGGCTTCGCCCCATAGATCGCCCTTGTCGACTGGGTGATGAAAGGCAGCGCCTCCAGCGATTGCATGATGCTGAGGTCGTCCGCCGCATGCACGATCGGGCAGGTGCAATGGGTGACGAAATCGAGCGCGCCGGCTGGGACGCGCTTGCGATTGAGCTCGGTGAAATAGCTGAACATGCCGCCGCCTAGACGGAGGCCCGGAAAGGCGCGGCGGGCCGCTGCGTAGACGTCCTCGAGCGGCGGACAGTCTGGCCAGGCGCTGCCGGGCGGCGTTGACTGGCGGTCGACCGAAGGCGAGACCGCGACGGCATCGAGCCGCAGGCCCGCTCTGCGCACCATCTCGGCGACGCCGGAGAGCTCAGCGTCGAGATCGCCGGCGCAGGCGACCACGCATTCAAGCGTCGTCGCAGCCGGGTACGCGGCGACAAGCCTGGCATGAGCCTGCAAGGCGTCCAGGCCATGGCCGCGTGTCGGATCGTAATGAAGGAGGAGCTGCTGTGGGCCAAGCTTCTCGAGCAGCGGCAGCTCGTCTAACGCCGCCTCGACATCTTCCGGATAAATGACCACACCGACATCGGGCAGCCTCGCTCCGGTCTCGCCGGGTTCGATGCGGACCGGCTCGGCGCCGGGTGCCGCGGCAGTCTGCTTGGAGCCGCCGGTGATGCGCAGGCTGATCGTCTGGCGCATCGGCTGGCCGGCCGGCAGCACATAGGGCCATGGGAGAGCGAGCGGCCGCACATAGGTCTTGTAGGAAGCATCCGACCAGTTGCGCTGGTCTTCCATCTCGAAAATGTCGCCTTCCATCCGGCATTCGGCGCTGACGCCCGGCCGCACCTGATGGGTGATGGCGCGCATACCCTTGAACGGTTGCCAGGGGTCGATCAGCAGCGGCAACTTGGTATCCACGATGGTGCCGTCGGTGTGCTCGACCTTGACCGGGCTGCCGGCGAGGCCGGCGATCGGATGCAGGATGCAGAAGCCGCAGCGGTTGGTCTTGAAATCGACGTCGGGGAGCGCGCTCACATCGAAGCTGAGGCGGCCGTCGGCGTGGCCTTCGATCGTGGCGCGGAAATCGAGCCGGCTACCGCCTGGACCTTCGCAGCTTGCCGAATAACGCACGGAGAAACGATCGTCGGCTTGTTCGATCGCTAGATCCGCCAGCACCGGCTCATAGGTGCCCCAGTCACGATCGCGTACGATATAGGCGATGGCGCGCAGCACCTCGATGCCGCCATGGCGGATGCTGCGCAGATTGCCGTTGGCGAAGTCGGCGCTGAGCGGGCCGGCGACGAGCCGGACCGGTTCGGCTTCGACCGCGCGTGTGCCGTAGAGCAGGATCGGATCGGCGGTCATTTGAGCAGCTCGTCGATCCGCACCGGTTGCCGGCTGGCGGCGCCGGCATAGGCTGCCTCGACCAGCGCGAATGTCTTGAGGTTGTCGGCGCCGGAGGTGGCGGGTTCCTTGCCAGCGGCAAGGCAGTCCACCCAATGTTTCTGGATCGTCATGACGCTTTCCTGGATATTGTGCCAGGGCCGTGACGCCCAGGTGAGTAGCGGCGGTGAGACATCGGTGACGCTCGTGCCGCTCCTGCCGGTTACGGTGAGCTTGTAGCCCTGAGCCAGCCGGATCGTGCCGTCCGAGCCGTCGAGCTCGATCAGAGTCTCGGGGAACGGTTCGGTGGCAAGCTTCGTCGCGTAGCTGCAATCGACCACCGAGGTTGCGCCACTGTCGTGGTCCATCAGCATTGTCGCAACATCCTCGCCGGCGATGTCAGGATTGACGCGTTTGGTACGCGCGGTGAGGCTCGATACGTCGCCGAGCAGGAAGCGGGCGATGTCGAGGATGTGGATGCCGAGATCCTCGATGATGAAGCGCTTGCCGGTCGCAAGATAAGGCTGCCCTGAAAACACGTCATAGGCCGATCGGAAGGAGATGCGGCCGAAGAACGGCCTGCCGATCTCGCCGCTGTCGAGCACCGCGCGCACTGCCTGGATTGGCGACTGCCAGCGGAAGTTCTCATGCACCATCAGCGGCACGCCCGCGTGGGCGCAGGCTTTCACCATGGCCTTCGCGTCGGCAAGCGTCGGCGCAAACGGCTTCTGGCAAATGACGGGAACGCGGTTATCGGCCGCCATCTCGACCAGTGACCGATGGCTGTTGACGGTAGTCGCGATGTCGACGAAGTCGAGCGTCTCATTGGCAAACAGCGCGGCCGCATCGCTGTAGCGCCTCGCTATGCCGAACTGGTCGCCGACGATCCTCAGCCGCTCGGGATCGCGGTCGCAGATAGCCGCGATCGAGGCGCCGTCTATGTCGCGCCAGGCATGCATCTGGTTGACGGCGAAGAAACCGCAGCCGATCAGCGCTCCACGCAAGGTCGACATGATCAGCCTACCCTTGCCATCTGCATCAGCGTCACGCGGCTCTGCAGCCGGCGCTGGGCCTGGTCGACGACGACCGCGACGATGATCACGAGGCCCTTGATCACCATCTGCCAGAACGAACTCACACCCATCATCACCAGTCCGTCGGAAAGGATACCGATCACGAAGGCGCCGACTATGGTGCCGCCGATCGTGCCGCGACCGCCAGACATCGAGGTGCCGCCAAGCACCGCGGCCGCGATGGCGTTGAGCTCGAAGCTCTCGCCGGTGGCCGGATGCGATGCCATCAGCTCGGACGAGATGATGAGGCCGACGATCGCCGCGCAGAAGCCGGAGAACATGTAGACAAACATCTTGACCATGTTGACCCGCACACCCGAAATCCGCGCAGCGCGTTCGTTGCCGCCGACAGCGAAGATGTGGCGGCCGAGCGGCGTGTAGCGCGCGAGATAGGCAGCTCCCAGCGCGACCACCACCAGAATCCAGATCGAAACCGGCAATCCAAGCACCTTGCCGGCGCCGAGATAGCCGAAGCCGGTGGTGCCAAGCTCCGGCTTGCCGACGAGGTTAGGGAAGGTCCGGCCATCGGACGACAAGAGCGCCATGCCGCGCGCGACATAGAGCGTGCCGAGCGTGGCGATGAAGGGCGCGACATTCAGCCTGGTGATGAGCAATCCGTTGACGGCGCCGATCAGTATGCCGACGGCAAGCGTGATGAGGGCGATCTCAACAACGTTGAAATAGACGGTATAGCCGATCTGCAGATCGATGCCGTTGAGCACGAGATAGCCGGCGACCATGCCGCACAGGCCGACGATCGAGCCGACCGACAGGTCGATGCCGCCGGTGATGATGACGAAGGTCATGCCCATGGCGAGGAAAGCATTGAGCGCCACGTGCTTGGCCATCAGGATCAGATTGGCGGCCGACAGAAAATTCGGCGCCGCGATCGAGAAGAATACCAGCACGGCAATCAGCGCGATGAAGGTCCTGAGCTTCATCAGCGTCAAGAGCATTGAGCCGCTGGAGGCGGAGGGCGCGGCAGCCTTGGCGGGGATGTCGGTCATCGGCGTTGCTCTCCGTGCGCGGGTCCATGGCCAAGCGCCGATGCGGCCACGATCGCCGCTTCCGTCGCCTCGGCGCGATCGAACATGCCCGTCAGTTTTCCGTTGCTCATCACCGCGATCCGGTCGGACAACGCCATCACCTCGTCGAGATCGGAGGTGGCAAAGAGTATGCCCAGCCCATCGCGCGAAAGCTTGCGCATGGTGCGGAACACGTCGGCCTTGGCGCCGACATCGATGCCGCGGCTTGGCTCGTCCATCAACAGCACCTTCGGTCCGGTGAGCAGCGCCTTGCCGATCACCACCTTCTGCTGATTGCCGCCAGAAAGCGACGACACCTCCTGCGCCGGGTCGGCGACCTTGATCGCCAGCTCGCGCACCATCTGCGTGACGGCCTGCCGCTCGGCCCCGCCGCGTATGTGGAACAGGCTGACGAAGCGCGACAGGCTGGCCAGCGTCAGGTTGCTGGCCACCGACAGGATCGACACCAGGCCCTCGCGCTGCCGGTCCTCCGGGATCAGCGCCAGGCCGCGCTGGATGCGCCGTGTCGTGTCGCGCTCCTTGACCTGCTTGCCGTAGATGAAGATCCTGCCGCTCGCCTGGCCGTGCCGGCCCATGATGCAGTCGAACAGTTCGCTGCGCCCGGCGCCCATCAGCCCGTAGATGCCGAGGATCTCGCCGGCGCGCAGCGACAGCGAAACGTGATCGACCGCCAACCCACCGGTGACGCGCGGCAGGCAGATTTCTTCGGCGCGGAACACCTCGCCGCCCGGCTGGTGGCCGTCGGCCTTGGCGAAATCCTTTGCGTCCGAGCCGATCATCTGCCGCACGATCCACTGCGTGTCGACGTTTCGCATTTCTTCCTGGCCGGTGATGCGACCATCGCGCAGCACGGTGATGTAATCGCCGATGCGGATCAGCTCTTCCAGTCGGTGCGAGATGTAGACGACGGCCACGCCGCGCGCCTTGAGATCGGCGATCACCTTGAACAGGATATCGACCTCGGCAGCGCTCAGCGCCGAGGTCGGTTCGTCCATGATCAGCACGCGCGCGTCGAGCGAAACCGCTTTGGCGATCTCGACAAGTTGCTGCTGGCCGATGCGCAGATCCTCGACCAGCATGTCCGGCCGGATGCCGGCTTCGAGCTGTTCGAGGAATTCGGCGGCGCGCCGCTCTTGCGCCTTGTGGTCGATCTTGCGCAAGGCGTTGGTGAGCTCGCGGGTGGCGAAGATGTTCTCGGCGACCGAGAGGTTGCCGAACAGGTTCAGCTCCTGGAACACCATGCCGATGCCGCGGCCGACGGCATCTCCGGAGGACGAGAACGAAACCTCGTTGCCGTCGAGCAGGATGCGGCCGGCGGTCGGCCGTTCGACGCCGGCGATGATCTTCATCAGCGTCGACTTGCCGGCCCCGTTCTCGCCGACCAGCACGTTGACCGCGCCCTTGCGCACCTCGAAATTCGCGTGCTTGACCGCGACGGTGCCGGCATAGACCTTGGAGATGTCTTCCAGCTTGAGAATGACGTCGTGACCGGAACTCATGGCTTCGGCCCGATCTCGGCCTCCGCCGGCGTCACCAGCGGGAGATCCTGGCCGCTCTCGATCGTGTAAGCGCCGAGCACCTTCGCGGTTCGACCCTCGAGCCCGTCGCGCGGCAGCTTGGACAGCACCGTCTTATCGGCGTAAGCATTGAAGGCCTTGCCGAACTGGGCGAAGTCGATCTGGTTGGTGAAGTCGTTGAACTGCACGAAATCCAGGCTGTCGCGCAGCGCCGTTCCGCGCATGGCCGGCCCGATCTGCACCCGCGCATCCGCCTTGCCGTCGCCATCGACGTCGACATCGATGGTGGCAGCGCGTGATTGTGTGTTGGCTGCGACGATCTTACCTTCGACGCGCACCGCGAAGGTCCACGGCGAATTCGCCTGCTTCTTTGCATTGCCGTATTTCGCGCCAGCGGCGGCTTGATCGGTCTTGGCCAGCGCATGGACCTCCGCGAAGGGTCCTGCCTTCTGCTGCAGATAGGGAATGACCTTCGAGGCCCAGATATCCTCGACCATCTTGTCGGGACTGAAGGCAGAGCTGTTGGCGCTATCGCCACTTTGCGCGGAAGGCGTCGGCAAGATCTTGCAGGCGCTGAGGCCGACGACGGCGGTGAGCGCAAGGATCAGCCAACTCTGCTTGGTCATGGCAATCAAGGATACCCGAAAGTGAAATGGAGGCGAGGGACGAACGAGCGTTCGCCCCTCGCAGCTTGCATTCGCGCCGGCTCAATTCTTGAGCGCGAAGGTCTCCAGCTTGGGAGCATTGTCGCCATTGATCAGAACGCAGTCCATCAGCTGCTTTTCCTTCTCGGGCGACTTCTTGTTCTTGATAAAGTCGTTGGCCTGCTCGACGGCCATCTGCGCCTGGGCGAAGGCCGGCTGCAGGACCGTCGCCTTGATGCCGCCGGAGGTGATGGAGTCGCGCACGTCGTTCGAGCCGTCGAAGCCGACGACGATGACGTCCTTGCGGCCAGCAGCCGCCAGCGCCGCATAGGCGCCCATGGCCATCGTGTCGTTGCCGGAGATCACGCCTTTAATGTCCGGGTTGGCCTGCAGGATGGACTCCATCTTGGAATAGGCCTCGGTCTGGCTCCAGTTGGCCGACTGCTGCGCGACCTTCTTCAGGTCCGGATAGTCGTCGATCACGTCGTGATAGCCCTTGGAGCGGATGCCGGCGTTGGTGTCGGACTCCTTGCCGACCAGCTCGACATAATTGCCCTTCTCGCCCATCAGCTTCACGAACTCCTGCGCGCCGAGCTGGGCGCCTTGGTAGTTGTTCGAGACGATCTGCGCCACGGCGACGCCAGTGGCATTGATCTCGCGGTCGATGAGGAAGGAGGGAACACCGGCGTCCTTGGCCTTCTGCACGGCGGCGACGGTGGCGTCGGCGCCGGCATTGTCGAGGATGATCGCCTTGGCGCCGCGGCCGATCGCCGTGTCGATCAGCTGCGACTGCTTGTTGGCGTCGTCGTCATGCACCAGCACCAGCGTGTCGTAGCCGAGTTCCTTGGCCTTGGCCTCGGCGCCCACCGCCTCCGCCTTGAAGAACGGATTGTCGTGCGAAGGCGTGATGATGGCGATCAGGTCCGCCGCATAGGCCGGCGCGGCGGTGCCGAGTGCGAGCACGCCGGCGAAAGCCGCAAGCGTCATTCTGCGAGTGAGTTTCATGAAGTCCTCCCGTTAAAAACCCGCCTCGGACGACCGAGGCCAATTGTCTGAATTCGTCAGATGGTTCAGACCGCGCCGCTCGGATCTTGAAAGCCTTTTGCCGGCTTTCATTCCGAAGCTTGTCTCGCGACTCTTCCCCGCCGTCTGTCACTCCTCCATGGGTCGGATTTTCAAAAATCCGAGCCAGGACAGCTAAGGCCAACTGGTATGATGAGTCAACCACTAATTCAGGTGATATGTACCTAGGGCATGATCCCGAAAAAGTGGGAACCGGTTTTCGGAAAAGATCATGCCCAACTAAGAGCTAGATCAGGGTGACGATTCAACGAAACGTCATCCTGATCTAGCGCGCGCGACTTCTTCGCGTCAGGTTATGCGCTGGATGCTGGCTGCGATCTCTTCCGGTTCGAAGACCCGCTTCCAGTCTTCGCGCATCAGCACCGGCTTGCCGAATTCGATGGCCTTGTTGCAGGCGTCCGAGAACACACCCTTGGTTTCACCGAAGATGACGGCGCCGAGCACGTTCATGTGGCCAAGCAGGAAGTCGAGCGCCGCCTGCCTGTCGACGCCGCGCGCCACGACCTCGTCGACGGCTTCCTTCATGACGACGAGCAGCGAAGCACACACCGTCTCCGACAAACCAGGCTCGAGCAGCGCCATTTGCTCAACAGTCACGCGATGCGAGCGCATCACCGGCGCCCAGATGATCCGAGCGATCTCCTCGCCCTTGGCATAGTCCTCCTCCGGACCTTGCATCAGGGCGCTGACGAAGTGCTGCTTGGCCTTGACGCCGCCGAAGAAGTCCTTTTTGGCCGCCATATCGGTTTCGTCATTGAAGATCGGCGGATGACAGGGATGGGTGACGAAATAGGTGAGATCCGGACGCTTCGGCAGGTGTCCGGCAAAGGGCGCCGCGGCGTCCAGCACGACAACCATCGTGCCCGCCGCCAGCTTGCTTTCGATGCTGGCCGCGACTTTGCCTATATGCGTGTCGGGCACCGCCAACACCACCACGTCGGAGCCTTTGAGTGCCTCGTCAACGTCAACCGTGTCGATCCCGAGCCCGCTCTTAAGCCGCTCCTTGCCAGATTCGCTGATCTCGACATGGCGGATGGTGTAGGGCGAACCGCGAAAATTGGTCGACAGGCGGTAGCCCATTTTGCCGCCGGCACCGAATAGCGCAATCGTAGTCATCAATCTGCTCCTGACGTTCAGACGACGGGCTGCGCCAATCGTCATCTTGCATACTGGTATGATCACTCTACCAGAATTTGGCAAGAGGAATCGTCTATGGTTTGTCCGTCATCTCGGCTGTACCGTCGCCGCCGGCACTTTCGTGTTGGCCTCCGGGTCCTTGTCGCCGTCCGCGAGCTCGGCCGGCGTACGCCGCCCCAGCGCCTGCCGTCCGGCCAGCGCCAGCACGAAGATGACGACGATGCCCTGCACGATGTCCTGGGCGCCCGGCGGCAGGCCGATGATCTGCATGGTGGTGACGATGAGGATCAAAAGGATGCTGGCGAACAGGGTGCCCAGCGCCGTCGCCGAGCCGCCGAAGATCAGCGTTCCACCGAGCACCACCGCGGCGATCGATTGCAGCAGATAGGGCTGGCCCATCTCCAGGAAGGCGCCGCCGATATAGGCGCCGAGCAGCAGCCCGTCGAGCGAGGCCAGCACCGATGAGATGACGAAGGCCGACACCACCACCGGGCCGTTGCGGATGCCCGCGAGCCGTGCCGCGACGCGGTTCTGGCCGACCGCCGACAGCAGTTGCCCGAACACCGTGTAGCGCAAAACGAAGGAGGTCGCGGCGACGCCGAGAATGGCGATGACGGCCATTATCGGCACGCCGGAGACACGGCCCGTCGCCAGCTCCTTCAGCGCCGGGCTGACCGCGAAACCCGGGATCGCCTTGTTCGACAAGAGCGTTGCGGTCGCCAGCACATAGCCGGTCGCCAGCGTCGCGATGATCGCCGGAATGCCTAAGCCGACGACAAGCAGCGAATTGAGCGCCCCGACGGCCAGGCCGAGCAGGATCGCGGCGATGATGCCAATGGCAAGGTTGGCATCCTGCCCCTTGATGGTCAGCAGGGCGACGAAGGCGCTGAGCGTGATCACCGAAGCGACGGAGAGGTCGATGTTGCCGCGTCCTGTGGTCACCACGAACATCTGGCCGATGCCGACGACCGTCAGGAACGATGCCGACAAGATGACTCCGGACAAGCTGGACAGGCTGAAGCGGTTGGTGACCACGGAGAGCACCAGCCACAACACGAGCACGCCGATCGCCGCCCAGATCCAGCGGTTCCGCTGCGCCCAGATGCCGAAAAAGGCAAATGCGTTCATGGCTCGCTCCTGCGGTCGGCGGTCAGACTGCGCAACGTGAGCAGCGCGATCAGGATCAGCCCTTGCGTGGCGGCGTTGTAGTCGCTGCTGACGCTGAGGGTGCCCAGAAGCGCACCGATCAGCGACAGCGTCACCGCGCCGGCGACGGCGCCGACCGGCGAGATCATGCCGCCGAGCAGGGAGCAGCCGCCCATCACCACCGCGGCGACGCTGAGCAGCGTGAAGGAATTGCCGGAGTTGATGTCGCTCGCCGTGTTGATGGCCGTCAGCGACAGGCCTGCAGAGCCCGCGAACAGGCCGGCGATGAGATAGCGCACCAGCGCATAGCGCGTCGGCGACCATCCCGAGCGGATCATCGCCGCGGGATTATTGCCGAAGCCGCGCAGCACCACGCCGAGCGGCAACCGGTCGATGACAAGCACGATCACTGCCACGGCCGCGATCATGATGATCGACGTCGGCATGAAGCCGATCGACCAGCCGAAGAGGGCGCTCAGCCAATCGGGGCTCGCGCCGCCGGGTGTCGGCTGCAGCGCATAGCCGATGCCGACCCAAATGAAGGACGCGCCCAGCGTGACGACGATGGCGGGGATCTTGCGCGCCTGGATGACGCCGCCAAGCCCTGCATAGGCGGCGAGCGCGGCCACCAGCGCCAGCGCGCCGAGCCATGGCTGGTCGTAGAGCAGCGTGGCGCTGATCACGCTGACCAGCCCGGCAAACGCGCCGACGCCGAGGTCGATCTCGCTGCCGCCGACGATGAACATCTGCGCCGCCGTCACCAGCACCAGCGACAGCGCCGGCATCAGCAGAAGGTCCAGCCCGAAAGTCGAGGCGACCGCCGGATTGATCGCGATCATGATGGCAAGCACTGCGGCAAGCCCGATGAACGGCGCGGCGTTGACCAGCCTGCGCCCAAGTCCCGCCATGGCGTTCCGATTGCTGACGGCGCTTGCCTGGCTGTCCGCCGATTGCGCGAAGGAGGCGCCGACGATGGCCTGCTCGGAGATCGCCTCGCCTGCCAGTTCCTTGACGATGCGGCCGCCGGAGAAGACCAGCACGCGGTCGCAAGCGAGCAGTTCCGCATCCTCCGTCGTGTGCCAGACCAGCGCGCGGCCGCCACGCGCGACTTCGTTGCAGAGCCGGTAGAAATCCTGCTTGGTGGCGATGTCGACGCCGCGGGTAGGATCATCGAGCAGGATGATCGGCGTGTCAGCAACCAGCGCTCGCGCCACCAGCGCCTTCTGCTGGTTGCCGCCGCTGAGCTCGGTGATGTTGGATTGGAAGCGCTTGTCGTCGAGCCGCAGCTTACTGGCGGCGCCTTTCGCCGTGTCGCTGTTGACGCGCTCGGAAACGACGCCCAGCGCCGACCGGCGGGCAAGCGCGCCGATGCTGATGTTGCCGAGCACGCTCCACAGCGGGAACACGCCTTCCTTCTGCCGGTCACCGGCGATAAAGCCTGCCTCGGCATGCCTGGCGACGGTCGCCTGCTGTTTTCGGTCGGGCTTGAAGATCGCGTGCAGCAGCTCCTTCTGCCCGCTGCCCTCGAGCCCGGCCAACCCGACGATCTCGCCGCGCACGATGTCGACGTCGCGGCCGAGCTCCGACGTCAGCGCTCCCGAGAGCCGCAGGAGCAGGTCCTGCGAGGATGCGGTGGGGACGCTGTGCTGATGGATCGGATTGGCGTCGCCACCCATCAACTGCACCAGCTTGCCGATCGAGGCATCCGAGGCGTGGCCCTGCCATGCCATGCGGCCGTTGCGCAGCACCACGACTTCGGTGGCGATGTCGATGATCTCCTGCAGCTTGTGGCTGATGAAGATGAAGGCCAGTCCGGCTTTTGCCCGTTCGCGGATGAAGGCCCTGAGCTGCTTCGAGCGGTCGAGGTCGAGAGAAGAGGTCGGCTCGTCGAGCACGATCAGCTTGACGCCGGGCGTCGCCGCGGCACGCGCGATCTCAACCATCTGCCGTTCGGCAATCGTGAGATGGCCAACCTCGGCATCGGTGTCGATGCCGTTACCCGGGAAGACGGCGTCGAGCGCCGCGCGGGCGCGGGTCCGGTACAGCGCGCGCCAGCCCGGCCGGCTTGCCGAGTCGCCAGGGGTTTCCAGGAAGAAATTCTCGGCGACAGACAGGTTGGCGCACAGCGACAGCTCCTGATGCACCATGCGGATGCCGCGCCGCTGCGCCTCGCCAGTGTCGTAGGCTGCGAACGCCACCTCTTCGCCGGCAAAGGAAATCGCCCCCAGCGTCGGCCACGTCGCGCCGCACAATATACGCATCAGCGTCGACTTGCCGGCGCCGTTGCCGCCGACGAGCCCGATCACGTCGCCGGCCCGCACACAAAGGTCGATCCCCGCATTGGCAAGCGTCGGCCCAAAACTCTTGGTGATCCCGCTCAGCGAAACGACGCTCGGTCCAGCAGGGGCGGCAGCGGCGCCCTGTACGGCAACGGCGATGTGGGACATTCGTCCTCCGGTTTTGCGCGGACAAAGATCGGGCGCGGCCGTGCGGCAGCGCCCGATCCCTGAACTGCTTGCCTTACTTGCTGAGCAGGTTCTGCTTGACCCAGTCCAGCGAATAGCTCGGGCTGATGATCTGCCCGCCCGGCAGCTTTGCATAGTCCTTCAGATTGCTCGCATCGACCGTCGCCACCGGCATGATCATCAGCTTGGGCGCCTTGGCGCCCTTGAGCAGCGAAAGACCGAGCCAGAAAGCGGCGCCGCCTATGCCGGGCGTGGTGTTCATCGAAACCGTCTGGTAGCCGTTCTTGGCGTTCTCCTCGGCCCACCATTTGACGAAGTCGGTGCCGCCGCCGCCTTCGATGATCGGCATCTTGTCCTTGTAGTCGCCGCCATACTGGACGAAGGCCTGCGCGATGCCGACATCGTCGCTGCCACCCTGGCCGAGCACGGCGTCGACGTGCGGCAGCGAGGGCAGCACATTGGCGATGGCCGCCTGCGCCACCGAAGCGGTCGCCTGGCCGTAGACGGTGGCCACCACCTTGATGTCCGGATACTTGGCCAGCACCGACTGCTGCGCGTTGAACATGTCGTTGTCGGGCGCCGAGCCCTTCACGCCGCGCACCTGGATGACATTGCCCTTACCGCCGAGCATCTTGAACACGGCTTCGGCCTGGGCCGCTTTGTAGCCCTTGAAGTCGAAATTGAGCTGGTAGTTGCACGGCGCCGAAGCGACGGAATCGAAGGAGATCACGATGATGCCGGCCTTGCAGGCCTTCTCGATCACGCCGTTGACGGCGGTCTCCGAAGCGGCGTCGACGGCGAGCACGTCGACTTTCTTCAAGATCAGTTCGGCGATCTGGCTGTTTTGCTGGGCGACCGAGCCGTCGCCGTTCATGACGATATAGTCGGCGATCTGCCCGGCGGCCTTGGCTTGCTTGGCCGAAGCTTCGAACGCCTCCACCATCTGGTGCCGCCAGGTGTTGCCGTAATAGGCGTTGGCCAGCGCGATGACCGGCGCGTCCTGCGACGCCATTGCCGGTAGAACCGAAACACTCGCCAGCGCAGCGGCAAGTGCCGCCACAGTTGCAAACTTCATGGATATCTCCTCCCAAAAACACCGCCCAACACGGCCGGTCGTCTGCCATTCCCTTATAGCGCCTCTTCCGAAAGATGCCATACCATTTACATGTTATACCAGCATACCAAATAGGCAAGCCGGTAGCGGAACTCGTTCGCTCCCGATTGTCGGGAAGCGAAATGCGGCCTGTCAGTTTTGTCTGTCCTCGCCAGTCGGACGGGGCCGGCTTCCGTTCCGGCCGCTCCGGCATCCCGTGCGCCGGTCTGTGGCTCGCCCACAAGGTGGACGTTATGTCATCATATATGTAATGTCAATTGGCGAGCAGGGCTTGTTTGCCTGTGCGACTCGCTGTCGATATGCCGGAGAGGGATCAAGGAGAGGCGGATGGAGCCGGTCCAGAAGAAGAAGTTGTATGTCGAGGTGCTTGATCGGCTGTTGGCTGCGATCTCGACATCGGAGTTTCCGCCCGGTTCACAATTGCCGTCGGAAAAGGAACTGATGACGATGATTGGCGTGGGCCGGCCGTCGATCCGCGAAGCGATGAAGTCGCTGCAGCAGATGGGTCTTATCAGGATTTCGCATGGGGAACGCGCACGCGTGATCAATCCGACGCCCGAAGTGATCGTCGACCAGGTCTCCGCCGCGATGATCATGATGCTGGCGACGAATTCCCGCGGGCTCGAAGAACTGAAGGAAGTCAGGCTCTTGCTGGAAACTGGCCTGGTCAGGATCGCCACGCGGCGGGCCACGGCCAAGAGCCTGGAGCGGCTTGCGGAAACCTTGCGCCATTTGCGCGAGGCAAAGGGCGACCAGACGCGATTCGTAGCCGCCGACATGGAGTTCCACGCCGTCATCGCGGAGATGAGCGGCAATTCGATGATCGCCGCCGTGGCCAAGGGGATGCTCGAGTGGCTCTCCCGCTTCAAGCGGGATCTCGTCGCCATGAAGGGCGCCGAACGTCTCACAGTCGAGGAGCATGAACGAATATACAAGGCGATTGCCAGTGGCGATGCGGAAGGCGCGAGCGCAGCCATGGCCGACCACATTGGCCGCGCCAATGAACTGTATTCGAAGTTGGCCGGCGGCACCGGCAGCTAAATAGCCTGCCTCTCAAAATTTTTTATCAACCAAACTCATATGATGACATAATGTCATTTTGGTGCTAACGCTCGCCCCATGAATGACATCTCAGTCGCGACAGCCGCATCGAGCGAGCGTCTCTCCGCCACTTATCTGGTCGAAACGCGCTATCCGCTGGAGGCGGCTGCAGCCGCGATGGCGGGCGAACAATCCAGTGGAACGTTCCGCGCCATCCCCGGAGAAACGGCAGAACTCCTTCGTCGGTTTGGAGCCCGCGTCGAGTTCATCGAGGACATCACCGATGTCGGGGAAGAGGCTTTGCCGTTCTCGCGCCCGCCGAAGAACGCGGCTGCCGCCACGCCTCGCCGGGCAAGGGTGGGCCTTTCCTGGAATATCGAGAATACCGGCACGGTGCTGGCTTCGGTCTGGTCCACGGTTCTGGGCAATCTGTTCGAGCTGCATCATTTCTCGGCCATGCGTCTGCTCGACGTCAGCTTCCCCGATGTCTTCGCGGATGCCTATCCGGGGCCGGCCTTCGCAGTCGAGGGAACGCGCCGTCTGACTGGCGTCGAAGGCCGTCCCCTCATCGGCACGATCGTCAAGCCGAGCGTTGGCCTTTCGCCGCAGGAGACAGCGGCGCTTGCCGACACGCTGATCGCCGCCGGCATCGATTTCATCAAGGACGACGAACTGATGGGCGACCCGCCGCATTCGCCGTTCGAGCAACGATTTGAAGCGGTCATGGCGGTGATAGACAGGCACGCGGACCGGAGCGGTCGCAAGGTCATGTATGCGGCCAATATTTCCGGAGATGTCGACGCCATGCGGCGACAACTGGATCTGATAGGCAGTCGCGGCGGCACTTGCGCCATGCTCGTCCTGAATTCCGTAGGTCTGTCGGGTGTCGTCGAGATGCGCCAGCATTCCGCCGTCCCCCTGCATGGCCATCGGGCCGGCTGGGGCCTCTTCAGCCGCTCACCCGATCTGGGCATGAGCTATCTCGCCTACCAGAAATTCTGGCGTCTGGCCGGCATCGATCACATGCATGTCAACGGGCTGTCCAACAAGTTCTGCGAGCAGGACGAGACGGTGATGGCGTCGGCCCACGCCTGTCTGACGACGATGTTCGGGCGCGCGGATCGTCCCGATACGGTCATGCCGGTGTTCTCGTCCGGACAGACCGCGGTGCAGGCAGGCGAGACCCGCGACAGGCTCGGCTCGAACGATTTCATCTATTGCTGCGGCGGCGGCATCATGGCGCATCCAGGCGGACCGGCCGCGGGCGTGCAAAGCCTGCACGATGCTTTTGACGCCGCCGCAGCCGGCATTCCCGCGCGCGACTATGCCGCCAACCATCCGGAACTCGAGGCCGCGCTGCAGGCGTTCGGCTGAATCTGCGCCATCCGGCGCGCCGTCAAGGTGAACTGGGAGAGAACAAATGACGACATCCGTAGCGGTGCTTGGAGCCGGAGGGAAGATGGGCTTCCGCGTGACCGGCAAGCTGATCGGAGCGGGTTACGATGTCCGCGCCGTGGAAGTCGGCGAGGCAGGCCGCAAGCGGCTGGCCGATGCCAACATCGGCGCCGTCGTCATGGAGGAGGGCATTCCCGGCGCCAAGGTCCTGGTGATGGCTTTGCCTGACAACATCATCGGCCAGGTGATGCGGCAGATATCGCCTATGTTGGCCGAGGGCACCATGATCCTCGTCCTAGATGCCGCGGCGCCCTATGCCGGCGACCTTCCCGGGGATCGGCCGGACCTAACCTATTTCGTCGGCCATCCTTGCCATCCGCCCTTATTCAATGACGAGACGGAGTGGGCGGCGCGTCGCGACTATCACGGCGGCATCGCAAGGCAATCCATCGTCTGCGCCCTGATGCAGGGTCCCGAGGAGCACTACGCGCTTGGCGAAGAAATATGCAAAGCGATGTGGTCGCCGATCATCGACTGCCATCGCGTGACCGTCGAACAGCTGGCGATCCTCGAGCCGGGCCTGTCCGAGATGGTTGCGATGCCCTTCGTCGACACGATGGTCGAGGCTGTCGAGGAATGCGAGCGCAGATATGGCATTCCGAGACAAGCCGCTCTCGACTTCCTCATCGGCCATCTGAACGTCGAGATCGCCATGTGGTTCGGTTACTCGCCGAAAGTGCCGTCGGATGCGGCGCTGCGCCTGATGCGGTTTGCCAAGGGTGTCGTCGTCCGCGACGACTGGCGCCAGGCGCTGTCTCCGGCCAAGGTCAAGGAAGCTTCCGAACTCATCGTCTTCGGCAAGGGAGCCTGAGCGCTGTCTTCGACGCCACGGATCATATCGATATCGACAGCTCTCTTCGACGGCTACTCCATGGAGTTGGCCGTCGCGGAAATCGCGCGGGCTGGGGCCAGGCATGTGGAGCCAGCCTTCATTCGCGGTTATGTCGATTTCGATGAGGGCATGTTCACCAGCACGAATGCCTCGAGGCTGCGGGCAACAGCAGAAATTGCAGGGCTTGGGATCAAGGCCGTATCGGCTCATCTCGACCTGTCGGGACCGGATGCGGTCGACGCGTTGTCGCGGCGCATCGCCTTTGCTGCCGGTCTTGGAGCATCCTTCCTGATCACCAATGTCGGGCCGATGATGAAAAGGGCGGACATACGAAGAGCGATCGATGCCGTTCTGCCGAGGCTCGAGCAGGCCGGGATTGTTCTGGCGCTCGAGAACCCCGGACATGGCGAAGGCGATTTGCTCGGCAATGCTCGATCTGGGGCAAGTTTCGTGCGCCAGATCGGATCGCGACACGTCTGCCTGAATCACGACGCCGGAAATGTTTTCACCTATAGCCGTGAGGCTACGCAGCCGGCAGAAGATATCGCGGCAGCCATCGACGTTGTTGGCCATGCGCATCTCAAGGACGTTGTCAGCGGCGATGCAGGATGGGCGTTCTGTGCTCTCGGCGTGGGCGTCGTCGATTACCTGAAATACTGGCGCCTGCTCTCTCCGGCGCTTCCGGTCAGCATCGAAATGCCATTGCGATTGGAACGCCCCGAGCGCCGCGACCCGCAACGACGAAAGATCCCTGTCGATATTCCGACCATTCGGGCCGCGCTGGAGCGCTCGCTGCGTTTCGTGAACTCGCTGGAGCCTGCCTGAAACAGCGCCGCGTGAACCGCGACGGTTGTTCAGGCGACGACGATCCAGCCGTGCCTTTCCGCTAAGCTCTTGAAAGAGCGTGGTGATCCCGACAGGAATCGAACCTGTGACCTACAGATTAGGAATCTGCCGCTCTATCCTACTGAGCTACGGGACCACGCGGCCCGACACATAAACGCTTCGGGCCGGTTCGCCAAGAGGCGAGAAGGCAGTTGGAACGCTTGCTGCCTTCGACAGCTGGATCGTCAGGCAGCCAGCGCGGTCTCGGCCAGCTTGACCCAATAGCTCATGCCGTGCGGGATGACCTCGTCGTTGAAGTCGTAGGCCGGGTGATGCAGGCCGGCCGAGTCGCCGTTGCCGATGAAGATGAAGGCGCCGGGGCGGGCTTCCAGCATGTAGGAGAAATCCTCGCCGCCCATCACCGGCTGGATGGCACGGTGGACATGGCTGTCGCCGGCGATGTCGGCGGCGACATCGCCCGCAAACGCGGTTTCCTCGGCATGGTTGAAGGTGACGGGGTAGTTGGCGTCGTAATCGACCTCGATGGTGGCGCCGAAGGCGGCGGCGAGGCCGGCGCAGAGCGCGCGGATGCGCTCTTCCGATTTCTTGGCCACTTCCTTCTTCAGCGTGCGCACGGTGCCGGCGATCTCGGCGCTTTCGGGAATGACGTTATAGGCGTCGCCGGCGTGGAATTTCGTCACCGACACCACCACGGCCTCGACCGGATCGGTGCTGCGCGAGGCAATCGTCTGCAGCGCGCCGACCAGCTGGCTGGTGATGACGATCGGGTCGATCGTGCCGTGCGGCATCGCGGCATGGCCGCCGCGGCCCCTGACGGTGATGGTGAATTCCGCCGTCGCGGCCATGATCGGGCCGGGCTTGATGGCGAACTGACCGACCGGCAGGCCCGGCATATTGTGCATGCCGAACACTTTCTCGATGCCGAAGCGTTCCATCATGCCGTCCTTGACCATCTCGTTGCCGCCGCCGCCGCCTTCCTCCGCCGGCTGGAAGATCACCGCCACGGTGCCGGTGAAATTGCGCGTCTCGGCAAGATATTTGGCCGCGCCCAAGAGCATCGCGGTATGGCCGTCATGGCCGCAGGCATGCATCTTGCCGCGCACGGTCGAGGCCCATGGCTTGCCGGTGATCTCGTCGATCGGCAGCGCGTCCATGTCGGCGCGCAGCCCTATCGTCGGGCCATCGCCCCTGCGGCCGCGGATGATGCCGACGACGCCGGTCTTGCCCAGCCCCGTCACCACCTCGTCGCAGCCGAAAGCCTTCAGCTTCTCGGTGACGAAGGCGGCGGTCTGGAACACGTCGAAATTCAGCTCCGGTGTCTGGTGCAGATGTCGTCGCCAACCGGCGACTTCTTCCTGCATTTGCGCGGCTCGGTTCAGAATCGGCATGATCGTTCCATCTCTTGGTTGGTTGGCGGCAGTCGGTCCAGAGCCGATGCTCAGCAAATGTGATTGTCAATTGTGATGTGTGGCACTTTGCCATTTTGGCGACACATAGGGTAAATAGCACCGCAACAATGCGGTCCGGGGTGAGGGTCGGCCCGCATTTATGCTGGTGATGGGTAACGAAATCTTACGGACCCAGCGGCGATCACGGCAAGAGGCGATTTCGGATTTGATCATGCGGCAGAGGCATTTCCTCAACCTATTGCTGGCAGGCGCGCTGGCGATTACGGCTTTTGCCGGCGCGGCTCGGGCCAATCCGGTCGTGCTTTTCGACCTCAAAAGCGGCTATGTGCTGGAGCATCAGGACGCGTTCAAGCGCTGGTATCCGGCCTCGCTCAGCAAGCTGATGACGGCCTATGTCACCTTCCGCGCGATCCAGGCCGGCGAGGTGGCGCTCGATTCGCCGATCAAGGTGACGAAACATTCGGCCGGCGAGCCGCCGAGCAAGATGGGCTTCAAGCCCGGCTCGGTGATGCGGCTCGACAACGCGCTGAAGATGATGCTGGTCAAGTCGGCCAACGACATCGCAATGGCTGTCGGCGAGAATATCGGCGGGTCGCAGGCCGCCTTCGCCGACCGCATGAACACCGAGGCGGCCCGGCTTGGCATGGTCGGTACGCATTTCGTCAACCCGAACGGGCTCTACTCGCCGGAACAATATACGACCGCGCGCGATCTTGCCGTGCTGGTGACGGCGTTGCGCAATGATTTTCCGCAATACGCCCCGTGGTTCTCGATCGAGGGCCTTGCCGTCGGCAAGAAGGCGATCCCGAACTACAATCTGCTGATTGGGCGCTATGCGGGCGCCGACGGCATGAAGACCGGTTTCGTCTGCTCGTCCGGCTTCAACATGATCGGCTCGGCGACGCGCAACGGGCGCACGCTGGTGGCGGTGGTGCTTGGCGAGAAATCGGCGATCAGCCGCGCCGAAGCGGCGGCAAAGCTCCTCGACCAGGGTTTCGACATGCCGGCCGCCACCTCGACCACCCTCGCTGCGCTCAAGCCTTATGGCGACACGCTGTCGCCCAACGACATACACGACGAGATCTGCAAGAAGAAGGAGCCCGAAGAGCAGTCCGAAGCGGCCCCCGAGGTTGCGGCCAAGGATAAGCCGAAATCGCCCTACCAGGTGAAGCTCGACCACCCGACGCTGGTGGCGGTCGGGCTCGGCGGCGCCACGGGGCCGGCGCCCAAGGCATTCGTCGACCAGGCCGATCAGAACTATGCCGATGTGCCGCTGCCGAGCTGGCGGCCCGACCGGCCGGCGCCGGCCGGCGCCGAGCCGGTAGCGACGGCCGCTGCCGGGGCGCAGGGCGACCGGCCCGTCAAAGCCGCCAACTAGCCACGCTCATGAGCAGCTTTCCCATTCCCGTTTCCGTGCTCACCGGTTTTCTCGGTGCCGGCAAGACGACGCTGCTCAACCGGCTGCTCAAGGATCCGGCGCTCGCCGACACGGCGGTGATCATCAACGAGTTCGGCGAGGTCGCGATCGACCATCTTCTGGTGGAGCAGGCTTCCGACGGCATCATCCAGCTTTCCGACGGCTGTCTCTGCTGCACGGTGCGCGGCGACCTGGTCGACACGCTTGCCGATCTCGTCGACCGGCTGCAGACCGGCCGTATCGCCAAACTGGCCCGCGTCGTCGTCGAGACAACGGGCCTGGCCGATCCGGCACCGGTGCTGCAGTCGATCATGGCGCATCCGGCGCTGGTGCAGGCCTTCCGGCTCGACGGCGTCATCACGCTGGTCGACGCCGTCAATGGCGAGGCGACGCTCGACACCCATGTCGAGGCGGTGAAGCAGGCGGCGGTGGCCGACCGCATCGTGCTGACCAAGACCGACCTTGCCGATGCGGCCGAGGTCGAGGCGTTGCGGGCAAGGCTGAAGCAGGTCAATCCGGGCGCCGTCGTGCTCGACGTAAACGAGGCCGGCACGGGCGCCGCGTCGCTGTTCAATTGCGGCCTCTATGATCCTGAGACCAAGTCCGCCGACGTGCGGCGCTGGCTTGGTGAAGAGGCGGCGCATGGTCACGACCATGATCATCACCATGACGGCGATCATGATCACCATCACGGGCATCGCCATGATACGCGCGTGCGCACGCACTCGCTCATCCATGACGGCCCGGTGCCGTTCTCGGCGATCGAGATGTTCCTCGATCTTCTGCGCTCGACGCATGGCGAGAAACTCCTGCGCATGAAGGGCGTCATCGAGCTTGCGGAGGATCCGTCGCGGCCGCTGGTCATCCATGGCGTGCAGAAGATCCTGCATCCGCCGGCGAGGCTGCCAGCCTGGCCCGACGGCCAGCGTGGCACAAGGCTGGTGCTGGTCACGCTCGACATGCCGCAGGACTATATCCGGCGGCTGTTCGCCGCCTTCACCAACAAGCCGTCGATCGACACGCCGGACCGGGCAGCGTTCGAAGCCAATCCGCTGGCAATTGCGGGGCTGTAAGCCGAAAGAGCAGTCTCGGGTCTAACGTTTTCACGCAATTCCGGACGGAAAACCGCGACGCACTTTTCCTGGAATTGCTCTAGCTGCCGCGCTCGACCAGGAAACGGTGGCCGCCGGAAACCGCCGCCGTCTCAATCAGCTGATGGCCGGCATCGGCGCAGAACGCCGGAATGTCGATCACGGCCAGCGGGTCGGTGGTCTCCAACCACAGACGGCTGCCCGGCCGCATCGCGGCCAGGCGCTTTCGCGCCTTCAGCACCGGCAATGGGCAATTCAGTCCCTTGAGATCGTATACGGCGGACTTGGCCAAGATTAGCCGCCGAACATGCCGAGCAGTTTCTTCTTCAGCTTCGACACCGTGCCCTCATCGGCGCTTGCCGCCTGGGCCTCAACCGCCGGCTGCGCGGGCGCTGCCTCGACGCCGGCGGTGACGACCGGCTGCTGCGCCGCCTGCTTGGCGGCTTCCTTCTCGGCCAGGGCCTGCGCCTTCGCCTGCTCCTTGGCGGCCTTGGCCGCCTCGATCGCGGCCAGGCGCTGCTCCTCGGCCTTGCGCTTGGCTTCCTTTTCCGCGTCGGCTGCCGCCATCTTGCGGCCGAGCGGGGAATCGATGCGGCCCATGCGGGTCGTTTCGGTCACCGAGCCGTCGGAATTCATCGACGGCGGATCGATCGGCACCCGCTCGCCGCGGGCGCGGCGCTTCGACCAATCGGAGACGATGCTGGCTTCCTTGATGCCGGCAATCGTCGGCTTGGGCGGCGGGGTGCTGGAGCTCACGGCCGAATTGAAGGCCGCGTCGTAGCTTTTCTCGTAATTGGTGTAGGCCACCTTCAGCGAATCCGGCTGCGTCGTCGCGGGGCAGGGGCCGGTCGGGTCGAAGGTGGTGCCTTCCGGCGCCACCTGGTTGAACACGTAGCGCTTCTCGCAGACGTCAACCTTCGGCGGCACCTTGGTGATCTCGAAATTGTCGTAGCCGACCTTCAGCATCTTCCAGAACTCGTAGTTCGGGTCGTTGCGGTAGCGCGCCATGTTGGCGGCGGTCATGCGGAAAGGGAAAGCCTGGATCTGGAACTCGGTCTGGCCGCCCTGGAAGGCGTCGCGGCCGAAGGCATAGATCTGCTCGATCTGGGCATCGGTCATCGAATAGCAGCCGGATGACGAGCAGGCGCCGTGAACCATCAGGTTCTGGCCGGTGCGGCCATTGGCGCGGTCATAGGCGTTGGGAAAGCCGATGTTGAACGACAGATGGTAATTCGAGCGCGGATTCATCTGCGAGGGACGGACCGTATAGAAGCCCTCCGGCGCCTGGCGGTCGCCCTCGGTGTATTTGGGACCGAGCTTTCCCGACCATTTGCAGATGTCGTATGTGGCGACGAGATCGTAGCGGCCATTGGTCTTGGCCTTCCAGATCTCCAGCTTGCCTTCTTCCTTGAAGATGCGCGCCATCACCGAGGAGGTGCGCACCATGCCCTTGGCCCTCATGTCGGCAAGGATCTTGTCCGGCAGCGGCTTGTTGGCCTCCGGCGCGAAATCCTTCATCGACGAATCATTGCAGCCGGCGACGCCGATGGCGGTAATCAGGACTCCGGTGCGGGCAAGCTTGGCAAACATCGATACGGCTACGTCTTTTCTCTCGGGCCAACGGCTTTCGGCATGGCCGGGCCCGCAGGCTGAACACCAGTGGACCGTAAGCCCGTTAACCTTGAAAATTCCTTACCGCAAGCTTCGACAAACCCCTCACGGCAATTTCCATTGAGCCGAATCCGGCGGCATTTTTGTGGCGAAATTGGTCATTGCCGCCACAGTTCACCGCCAGAGGCCCGATTAGAGGCTGCGGCCCATCGCCAGGTACTTCTCGCGGCGCTGCTCGCGGAAATCGGTGTTGGCGCCGGCAAAATCCTTCATCGTCCTGGCGATGAGGTCGCCGGTGGACGCAATCACTGTCTCCGGCGCACGCTGGGCGCCGCCGATCGGCTCGGGAATGATGGCGTCGATGATCTTCATCTCGAGAAGATCCTGCGCGGTGATCTTCATGTTGGTCGCCGCATCCTTGGAGCGGGTGGTGTCGCGCCACAGGATCGAGGCAGCGCCCTCGGGCGAGATCACCGAATAGATGGCGTGCTCCAGCATGTAGACGCGGTTGGCGGTGGCAATCGCGATGGCGCCGCCTGAGCCGCCTTCGCCGATGACCACCGAGATCGACGGCACCTTCAGCGAAAGGCAGGCCGAGGTCGAACGGGCGATCGCCTCGGCCTGGCCGCGCTCCTCGGCGCCGACGCCGGGATAGGCGCCGGCGGTGTCGACCAGTGTCAAAAGCGGGATCTTGAAACGGTCGGCCAGTTCCATCAGGCGCACCGCCTTGCGGTAGCCTTCGGGCCGCACCGAGCCGAAATTGTGCTTGATGCGGCTTGCCGTGTCGGAGCCCTTCTCCTGGCCGATGACCGCCACCGGCTCGCCGCGGAAGCGGGCGAAGCCGCCGACGATCGCCTGGTCGTCGCCGAAATTGCGGTCGCCGGCCAGCGGCGTGAAATCGGTAAACAGCGTCTTGATGTAGTCGACGCAATGTGGGCGGTCCGGATGGCGCGCGACCTGCACCTTCTGCCAGGGCGTGAGCGCCTTGTAGAGGTCGCGCAACGCGTCGCGCGAGCGCTTTTCCAGCCTGCTGATCTCTTCGGCGACATCGACCGCTTCGCCGTTCTCGGCAAGCTTCTTCAGCTCAAGGATCTTGAGCTCCAGATCCTGCACCGGCTTTTCGAAGTCGAGGTAGTTGTACATGCTTGAGCGGACCGATCCGTCGGGAAGGCAAAATGGCTGGCGGAACCGCTGAAATGCCGGCTCCGGGCGGTGGAACGTCGCCCTCACATAGCGATATGAGGCCTAGTCGGCAAGCGGATGATGATCGTTGACCAGCCGCACCAGCCGCTCCTCCAGCACATGGGTGTAGATCTGCGTGGTCGAGATGTCGGCATGGCCCAGGAGTTGCTGAACGGCCCTGAGATCGGCGCCGTTCTGCAGGAGATGGCTGGCAAAAGCATGGCGAAGCACATGCGGCGAGATTTTCGCTGCCGCGATGCCGGACCGCGCGGCCAAGCCTTTGAGATCGCGGGCGAAAACCTGCCTGGAGAGGTGGCCGCTGTCGGAGGAGGCAGGGAACAGGAACGGGCTCTCGGCAAAGGCCGGCCTTTCGGCCCTTGCGGCAAGCCAGGCGCGCATGGCGGCATGCGCCTTGGCCGACAGCGGCACCATGCGCTCCTTGTCACCCTTGCCGCGCACCATGAAGAAACGATCGTCGCGCAGCGCCACCGTCACCGGCAGTCCGACCAGCTCCGACACGCGCAAGCCCGTGGCGTAGAGCACCTCGACCAGCGCGTGCAGGCGCAACGCCGCCAACCGGTCGCCATCCGGCCCGGTTTCAGCGGCCTCCTGCGCCGCCCGGTCGAGCAGGCGGCCGGTCTCGGCCTCGCTCATCGTCTTCGGCAGCGGCCGGCCCTTGCGCGGGCTGTCCAGCGTGCCGGTCGGGTCGTCGCCGCGCAGGCCTTCGGCATAGAGGAATTTGAAGAACTGCCGGATCGCCGACAATTTGCGCGCCTGCGAGGTCGCCGCGAAGCCCCGCGCCGCGATGTCGTCGAGATAGGCACGGATGTCGGCCGATCCCGCGCCGGCAAGCCCGCCTTTGATCGCCTCGGAAGCGTCCTCCAGATCGCGGCGGTAGGACGAAAGCGTGTTTTCGGCCGCGCCCCGCTCGGCGCTCATCATTTCGAGGAAGGCTTCGATGCGGGCGGCGCTGTTCATCGGGCCGGAAGCAGTGCTTCGCCAGTTTTCTTGGGATTGAGCTTTTCGGCCGGAATACGGATGCTCATTTCCGCCTTTCTCGGCTCCACGAACATCGCCAGGGCGAACATCGCGCCATAGGCAATGCCTGCGAGAACCGCCAGCGTCACGACGAAGCGAAACAAAGTCGGCATTCAAATTTCGCCCGTCTTGTTGTTCTGCGTTTCCAAAGCCCTGTGCCCTTATGGGACGCCAATCCGGGCAATTCAAGGACGAAGGGTTTGGGTCGACAGAGGTTTTGCCGGAAAAGCTTCTAAGCAGGCATTCGCGGCAAGCCCACGAATGCTTGCTTAGGGATTGTAGTTTTTCGCAGGTTCTCTTCGCAAAACCGTGGGCCACTTTTGCGGAACCTGCTTAGGACGTTTGCCCGGCCGTGCTTGACGCAACCGGGCTTTTGATGTCGATACGGCGCAAAGAGGCCCCGATGAACGCTCTGCCACCAAATCCGACGGACGAAGGCCGCGCCGCGCTGATCGAAGCGCTCGGCAGCCGTTCGATCGTCTTCGTCGGGCTGATGGGAGCCGGCAAGACGGCGATCGGCCGCAAGGTGGCGACGATGCTTTCGCTGCCCTTCATGGACAGCGACCAGGAGATCGAAAGCGTCTCGCGCATGACGGTGCCGGAGCTGTTCGAACGCTATGGCGAGCCGGAATTCCGGGCGCTGGAGCAGCGCGTCATCCTGCGCCTGCTGGAGAACGGACCGCAGGTGCTGTCGACCGGCGGCGGCGCCTTCATGAACGCGCAGACGCGCGAGGCGATTTCCGCGCATGGCATATCGGTCTGGCTGAAGGCCGACCTGGACCTGTTGATGGAGCGCGTCTCCAAGAAGCAGAACCGGCCGCTGCTCAAGAATCCCGATCCGCGCGGCGTGCTGGAGAAATTGATGGGCGAGCGTTATCCGGTCTATGCAACGGCCGACCTGACCGTGCCGACGCGCGACGACCGCAAGGAGATCATCGCCGGCGAAGTCGTCGCGACGCTCTGCACCCATCTCGGCGTCGAGGCGATCGCGACGGGCGCTACAAGCGCCACAAGTGACGAGGTGCAGCCGTGAGCCATGCCGAGCCGGTGAAGGTCGAGGTCGGCCTCGGCGACCGCGCCTATGACATCCTCATCGGCTCGGGGCTGCTCGCGCGCTCCGGCGAAGAGATCGCGCGCCGGCTTCCCGGCACCCGTGCGGCCATCGTCACCGACGAGAACGTCGCCGCCGCGCATCTCGACACGCTGAAGGCGGGGCTACAGAAAGGCGGCATCCAGTCCGCCGTCATCACATTGCCGGCGGGCGAGAAGACCAAGAGCTTCGCTCATCTCGAGGAGGTGGTCGACGGCGTGCTCGCGGCAAAGCTCGAACGCCGCGACGTGGTGATCGCGCTTGGTGGCGGCGTCATCGGCGATCTTGCAGGCTTTGCTTCCGGCATCGTGCGGCGCGGCATGAATTTCGTGCAGATCCCGACCTCGCTCCTGGCGCAGGTCGACTCCTCCGTCGGCGGCAAGACCGGCATCAACAGCGCGCGCGGCAAGAACCTTGTCGGCGTCTTCCACCAGCCCCGGCTGGTGCTCGCCGACACCCAGGTGCTCGATACGCTGCCGATCCGCGAGTTCCGCGCCGGCTATGCCGAGCTTGCCAAATACGGGCTGATCGACCGCCCGGCCTTCTTCGCCTGGCTGGAACAGAACTGGGGGCAAGTCTTTGCCGGCGGTGCGGCGCGGGTCGAGGCGATCGCCGAGGCTTGCCGCGCCAAGGCCGATGTCGTCGCCCGTGACGAGTTCGAGACCGGCGACCGCGCGCTGCTCAATCTCGGTCACACATTCGGCCACGCGCTGGAAGCCGCCACGCAATATGACGGCGCGCGCCTCGTCCATGGTGAGGGTGTGGCCATCGGCATGGCGCTGGCGCACCGCTTCTCGGCGCGGCTCAACCTGGCGAGCCCGGACGATGCGGACCGGGTCGAAGCACATCTGCGCGCCGTCGGCCTGCCGTGGCGGATGGCCGATATTCCGGGCGACCTGCCGGACGCCGAGGCGCTGCTCGGCTTCATCACCCAGGACAAGAAGGTGTCGCGCGGCGCGCTGACCTTCATCCTGACGCGCGGCATCGGCCAGTCGTTCATCGCCAAGGACGTGCCGCCCTCTGAGGTGCTGGCTTTCCTCAAGGTGAGCCATCCCAGATGACTGGCACCGGCTGGATCGTCGCCGCCGTCCTTGCCGCCATCGTGCTTTTGGCGCTTCTCTTCCGCGCCCGGTTGCTTGCCGCTTTCGGCTATGCGCTGCGGCCGCTCGAGCCGCAGCAGCGGTCCGAGCGCAACGGCAAGGATGAAGACGGCGACGAACCCCGCCGCGAGGGCGGGGCCGCCGGTGAGGAGCGCAACCGGCTCGAGGGACTCTTCGACCTTGATGAGCTCGAAGTGTCGGACGTCATGGTCCACCGCACCAATATGCGCTCGGTCAATGCCGACAATGCACCCGAAGCGGTCGTGCGCGAGATCCTGCAGAGCCCGCACACCCGAATGCCGCTGTGGAAGGGCTCGCTCGACAACATCGTCGGCGTCCTGCACGCGAAGGATCTGCTGAGAGCCCTCAACGAGGTCGGCAACGACTTTTCGCGGATCGACGTCATGAAGATCGCGGCCAAGCCCTGGTTCGTGCCGGACACCACCACCCTGCAGGAACAGCTCAACGCCTTCCTGCGACGCAAGGCGCATTTCGCCATCGTCGTCGACGAGTATGGCGAGGTCGAAGGACTGGTGACGCTGGAAGACATCATCGAGGAGATCGTCGGCGAGATCGCCGACGAGCACGATGTCGACATGCAGGGCGTGAAGAAGGAAGCCGACGGTTCGGTCGTCGTCGACGGCACGGTGCCGATCCGCGACCTGAACCGCGCGCTCGACTGGGACCTGCCCGACGAGGAGGCGACGACGATCGCCGGTCTCGTCATCCATGAGACGCAGTCGATCCCGGAGGAGAAGCAGGCTTTCACCTTCCACGGCAAGCGTTTCGTGGTGATGAAGCGCGACAAGAACCGCATCGCGAGGTTGAGGATCAGACCCGCCGGCGAGGGATAGGCATATCGGTGCCCCGGCCGGTCCACACCGCAGCTTCGCTTTGCCTTCAAAGCTCCTTGGTCCAGCGCTCGCTGACCAGCGCGCCGGTTCCGCCGTCGATCGCGGCCAGGCTGACGTCGTAGCCCCAGAGGTTGCGGATATGGCGCAGGGTCGCGTCGCGGCTTTCACCCTCGAGCATCACGCCGTCCTTCACCGTGTGCTGGAGCCGCAGGTGCCGGTCGCCCAGGAGGTCGACGTCGACCACCTGGATGTCGGGGCGACTTGCCCCGATATCGTAGCTTTGCGCCAACGCCGACCGTATCTTGGCATAGCCACGCTCATTGTGGATCGAGGCAACTTCGTAATGCGGCTCGTCGGCGCCGTCGGCCAGCACGAACAGACGCCATTTGCGGATCAGCGTCGGGCTCAGATACTGGCGGATGAAGGATTCGTCGCGGTGGTTGGCCCAGGCGTCGAGCAGGGTGTCGCGCCAGTCGCCGCGGCCGGCGATGTCGGGAAACCAGTCGCGGTCCTCGGCGGTCGGCGCGGTCGAGATGCGCTGGATGTCCTGCATCATGTCGAGACCGAGCGCATAGGGATTGATGCCGGAAAACCGAGGGTCGTCATAGACCGGCTGAAAGACCACATTCGAGTGGTTGCGCAAGATCTCGAGCATGGCACCTTCACTGATGCGGCCACGATCGAACAGCGTGTTCATGAGCGTGTAATGGACGAAGGTGGCGCAGCCCTCGTTCATCACCTGGGTTTGCCGCTGCGGGTAGAAATATTGCGCGATGACACGCACGATCCTGACGATCTCGCGCTGCCAGGGCTCAAGGACGAGGCTGTTCTTCTCCAGGAAATAGAGCAGGTTCTCCTCCGGCAGATTGAGCGATTTCTTCCGCTCGACCAGGTTGTCGTCCCCTGTTTCCGGCTTGCTCTTTCCCTGCGAGGGCGGCAGCGTTCGCCATAGATCGTTGAAGGAGCGCTCCTCATATTCGAGGCGCTCGCGCAGCCCTTCGCGCTGTTGTTCCGATGACAGTTTCGGCGGCCGATGGTAGCGGAATACGCCCTGCTCCATCAGCGCGTGGGCCGAATCCAGGATCGCCTCGACCGCGGCCAGGCCATGCCTTTCCTCGCATCGGGCGATGTAGCTCTTGGCAAAATCCAGATAGCTCAAAATGCCGCCGGCGTCGGTCCATTGCCGGAAGAGATGGTTGTTCTTGAAGAAATGGTTGTGCCCAAGCGCGGCATGGGCGGTCACCAGGGCCTGCAGGGCCATGGTGTTCTCTTCCATGAGATAGACGATGCAGGGATTGGAATTGATGACCAGCTCGTAGGCCAGGCCGCGCGCGCCCTTGCGGTAGAGAAGCTCGTCATAGAGGAAACGCTTGCCGAACGACCAATGCCGGTACATCAGCGGCATGCCGACCGAGGAATAGGCGTCGAGCATCTGCTCGGAAGAGATGACCTCCATCTGCACCGGATAGATGTCGAGGCGAAGCTCTTCGAGGCCGATCGCCTCGATCTCGTCATAGACCCGGGACAGTTTCTTGAAATCCCAGTCCGACCCGGAAAACAGCAGTTCGGATTTGCGCGCCTGGCTGACCATGTCGAAGCCCTCAAGCGCTCTTGCGCAGATCAGGCTGCCTGGCAAAGAGCTGTCGGAAGACCGGGTATATGTCGGCCGGCGCGGCGATGCGCCTCATCTGGAAGTTCGGCCATTTCCCGTCGACGGCGTTGTAGGCGCGCCAGAGCGACGTCCCGTTCTCGGTCGAGCCGAAAATATGGCTTTCCCGCTCGTCGATGATCTCCACATAGGCGAAATACTGGCAAAGCCGCATGAGCTTGCGGTCGAGCAGCTCTATGCAGCGCTCGGAGTCGGTGGCGAAGTTGTCGCCGTCGGAGGCTTGGGCGGCGTAGATGTTCCATTCGGCGACCGGATAGCGTTCTTCGATGATGCGGTGCATTTCCTCGAGCGCGGTGGAGACGACGGTGCCGCCGCTTTCGGTGTGGTAGAAGAATGTATGCTCGTCCACCTCCTTGGCTTCATGGGTATGGCGGATGAAGACGACCTCGATGCGTTCATAGCGACGCGTCAGGAAGAGATGCAGCAGCACAAAGAAGCGTTTGGCCAGATCCTTCTCGCGTTCTCCCATCGAGCCGGAGACGTCCATCAGGCAGAACATGACCGCGTTCGCATTGGGCACCGGCTGAGGATCGAAGCGATTGAAGCGGATATCGACCGGGTCGACATAGGCAATGCGCCTGCGCCGGCGCTCAAGCCGCTCGAACTCTTCGCGCAGGGCCGCGATCCGTTCGCGCACCGCCGCGCTTGCCGGCTTCGCTTCCAGCTCGGCAATCTGCCGGGCGATCGCGTCAAGCTCCGCTTGTTTGGGGCGTCTCAGCGCGATGCGCCGCCCATGGCTGTTGCGCATCGTGCGTCCGACATTGATGTTGGTCGGCGCTCCGCTTGCCGTGAAACCGGCCCGTTTCGGCTTGAAGCTCAGTATCTGCTTGAGGTTGAGCTTGACCAGATCGGGCAGTTCGAGATCCTCGAAGAAGAGGTCGAGCACTTCCTCGCGCGACAGCACGAAACGGAAGTCGTCTTCGGACTCTGCGGTCCCAGGGGCCGATCCGTAGCCTTCGCCGCCGCCCGGCTTGGCGATAAGATCACCCGAGCTGAATGTCCTGTTGCCGGGCAGGATGTGCTGGCGCCGCCCGGTTGCCCTGTCGTCGCCGAAGGTCGGCTCGCCGGTGCCTTTGCGAGGCATCGGCACGGCATGCTCGCGGTCGACCTCGGCGATCCCACCGGTGCGGACCTGGTCGCGGATGCTGCGCTTGAGATCTTCGCGGGCGCGCCTGAGGAAGCGCTGGCGATTGCCCAGGCTCTTGTCCTTCGGGTTCAGGCGGCGGTCGATGAAGATCGGCATGGAACCGTCCCGGCTTTGTTCAGCCCGCCTTGTTCACGCGCATATACCAGTCGACCAGCCGTCGCACCTGCCGCTGGGTATAGCCGCGCTCCACCATGCGCTGCACGAATTCGTTGTGCCGCTTCTCGGTGACGCTGTCCTGCTTGGAGCCGAAGCTGATCACCGGCAACAGGTCCTCGACCTGGCCGAACATGCGCTTCTCAATGACCTCGCGAAGCTTTTCATAGCTCGTCCAGGAGGGGTTGCGGCCATGGTTGCGCGCCCGCGCGCGCAAGGTGAACTTGACCACTTCGTTGCGGAAGTCCTTGGGATTGGCGATCCCGGCGGGTTTCTCGACCTGCGACAATTCCTTGTCCAGCACCTCGCGGTTGAGGATCTGGCCGGTGTCGGGGTCCTTGTAGTCCTGATCCTCGATCCAGGCATCGGCGTAGGCGATGTAGCGGTCGAAGAGGTTCTGGCCGTATTCGCTGTAGGATTCCAGATAGGCCTTCTGGATCTCGTGGCCGATGAATTCGGCATAGCGGGTGGCCAGTTCCGACTTGATGAACTCCAGGTAGGCGGCTTCCGTTTCCTTCGGGAATTGCTCGCGCTTGATCGCCTCCTCGAGGATATACATCAAGTGCACCGGGTCGGCGGCGACCTCCTTGGTGTCGTAGTTGAAGGTCTGCGACAGGATCTTGAAGGCGAAGCGGGTGCTGACCCCGGTCATGCCTTCGTCGACACCGGCGGCGTCGCGGTATTCCTGGACCGACTTCGCCTTCGGATCGACCTCCTTGAGGTTCTCGCCGTCATAGGCGCGCATCTTGGTGTAGAGCGGCGAATTGTCATGCTCGGCAAGACGGGTCGAGACGGTGAAGCGGCTGAGGATATCCAGAACCTCGGGCGCGCAGGGGCTGTTCGCCAACTCGCTCTCGCGCAGCAGCTTCTCGTAGATATGCCGTTCCTCGGTGATGCGCAGGCAATAGGGAACCTTGACCACGAGGATGCGGTCGAGGAAGGCCTCGTTGTTCTTGTTGTTCTTGAACTGCTGCCATTCCGACTCGTTGGAATGGGCGACGACGATGCCCTGATAGGGGAAGGCGCCGAAATTCTCGGTGCCGTTGTAGCTGCCTTCCTGGGTCGCGGTCAGCAACGGATGCAGCACCTTGATGGGCGCCTTGAACATCTCGACGAATTCCAGCAACCCTTGAGTCGTCCGGTTGAGGCCGCCGCTGTAGGAATAGGCGTCCGGATCGGACTGGCTGAAATGCTCCAGCTGCCTGATGTCGACCTTGCCGACCAGGGCCGAGACGTCCTGATTGTTCTCGTCGCCGGGCTCGGTCTTAGCGATGGCGATCTGACGCAGCCGCGACGGCGACAGCTTGACCACGCTGAATTTGGAGATGTCGCCGGACAGCTCGTCGAGGCGCTTGGCCGCCCAGGGCGAGATCAGCCCGTTCAGGCGGCGGCGGGCGATGCCGTATTTGTCTTCCAGCAGATCGCCCATGCGATCAGGATGGAAAAGGCCGAGCGGCGATTCGAAGATCGGGCTGATCTGATTGCCGACCTTGAGCGTGTAGATCGGCCGCTCTTCCATCAGTTTCTTCAGCCGTTCGGCGAGCGAGGACTTGCCGCCGCCGACCGGTCCGAGAAGATAGAGGATCTGCTTGCGCTCCTCGAGGCCTTGCGAGGCATAGCGGAAATATCCGGCGATGCGCTCGATCGTATCCTCCATTCCGTAGAAGTCGGAGAAGGAGGGATAGATCTTGATGGTGCGGTTGGAGAAGATGCGGCCGAGCCGCTCGTCCTTGCTGGTGTCGACCAGGTTCGGCTCGCCGATCGCCTCGACCATGCGTTCCGGCGCTGAGGCGTACATGGATTTGTCCTCGCGGCAGGCCAGCAGATATTGCTGGAGGCTGATCTCTTCCTGGGCCGCGTTGGAATAAATCTCCGAAAACAGATCGAAGACGTCGGATTGGTTCTCGCGCATGATGCTTTGCCTCGGAGCCGATAGGCTGCCAATCGGCTCATCGCTTCATCAACCGCCGGAAAGCATTGTGGTTCCCTTCACATGAAGGGAGAGCGCACTTTGCACTCCGGCATTGGCCCCTCGGGAACACCCCGATTCGGCCGCAAATGCTCGCCTATGAACATACGTGGTGATTGCCAGCGGACGGTCAAGGAGTGGATTTGTTTTCGCACCGAAAGTTGTCATTTTTGGTCCGTAAATGAGGCGCGTGGCGAACATCCATGCCCGCCGCGGCGCAACCTGGCCGGAGATGGCGATGATCGATCGACGCAGCTTCATCTTGGCATCGCTGGCGGCGCTGCTGCCGGCGGGTGCGTCAGCCGCCGGGCGTCCGGTCCAGCCGGAACCGCAAACCCGCGATTACGGTCCGGCCAAGCTCGACATCTATGCCGCGGGCGGCGCGGACAACCTGCCCGTGGTCTTCTTCGTCCATGGCGGCGCCTGGCGGTTCGGCAAACGCAGCCAGGTCGGCGCCAAGCCGGGTTTCCTGCTCGCCAACGGATTCGTCTTCGTCTCGATCGATTACCGCATGTTGCCGCAAGCCGATGTCGCGACCCAGGCCAGCGACGTCGAGAAGGCTTATGCCTATGTGCGCGCCAACATCGCCCGGCATGGCGGCGACCCAAACCGCGTCATCGGCATGGGCCATTCGGCCGGCTGCCATCTGGTTGCGCTGACCGGCATGCGAGGAAGCTTGCCTGGCGTCGACGGGCTTATCCTCGACGACACCCGGGCCTATGATCTCGCCGCGCTTTCCAGAAATGGCGGCATGGTCCGCGCCTATGCGCGTGCGTTCTCCGACCCGGCACAGTGGGCGGCGCTGTCGCCGGCGAGCTATGTCGACGGCAGGAAACATCCGCCGACCTTCATTGCCTATTCGCGCGCGCCCGGGCGAGACGAAGAGTCGCAAGCTTTCGCAAAACGCCTGCGCGCCACAGGCACCAAGGTCACGCTGTTCGACGGCAGCGCCTATACGCACATGTCGATCAATGGTGATTTCGGCAAGGACGGCGACGCCTTCACCGCCGCGGCGCTGGCATTTCTCAAGGCGAGTGTCGGCTGACTACCAGCGCGTCTTCTCGCCCGGTGCCGCCGGCTCGATCGCCAGCGCATGCACGCCGGCTTTCAATTCGTCGGCAAGCAGTTCATTGACGGCGCGATGGCGCTCGACGCGGCCCATGCCGGCAAAGGTCGGCGAAACTATGCGAACGCGGAAATGCGTCTCGCCGGTGCCGTCGAAATGGGCCTCGTGGCCGTGCTCGACATGGTGATGGCCGGCGTGAAGGTGGCTTTCATTGATGACGGCGAGCCTTTCGGGCGAAAATGCCGCTTTCAGCTTGTTTTCCATCGTCGACTGTATGGACATCCTGGTTTCCCTTCACCACATCTACGGCACAGCCGCAAAATCTATCTTTTTGACCGCTTTTAAGGCGCGATTCAGCGGTTAGGGCGATCATCGGCGAAATGTCAATTCTTGTTTCGCACGTGCGAACAGCCCATAAATGGGGGAGATGAAAGCGTATCCCAAATATTTCGAAAAAATTCGAATCCGGCCGGAAAAGGACGCGGAGCTGAAGTCGCGCGCGCCGATCTGCCAGTGGGACGGCTGCAACGAGGCCGGCACGCATCGCGCGCCCGTCGGACGCCTCAAGGAAGGCGAGTATTTCCGCTTCTGCTTCGAGCATGTGCGCGAATACAACAAGGGCTTCAACTACTTCTCCGGCGTGTCGGACAGCGAGATCGCCCGCTTCCAGAAAGAGGCGCTAACCGGCCACAGGCCGACCTGGCGCATGGGCGCCAATGGCGGCGGAACGCGCTCGGCGCCGGATTTCGCGCAGCAGCGTTCGGGGCGCGCCGGCTACTACAACCGCATGCGCGACCCCTTCAACCTGTTCGGCGCCGGAGCGCGCGAGCCGCGCGAGCGCAAGGCAAAGCCGCTTGAGGCCAAGGCGCTGGAAACGCTTGGCCTTGACACAAAGGCGACTGGCCAGGACATCAAGGCGCGTTATAAGGAACTCGTTAAGCGCCACCATCCGGATGCGAATGGCGGCGACAGAGGTTCGGAAGACCGGTTTCGCGATGTGCTCCAGGCCTATCGCGTGCTCAAGCAGGCAGGATTGTGCTGAGCGGCCCTACGGTTCGTGTCGTTTTCCAACTTTCATAAGGTTGGAAAAGGCTCTAAGACCGCCCCCGGACAAAATCGATTGCCGGCGAAACACGGCGTTTCGCCCGTGGAGACGTTGATAGAGATGAACAAGGTCGATCGCGACATCGCCAACCTGCCCGACACGACGGTGTCGGTGAAGGAGAAATTCGGCTTCGAGTCCAAGATGGTCGTTCCCGCCTATTCGGCGGCGACCGAGCACGTGCCGGACATCGACCCGGATTATCTGTTCGACAAGGCGACGACATTGGCGATCCTCGCCGGCTTTGCCTACAACCGCCGCGTCATGGTGTCGGGCTATCACGGCACCGGCAAGTCGACGCATATCGAGCAGGTGGCGGCGCGGCTCAACTGGCCCTGCGTGCGCGTCAACCTCGACAGCCATGTCAGCCGTATCGACCTGGTCGGCAAGGACGCCATCGTCGTCAAGGAAGGCCTGCAGGTCACCGAATTCCGCGACGGCATCCTGCCCTGGGCCTATCAGCACAATGTCGCGCTCTGCTTCGACGAATATGACGCCGGCCGCCCGGACGTGATGTTCGTCATCCAGCGCGTCCTGGAATCCTCCGGCCGCCTCACGCTGCTCGACCAGAGCCGCGTCATCCGTCCGCACCCGGCCTTCCGGCTGTTCGCCACCGCCAACACGGTCGGCCTCGGCGACACCACCGGCCTCTATCATGGCACGCAGCAGATCAACCAGGCGCAGATGGACCGCTGGTCGATCGTGACCACGCTCAACTACCTGCCGCACGACAATGAAGTGAACATCGTGCTGGCCAAGGCCAAGCACTACCGCGACAATAAGGGCAAGGACATCGTCAACAAGATGGTGCGTGTCGCCGACATGACGCGCTCGGCCTTCATCAATGGCGACCTGTCGACCGTGATGAGCCCGCGTACCGTCATCACCTGGGCCGAAAACGCCGAGATCTTCGGCGATATCGGCATGGCGTTCCGGCTGACCTTCCTCAACAAATGCGACGAGCTGGAGCGTTCGGTGGTGGCCGAGTTCTACCAGCGCGCCTTCGGCGAGGATCTGCCGGAGAGCGCCGCCAACGTGGTGCTGGGCTAGGCGCGCAGCTGAAAGGCCTCCAGCCTTTCAGCATGAAAACGCGCAGGGAATGATCAATGGCGGGTCCGGGCGACAACACGCGCAACAAGCCGAAGAACGGGTCTGAAGCCGACAGCTTCAAGCGCGCCGTCACCGTGTGCATGCGCGCCGTCGCCGGCGACAAGGACCTCGAGGTTGGGTTTGCCAAGGACCGGCCTGCTCTGGCGGGAAATCGCGCGCGGCTGCCCGAACTGCCGAAGAAAGCGTCCCGCAACGACATCGCGGTCACGCGCGGCATCGGCGATTCCATGGCGCTGAAGCGCGCCTGCCACGATCAGCGCATCCACAACAAGCTGGCGCCGGAAGGCAAGCTGGCGCGGTCTATCTTCGACGCCGTCGAGCAGGCCCGCGTCGAGGCGATCGGCAGCCGCGCCATGCAGGGCGTGGCCGACAATATCGGCTCGATGCTCGAGGACAAATACACCAAGGCGAACCTTGTTGACGTCAGGGACAAGGCGGATGCGCCGCTCGAGGAAGCGATCGCGCTGATGGTGCGCGAGAAACTCACCGGCCGCGCGATCCCGAAGAGCGGCGAGCGGCTGGTCGATCTCTGGCGTCCCTGGATCGAGGAGAAGGCCAGCGCCGATCTCGACGGCCTGTCGGCCAAGCTCGAGGACCAGCAGGCCTTTGCCCGCGTCGTGCGCGACATGCTGGTTTCCATGGAAATGGCCGAGGAGCTCGGCGACGACCAGGAAACCGACGACTCGGAGGAAAACGAAGAGAACGAGCAGCAGGGCGAGGAGCAGAGCGAGGAAGGCGGCGAGGAGGATTCAGGCTCCGATCAGTCGCAGTCGGAAGATGCCGAAGCCTCCGCCGACGAGGAAGAGTCGGCCGAGACGGAAGCGACCGACGCCACGTCCGACGACCTCTCCGACGAGGATGATTCCGACGCCGAGACGCCGGGCGAGGCCAAGCGCAACGACAATCCGTTCCTCAACCTGCCGAAAGAGATCGACTACAAGGTGTTCACCACCGCCTTCGACGAGACGGTCGGCGCCGAGGAGCTTTGCGAGGAAGAGGAGCTCGACCGGTTGCGCGCCTTCCTCGACAAGCAGCTCGCAAACCTTTCCGGCGTCGTCGGGCGGCTCGCCAACCGGCTGCAGCGCCGTTTGATGGCGCAGCAGAACCGCTCCTGGGATTTCGACCTGGAGGAAGGCTATCTCGATCCGGCCCGCCTGGTGCGCGTCGTCATCGATCCGATGCAGCCGCTGTCCTTCAAGCAGGAGCGCGACACCAAGTTCCGCGACACGGTGGTGTCGCTGGTGCTCGACAATTCGGGGTCCATGCGCGGGCGGCCGATCACGGTCGCCGCGACCTGCGCCGACATCCTGGCCCGCACGCTGGAGCGCTGCGGCGTTTCGGTGGAAATCCTCGGCTTCACCACGCGGGCGTGGAAAGGCGGGCAGGCGCGCGAGAAATGGCTGAAGGACGGCAAGCCGCCGAATCCCGGCCGGCTCAACGACCTGCGCCACATCATCTACAAGTCCGCCGACCATCCGTGGCGGCGGGCGCGGCGCAATCTCGGGCTGATGATGCGCGAGGGCCTGCTCAAGGAGAACATCGACGGCGAGGCGCTGCTTTGGGCGCATAGCCGCCTGATCGGCCGGCCCGAGCAGCGCAAGATCCTGATGATGATCTCGGACGGCGCGCCGGTCGACGATTCCACGCTCTCGGTCAATCCGGGTAATTATCTGGAGCGGCATCTGCGGGCGGTCATCGAGCTGATCGAGACGCGCTCGCCGGTCGAGCTTTTGGCGATCGGTATCGGCCACGACGTCACGCGCTATTATCGTCGCGCCGTCACCATCGTCGATGCCGAGGAACTGGCCGGCGCCATGACCGAGCAGCTCGCCTCGCTGTTTGGCGAGGAAAGCGCGCGCGACACCCGGCGTGGCGGCTTGCGGCGCGCCGGATGATCTTTTCGGGGCGGCGTGCGCGGCGGAGGCTTTTCGCCTGCATGCTGGCCTGCGCCTCGCCGGCAATGACCGTCGCGGCAGCTCCCGTCGAGACGGTCGAGATTTCGGTGCGGCCGATCAACCAGTTCCATATCGGCCATGACGAGACGCGGTTCGGGCCGCTCGAATTCGTCGGCGGGCTGGAGATGAGCTCGCCGGCGCGAGATTTCGGCGCGCTGTCGGCCTTCCGCTTCCTGAAGCCGGGCGGCGATTTCATCGGCGTTACCGACACCGGCTTCTGGTTCTTCGGCACCATCACGCATGACGCCGGCAAGCGACCGTCGGGCGTCAAGAGTTTCCGCATGCAGCAGATGGTCGACGCCTCGGGCCGGCCGATCGACAAGAAATCGCAGGTCGACGCGGAAGGGCTCGCGGTCAAGGACGGCATCGCCACCGTCGGCTTCGAGCGCGACCAGCGCGTCACCCAGTTCAAGATCGATCCCGACAATATGAAGGCGCCGGTCAGGCAGCTCGATTACCTGATTCCTGCGCAGGAGCTGCGCCAGAACCGTGGCTTCGAGACCGTCACTCACGCCGACGCTTCCGGACAGCACGAGGGTGGCCTGGTCGTGGTCTCGGAGAGGAGCCTCGACACATCAGGCAATGTCTACGCCGCCGTCATCGAGGGGCCGCGTAAGGGCGTCTTCACCGTCAGGCGCGACGGCGATTTCGACATAACCGACGGCGCCTTCCTGCCGGACGGCGACCTGTTGCTTCTGGAGCGCAGCTTCTCGATCGTGCGCGGAGTGAAGATGCGGCTCAGGCGCATCTATGGCGAAAGCGTCGAGAAGGGCGCGGTCGCCGATGGGCCGGTGCTGATGGAGGCCGACATGGGCTATCAGATCGACAATATGGAAGGGCTGGAGGTCTGGACCCGCGACGATGGCGCGCTGATGGTGTCGCTGGTATCGGACGACAACCATTCGATCCTGCAGCGCAACCTCTATTTGGAATTCATCCTGCACCAGGACTGAGCAGGACCGGCTGCATGCGGCCAGTCTTGCGGGCGCGCGCCGAGAGATTACCGGCCGACGTGGCGGACTTCGTTCGTCACGAAATTGGCCACGCGCTTGCTCCGGTTGCGGATCTTGAGCATCGCGGTGTTGTCGACGAAATAGGTGTGAAGGATGCTGTCGCGGGTGCGGACCTCCGGTCCGACGGTGTCGACCGCGTGCCATGTGTCGGTGCCGACCGCAAAGGCGTAGCCCGTGTTCGGCGAAAACGACATCCGGTGCGAATTCTCGAAACGCCCGTCCGGCATGCGCTCGGCGAAGCGGGTGCCGATATGGTTGATCGAGTCATCCTCCGGCAGGTAGAACTGGACCGTGATGCCCTTCCATTTCGTGTCGGTGTGGAAGCCGATCTTGTAGCCCGCCACGTCGCGCGTCAGCATCGGCACCGGATACATGCCGACCTTCATGAAGTCCGACCCGAACCGGCGCTCCAGGCCCGGGGCAAGGCGGCGCATGAACGCGTCCTTCAGCTCCGGCGCGTGCAATGCCTTGCCGACCAGAGCCCAGACGGCCCGCTTCTCAGCCGGCAGATGGCGGATATATTCGGGATAGAGGTCGATCTTGATCCGCGTCGCGGTTCCGTCAGCCATGATATTCACATTGTTGCGTCCCTTGAGCGCACGATATTCGCGCGCCTCCGGCATGGCGGCGCGCATGCGCAGATAGAGGTCCGCTGGAAAGACATCCGTCATCTCGAGGTGCCAGAACGGCTTTTCCACAAACGTGGCGCGGTTCACGGCGCCCACCATGTGGGAGACAACATATTGCAGCGTTTGCTTGGCTGATGCTGGCGCCAACGCGCCGTCTATGGCCGACATGGATATCCCTTTCCCCAATCCAAAGAACCCCGAATCCAAAATTTCTTGAATAGATATATCGCTCGCCGCGCGGAATGCTAACCAAAGCACAGGCTGGATTGCAATGATCCACGGGACCGGCTTCAATCGCGGGTTTCTAAATCACGAGGCGATCTTGCATCGGCGCAAAGCGAGTGCGTTGCGAAGGGCGCCGTCGACGATGCTGATATGGCCCGTGCCGATATTCAACGGACCTTGTAGATCTCGATCGGCTTTCCCGCGGTAGACTGGTCCAGCTCGAGCCATGCCGGCAGGTCGCCCCGCAGCAACGCCGCGGCAAGGCCCTTCGGCGCCTCCAGGCCCAGCGATATCTCTTCGGTGTTGCCGCGGCAGATCGCGACCAGTCCCACACGCTCGCGTTCGATGACGGCGTGGGCGGCGTCCGGCGTTCCCATGAAGGCGTCGAGCATGGCCAGATTGCCGCCGACATTGCGGTGGTAAGGGCCGGCCAGCGCCCGGTGGCCCGTGAACATCAATATTCCCGAGCCGAGATTGGACGAGGCAAGCACCGTCGTCGCCGGCATGGCCGCAAGGTCATGGAAGTCGCTTGGCTTGCCGCAGGTCACTGCGTGGTCGGGATCGGAATTGATCCGCTGCGGCGCCTTCTGGACCATGGACTGCGCCGCCACCGCGACACCGGCCCAGGTCGCGTTGAGCGAGACCAGCCACGCCATGACGATGCCGGTGGAAAGGCGCCATGACGGCGTGGCGTCAGCCCGCAGGCGGATTTTCGCAATCCAGGCCGAGAGCGGCAGCACGGCGAAGGCCACGGAGAAGGTCGAGCCGCGCACCTGCCAGAGGCTGACGACGAAGGCGACGAGGAGCAGGATGGCAGCGAGCGTTTCCTCGCGGCGCAGGCGGCGGCTTCGCAATTGAAAGCCGATCAGCAGGATCGCGATGAAGGGCGTCACATAACGCGCCGCCATCAGCTTCGGCTGGTGGATGGCGACGCTCCAGAAGGGCTGCGCTTCGACCACGTCGGCCAGCCAATAGGTGCGGATACGCTCGTCCATGCCGGCATAGGGCGATGCCAGGCATTGCGGGAAGAATGCTATCACGGCGGCCGCGACCACCACCGCCAGCGCCAGCGTGGAGCCGAGCCGCGCCCGGGTTGTCGACGCGGTCAATGTCGCCGCGATCGCGAGGCCGAAGCCGGACAGTGCCGCAACCGCGAACTGGAAGGCCGAGAAGGCGTCGCATTGGGCCAAGCCCCAATCGGCCGGCCGAATGGTCGCTACGAAAACCAGGGAAGCGATGCCTGCAAATCCGAGACTAAAGCCTCGCGCCGTAATGCGCTCCCTGTCATCGAGGACGAACAGGGCAGCCGCACAGATGCCGAGCACCGCCACATAGGGAGCGGTCTCCATGCCGACAGCGAGCGTCAGGCCGGCGCAAATGCCCGACAGAAGGGCAGCGGGGCGCCAGGAAGGCGCTTCCATCAGAAGCCAGAGGCTGGCTGCCGTCAGCAACAGCTGGACGTTGTGGTGATCGATCACTCCCGGGCTGTAGATCACCAGGAAGAACAGCGCCGCCGTAGACAGGATGACCGCCGGCATCGCGACATTCGCGCCGGCGAAGCGCCGCGAGGCGCGCATGAGCACGAATATGGTCAGCCCGTAGAGCAGGGTCGGCCAGATGATCTGCGCGGCGCGTTCGGCAGTCGCAGGGCTGGCGCCGAGCGCATCGAAGGCCATGATGATCAGCGCGAGGGGCGTATCCACCAGCCGCGACCAGTGCATGACGAAGCCGCCCGAGGCGCCCATCCTGTATTGATGGAGATCGAACCAGCTTTGGCCGCCGAGCAGGTCGCGAACCTCGACCAGCCGCAGCATGCTGTCATTGTCTGCGCCATAATTCGCAAGGGTGGGGAAGCCGGACACCGCGTTGATCGTCAACACCACCAGCGTGGCGCACAACGCAAGCAGGAGATCGTTTTTCCAACCGGTGCCTGGCACGGTCATGCTGGTCGCAATGCCCTGGAGAATTTACGCGATCCTGCATCATCGGCCGTAACAAAGCGTAAAGCCGTGTGACTGAAAGCGTCAGGGCCGGTTGGTCGCGATCCAGATGACGTGGCGGGCGCCGCGCTTGCCGTTGGCCCGCGTGTTGATCTCCTCGACCGCGAAGCCGGCCTGCTTCAGCCGCCGGGTGAAGCCGCTGTCCGGCCCCTGCGACCAGACCGCCAGGACACCGCCAGGCTTCAATGCGGCACGCGCGGCCGCCAGTCCGGCCGCGCCATAGAGCGTGTCGTTGCCCTTGTAGATGATGCCTTCGGGGCCGTTGTCGACGTCGAGCAGAATGGCGTCCCAGGCGGCTTTGTCCGCCCTGATCAGCTGACCGACATCGGCCTCGCGAATGGTGACGCGAGGGTCGTCGAGGCAGCCGCCGAAGATTTCCGCCATCGGGCCGCGCGCCCAGGCGACGACCGCGGGAACCAGTTCGGCGACAGTGACGGCGGCGTCGCCATCGAGCGCGGCGAGAGCGGCGCGCAAGGTGAAGCCCATGCCGAGCCCGCCGATGAGCAGCCTTGGCTGCTTGCGGCCGGAGATCCGCTCGCAGGAAAGCCTGGCGAGCGCCTCTTCGGAGCCGCTGAGGCGGCTGTTCATCAGCTCGTTGGTGCCGAGCATGATGGAGAATTCATCCCCGCGCCGCTTCAGGCGAAGTTCCTGAGCGCCATCAGGCGTGCGGGCGGAATCAAGCTGAACCCAGGGGATCATGGCCTGATTCCACGTTTTGGGATCATGCTCTCTCTTTTTGTTTGGAGCCTGATCTTTTCCAAAAACCGGGTTCCACTTTTTGGGATCATGCTCCGACCGCGACCGCGGGCTGGCTCCAGCGGGCAGCGAGCAGCCGGTAGGGGATCAGCGCCACGACGGCGATGATGAGCTTCACCGAAAGGTCGCCAAGCGCCCAGGACACCCAGCGCATCGTCTCGACCGGCAGCACGCCCATCAGCGGGGCCGCCTCCAGCGCGAAGCTGTCATTGGGGCCGGCAAAGGCGAAGGCGGCGGAGAAGGCGACGCCGAAGAAGACGACCGTGTCGAACACCGAGCCTACCAGCGTGCCGACGATCGGCGCGCGCCACCAGCTCTGCCGGCGCAGCCGGTTGAAGACGGTGACGTCGAGCAGCTGCGCGGTGAGGAAGGCCGTGCCTGAAGCGGCGGCGATGCGCACCAGGCGGTCGGCGGCGGTCTCAAACTCGATCAGCCCATGGCGGAACAGGAAGGGCGGGATCAGGATCGAGCAGGTAACCGCCGTCATGAAGCCGACGAACACCACCTTGCGCGCCACGGCCGGGCCGTAGCGGCGGTTGGCGAGGTCGGTGACCAGGAAGGAGAAAGGATAGGTGAAGGCGCCCCAGGTGAGCACGTCGGCAAGCGCCAGGCCGCCGATCTCACCCTGCATCGGGAACTGCACGAGGATGTTGGAGGCCACGACGACAAGCGCCATGGCGGCCACGAAGGGCAGATATCGCATCAGGAAGTTCATTTTTTTATCCTGGGTAATGGAACCAGCCGAGCGTCATGGCGACGCTCGCTCTTATTCCGAGCACCGGCAAGAGCGGTGCCCGAGGCGGTCGTCCCCCGCCTGAAAGCTGCTTTAAGCGGCCGACTGCTCGGCAAGCTTCTTGGCGATCTGCTTCTTGAGCAGGCGCGCGCGCTGCGACAGTTCCTTGACGTCGGCCTTGACCAGGAAGGCGTCGAGGCCGCCGCGATGCTCGACCGAACGCAGCGCGTTGGCCGAAATGCGCAGGCGAACATTCTGGTTCAGCGCTTCGGAAATCAGCGTCACATTGACCAGGTTCGGCAGGAAGCGCCGCTTGGTCTTGTTGTTGGCGTGGCTCACATTGTTGCCGGTCTGAACTGCCTTGGCAGTGAGTTCGCAGGTGCGGGACATTTGTCTAACCTTCAGTTTCTAAACCTGCCAAACCATTCTGCCCGCGCCAGGCGGCGCGCGGTCTCGGTCAGGCGGCCTTTGGAAAAGTTGGCGTTCCATAGTGGCATTTCACCACTGCGTCAAGCTCCGGCACGCCGCCGGCTGTCAGCCACGCTCCATATAAAGGCCGGATTTCACACTATAAGCCCTTCGCGAAGGGATATGCCAGGCTGGATCCTCTGCGTTCCGGCCGAACCGCCAGGGATTCGCCAGCCGCCATGCTCCGTCCATCTCATGCATTCGCCACCCTGCTTGTCCTTGCCGTGCCGGCAACAAGCTTCGCCGCCGCGGCGCCGCAATCCTTCAAGGGCGAATATACGGTGTCCTATCTCGGCCTTTCGATCGCCAGGGCGACCTTTTCCAGCCTCTACGAGGGCGATACCTATGCTATCAACGGCACCGTCTCCGCCGCCGGGCTCGGCAGGCTGTTCGACGATACGAAAGGCACGATTTCGTCGAAAGGCACGATTTCCGACAAGCGGATGAAACCGCAGGTGTTCAGGGCCGATTATACTTCCGGCAAGAAGGCCTCGATGGTCGACATCCGCTTCAGCAACGGGGCGGTCTCCTCCACGCAAGTCGTTCCCGCCCCCGGCAAGCGCGATCCGAAGAGCTGGGTGCCGATCGGCGACGGAGACCTGAAATCAGTGCTCGATCCGATGGCCGCGACCGTCATCCATGCCGACAGCCTGGACAAGGTCTGCGGACGCACGGTCAAATTCTATGATGGCGAGATGCGCGCCGACCTGACCTTGACCTATGCCTCCAAGGGTTCGATCTCGGTGCCCGGCTACAAGGGCGACACGGTGACCTGCAAGATGGGCTTCGAGCCGGTGGCGGGCTACCGCAAGGGCCGCAAGGCGCTGAATTTCCTGAAGAACAAGAGCCGCATGCTGGTGACGTTTGCGCCGGTCGGCCAATCCGGCGTATATGCGCCGATCCGCGCCACGGTCGGGACACAGATCGGTCCGCTGACCATCAGCGCGGGACGGTTCGAAGCGGTCAATTAGGCCAGGCGCTACCGCGCACCGGCGGGGGGAATGGATGGGGCGCGCAACACTGATCGGGTTTTCGGCGGTCGCCATGTGGGCATCGCTGGCGCTGCTCACCGACGCTTCAGGGCAGGTGCCGCCGTTCCTGCTGTCGGCCATCACCTTCGCCATCGGCACCTGTGTCGGGCTGGCCGCGCGGCTGGTGATGCCGGCCGCCGACAGAAACCAGAAGATCCCGCCACAGGTCTGGGTGATCGGCATCGCCGGCCTGTTCGGCTATCATTTCTTCTACTTCACGGCGCTGCGCAACGCGCCGGCGGTCGAGGCCAGCCTGATCGCCTATCTGTGGCCACTGCTGATCGTGCTCGGCTCGGCGCTGATGCCGGGCGAGCGGCTTGCCTGGAACCATGTCGTCGGCGCGCTGCTCGGCCTTGCAGGCACGTTCCTGATCGTCACCAAGGGCGGCGGGCTGGCCTTCGACGCGCGCTACGCCTTCGGCTACGCGATGGCCGCCGTCTGCGCGCTGTTGTGGTCTTCCTATTCGCTGCTGTCGCGGCGCTTCCCGTCGGTGCCGACCTCGATCGTCACCTGGTTCTGCGCGGCGACATCGGTGCTGTCGCTGGCCTGCCATTTTCTGCTTGAGAAGACAGTGCTGCCGGATGGCCCTGGCCAGTGGCTGGCCGTCATCGGGCTCGGCCTGATGCCGGTCGGCGCGGCCTTCTATGCCTGGGACATCGGCGTCAAGCGCGGCAACATCCAGGTGCTGGGCGCCGCGAGCTACGCCGCGCCGCTGCTCTCGACGCTGGTGCTGATCGCTGCCGGCGTCGCCGAGCCGTCGCTGCGCATCCTCGCTGCCTGCGTGCTCATCACCGGCGGCGCGGCGCTCGCGGCGAAGTCGCTGCTGATGCGCAAGCCGGCGGCAAAAGAGGTCAACGCATGATGCCGTTTGCGGGCGGCATCGAGGCCAACGCCAACGCAACGCTTTTGTTCTCGTTCGTCGCGGCCGTGATCTACGCCTTCGCGCTCGACATGCCGCCGAAATGGACGCGCACCGCGGCAAAGACGCTTGCCGTGGCTTTGTTGGCCGCGCTTGCCGCCATGCAGGGCGGTCCGTTGCTGCTCGTCGCGGCGCTGGCACTCAGCGCGGCCGGCGACGCGTTTCTGTCGCGCGACGGCGAGAAGGCCTTTCTCGGCGGGCTGGCGAGCTTTCTCGCCGGCCACATCGCCTATATCGCGCTGTTTTTACAGGCAGGCGGCGGGCTGCGGCTGTTGAGCGCCGAATTCTGGCGTGGCGCGATCGCGCTGGCCATGGCCGCGTTCAGCATCGTCATGCTTGCCGCGCTCTGGCGCCGTGTCGGCCCGCAGTTGCGCGTCCCCGTTGCCGTCTATGTCTTGGCAATCCTCGCCATGGGCATTTCGGCGCTTACCACAAGCAACCGCTGGGTGATCGCCGGCGCGGTGCTGTTCATCGCCTCGGACGGGCTGCTGGCCGCCGAGCGCTTCCTGCTCGCGGCGATCTCGCCGCATCGCCTGTGGATGCGCTACGCGGTCTGGGTGCTTTATTACGCCGCCCAACTGTCGATCACGCTGGGGTTTTTATTGGGCATAGCCGGTTAGACCGGCTGCCAGCCCGGCTCGGCCAGCTCGAAGGCGGCGAAATCGAAGCCCGGCGCCACCGTGCAGCCGACCAGCGTCCATTCGCCAAGGCTGCGCGCCGACTGCCACCAGCCTGCCGGCACGACGATCTGCGGCCGCTCGCCGGCGGCAAAGGCAGTGCCCAGCACCTGCTCGATGACCGAGCCCGGGCCTTCCCCATGCATCGACAGCGCCAGCGGCGCGCCGGCATAGAAATGCCAGACCTCGGCCGCGTCCTTCACCCGGTGCCAGGCCGAAAGCTGGCCTCGCTCGAGCAGGAAATAGATCGCGGTCGAATAACCGCGCGGGCCGCCAGCGGCGTCGCGAAAGGTCTCGGCATACCAGCCGCCCTCGGGATGCGGCTTGAGGCCAAGTGTGGCGATAATCTCGGCGGCGCTGGCGGTCATTCAGGCAGGCTCAAAAGTTGTCCTTACGCTTGCGGATCTCGGCAAAGACCTCCGCATCGGAGGCCTTCTCCATGCCGAGATGCTTGCGGATCGCCGGATCGTGCCAGCGCAGGAACGGGTTGGTCGACAATTCCTCGCCGATGGTGGTCGGCAGCGTCGGCTTGTTGTCGGCGCGCAGCGCCTCGATCTTTGCCGCGCGCTGCTTCAGCACCGGGTTGCTGGGATCGATCGTCACCGCGAAACGGGCATTGGCCAAAGTATATTCGTGGCCGCAATAGATGGCGGTTTCGGCTGGTAGCGCCGCCAGCTTCTTCAGTGAGTCATACATGACCGGCGGCTTGCATTCGAACAGGCGCCCGCATCCCAGCGCAAACAGGGTGTCGGCGGTGAAGGCCACCTTCGAGGCCGGCAAATAATAGGAGACGTGGCCGGCGGTATGGCCGGGTGTCTCGATGACCTCGATCCTTTCCTCGCCAAGGCGCACGACCGAACCCTGGCGGATCGTCTCGTCGATGCCGGGGATCTTCGCCTTTTCGGCTTCCGGGCCGACGATGCGCAATTTGAAGCGCTCCTTCAGCGCCAGATTGGCTTCGACATGGTCGGCATGATGATGCGTGGTGAGGATCACTGTCGGCGTCCAGCCGGTGCGCTTGATCGCCGCCAGGATCGGCGCCTCTTCGGGCGCGTCGATGATCGCCGTCTCACCGCTCTTCGGATCGCGGACCAGCACGCCGAAATTGTCGGTGCGGCACATGAACTGCTCGATTTCGACCGGCATCGCGTGTCTCCCTTTGTCGCCGCAGACATAGGGCGGGCGGGCGCCGATGTCATCCGCGTTTGTTGAACCTGGCACCTTTGTTGAACTTGGGCCCCTTCGCAGCTACCGTCCCGCGCATGCATTCGGATATCGTCGATCTGCGCTCCTTCTACTCGTCGACGCTCGGCCGCCTGGCCGAGCATTCGATCACCATGGCGCTGTCGTCCATTTGGGCAACCGTGCCCAACGAGCGGCTGGTCGGCCTTGGCTACACGCTGCCGTGGCTGGAGCGCTTCGGCACCGATGCCGAGCGCGTCTTCGCCTTCATGCCGGCGACGCAGGGCGCGGTGGTGTGGCCGGCGACCGGGCCGGCGGCGACGGCGCTGGTCTTCGACGAGGAGCTGCCGCTGGTCGATTCCTGCATCGACCGCGTGCTCCTGGTGCATTCCCTCGAACATGCCGAGAACCCGCGCGAGACGTTGAACGAGATCTGGCGCGTGCTGTCGCCGGCGGGCAGGGTGGTCATCGTCGTGCCCAACCGGCGCGGCGTGTGGGCGCGCTTCGAGCACACGCCCTTCGGCAATGGCCGACCGTTCTCGCGCGGCCAGCTGACCGAATTGCTGCGCGAGGCGAACTTCACCCCGGCGACGTGGAGCGATGCGCTGTTCTTTCCGCCGTCGCCGCGGCGTTTCATGATGCGGTTCCACAATGTGCTGGAGAAGGCCGGCCGGCGGTTCTGGCCGATCTTCTCCGGCGTCATCGTCGTCGAGGCGCAGAAACGGCTCTATCAGGGCGTGCCGGTCGCGCAGCGCGCCTCTCGCCGCGTCTTCGTGCCGGTCTTCTCGCCGCAGGGGGCAACGCGGCTTGGCCGGCACGCGACCGGCGGCGCGCCTGGCCAAGTGACGCGTTCGTGATCGCAGCGCCTTGCATCGCGCGGCAATCGCCACCCTATCTGAGGCATGCCCGATCCAAGGCATGCTCGCTTAGCGCGGTATTCATGACCGCCGCGCAAACCAGGAATATCCTTCATGGACGACCAGACCGATAAAAAGCCGGGCCCGCAGAAACCCGCAGTCTCAGTCGAGGCGAGCAGCCTCGCCGATCAGGTGGCGACGATCAAGCTGGGGCTGAAATCCTCGCCGGTGCGCAGGCAACTTGCCTGGGTCTCCATCGGCATCGTCGCGGTCATCATCGCCACTTCGATCGGGCAGGTCCTGCTCAATCGCTGGAACCAGCCTTTCTACGATGCGCTGGCGCGGCGCGATATGACCGACTTCCTGCATCAGCTTCTGGTCTTCGCGATGATCGCCGGCGGACTTCTGGTGCTCAATATCGGCCAAACCTGGCTCAACCAGATGATCCGTCTGAGGTTGCGCGAGGCGCTGACCCTCGACCTGATCGATCAATGGATGCGCCCGGCGCGGGCCTTCCGGCTCGCCAATGCCGGCGCCATCGGCGTCAATCCCGACCAGCGCATGCAGCAGGATGCCGCTCACTTGTCGGACCTGTCGACCGATCTCGGCGTCGGCCTGCTGCAGTCCCTCATCCTGCTCGTCTCCTTCATCGGCGTGCTATGGGAACTGTCTTCCGGCTTCGTGTTCCACATCGGCGGCTATTCGCTGGCGATACCGGGCTACATGGTCTGGGCGGCCTTCCTCTATGCCGGCATCGCCTCCTGGCTGAGCTGGCTGGTCGGGCGTCCGCTGATCGGCCTCAACAGCGAGCGCTACACCCGCGAAGCGGAGCTGCGCTCCTCCATGGTGAGGGTCAACGAAAACGTCGACGCCATCGCGCTCTACCATGGCGAGCCCGACGCCCGGCGCAGGCTGGAGCTTGACCTCGGCACGGTGCTCGGCGCCATGCGGCGCATCTTTACCGCCCAGATCAACCTGTCCTGGGTGACCGACACCTATGGCTGGATAACGGTGGTGGCGCCCATCCTGGTGGCTTCGCCGGTCTATTTCTCGGGCGACATCTCGTTCGGCGGGCTGATGATGGCGGTCGGCGCCTTCAACCAGGTCCATTCGTCCCTGCGCTGGTTCATCAACAATATCGGCAGCATCGCCGACTGGCGCGCGACGCTGATGCGCGTGGCCGACTTCCGCATCGCGCTCACCGAAACCGACGCGCTGCACGACACGGAAAAACGCATCCAGTTCGTTGAGAATGCCAATGGCAGCCTGACCTTCGACAGGCTCGAAGTGGGTTCGCCGGAAGGCTGCACCAAGCTTGCCCAGACCGATGTCGAAATCCACGCCGGCGAGCGCGTCATGATCACCGGCGAGCCGGGCGCCGGCAAGACATTGTTCTTCCGTGCCATTGCCGGCCTGTGGCCATGGGGAAGCGGCCGGATCGGCCTGCCGGCCGGCGAGACCCCCATCTTCGTGCCCAGGGTGCCGTATTTCCCGGCCGGCACGCTGCGCGAGGTCCTCGACCATCCGAACGGCGAGGCCCCGGCCAGCGATGCCGAGATCGCGGCGGTGCTTGGCGAGGTCGGCCTCGATCGGCTGGCGACTGCCCTCGACCATCCCGGGCGGTGGGAACGTGAGCTCGGCGATGACGAACAACGGGTGCTGGCTTTCGCCAGGCTCGCCTTGCGCAAGCCGAAATGGGTGATCATGGACGAAGCGCTCGACGCGTTCGACGGCCCGACGCTGCGACGGGTGTTGGCCATGCTGGAGAAGCGCTTGCCTGAAACCGCGATCGTGAATATCGGGCGCGGCCAGCACAACAACCAGTTCTTTCCGCGCTCGCTGAACATCGTCAAGGATTCCGGCGCGCCGGCGCTGAAACCCGCGCGCGTCAGGGCAGGGGCGATCGAGCCGCCGCCTCCGGCGGCGCGCCGCAAGAAGGAATCCACTGAAGCTTGAAGCATGTCTCCCGAAAGCGGGAACCGGTTTCGGGATAAAGACATGCGTAAAATCAAAAACCTAAAAGCGTATGGAGCGAATCTGAAAGATCGCGGCGCGCTTTAGAAGGCGGTCAGACTGCCCGGGCGCCGTATTTGGCGCGGAACTCGTCGTAGCAGTCGCGCCGCCAGCGGCGGCCAACGACATAGCCGCGCAACAGTTCGGCCGGCGAGTAGCCGAGCGACTTGGACGACCGGTTGGCGTGATAGCCCGAAAATGCCTGCGGAAACCTGCCCTTGAGGATATCGGCGATGATCTGTCGCGCAATCATGTAAGGTGGAACCTCGGGGTAGCGGTCGGCGATATAGGGATGCTTGTCGATCAGATTGGCGTAGGCCTGGACATAGCCGTCGCGGCGGCCGGAGATCGAATTCTCCGAACTGTACTTCTTCCAGTCGATATCCTGTGACAACAGGGCGCCGCTGCGTTGGGCAAAGCGCAGCAGCAATTCGCGATCCTGCATGCGCGTCACGTCGCTGTCGTAACCGCCGATCGCAAGCAACGATTCAAGCCTCGCCGTGATCGCCGAGCCGGCAATGAAGATGGTCTGCGAGACCAGGGCGCGCTGCAGCGTGCCCTTGTCGAGGAAAGCGTCGCGATTGATGCACTTGGTGCTGCGGCCGCCCTTCAGCGACACGAAGGAACTGATCAGCACCTCGAGCGAAGGTGTCTCCTCGAAGCGCGCGAGCGTCCGCTCCAGCCGGTCGGGCAGGTAGATATCGTCCGAATCGAGGAACGTCACGACCGGCGCACGCGCGCGCTCTATGCCCGCATTGCGCGCGGCATTGGCGCCGCGCCATTTGGCGCCGACATAGATCAGCCTGGGGTCGCGGATTTCGGCGAGCGCGGCGGCCGTCCCGTCGGTCGAACCGTCGTCGACCACGATGTGCTCGAAGCGGGTAAGTGTCTGCGCCAGAACGCTTTCCACCGCGCGCACGACCTGACTGCGCCGGTTGTGAGTCGGCGTGATCACTGAGATCAGCGGAACATCCTGGCTCGGCATCGGCCTGCCACCACCGATCGGATCTGGCGTTTGTCGAATGGGTCCTATGTCTATCTTCTTGTCTCACCTTTGATTTGCGGCCGACGCTACAAAAAAGCCATCTTTGTGTCACGCCAGGCCGGCCGAGAAATGCCGAAATTGGTGGCTTTTCCGCAACATTGCGGTTTGATGGCAACATAATTGGCGTTCCGGCTGGCGTGACCGTCCGCTGACCGGGGGACAGCGGCAAGAGCCGTGCGCTTGCGGAAATCACTCCGCGGCGTCAGCGTCTCAGCAAAAACACCGCCTGCTGGCCGAAGAAGTTCCAGAACCACCAGGGCATCGACAGGCCGATCTTCTGGCCGTTGGCGTCGAGCGCGGTTGCCTTCTCCACCGTGGCGCCGAGCTCCTCGCACAGGTTGACGAAGTCGCGGATGGTGCAGAAGTGGATGTTGGGCGTGTCGTACCAGGAATAGGGCAGATCCTTGGTGACCGGCATCCTGCCCTTGATCAGCAGCGAGAAGCGCACGCGCCAGTGGCCGAAATTGGGGAAGGAGACGATGGCGCGGTTGCCGATCCGAAGCAGCTCGTCGAGCACGACCTTCGGGTTGCGCGTCGCCTGCAGCGTCTGCGAGAGCACGACGAAGTCGAAGCCCTTGTCGGCGTAGAATTTCAGGTCCGTGTCGGCGTCGCCCTGGATGACCGACAGCCCGCGCGCCACGCATTCGTTGACGCCGCGCTGCGACAGTTCCAGTCCGCGGCCGTCGACCTGCTTGGTTTCCTGGAGGAGCTCCAGGAGCACGCCGTCGCCCGAGCCGACATCGAGGACGCGCGAACTGGCCGGGATGAGATCGGTGACCACGTCGAGGTCGACACGCTGGGCGCGATTGACGCTCATGGCTTCGCCTCCTGCGTGGCGCATGATCCCCATCCGAAAGGACTGCTGCGTTTCGGGGTCATGCGCCGAGCCCCCTGGCGCGGGCGGCGGAGGCGATGAAGCCGTTGATGGCCGCGAAGAGCTCCGGCTCGTCGAGCAGGAAGGCGTCATGGCCGCGATCGGTCTCGATCTCGACGAAGGAGACGGAAGCGCCCGCCGCGTTCAAGGCATGCACGATCGAGCGGCTCTCCTCGGTCGGGAACAGCCAGTCGCTGGTGAAGGAAACCAGGCAGAAGCGCGTCTTGGTGCCGGCGAAGGCGTCGGCGAGGCGTCCGCCATGATCGGCGGCAAGGTCGAAATAGTCCATCGCGCGGGTCAGATAGAGGTAGGAATTGGCGTCGAAGCGGTCGACGAAAGTCATGCCCTGGTGGCGCAGATAGCTCTCGATCTGGAAATCGGCATCGAAGCCGAAGGTCAGCGCCTCGCGGTCCTGCAAATTGCGGCCGAATTTACGGTGGAGCGCGGCTTCGGAAAGATAGGTGATGTGGGCGGCCATGCGCGCGACGGCCAGCCCCTTTTCCGGCCGCTTGCCGAAATCGAGATATTTGCCGCCATGCCAGTCCGGATCGGCCATCACGGCCTGCCGGCCGACTTCATGGAAGGCGATGTTCTGCGAGGAATGGCGGGCGCCGGTGGCGATCGGCAGGGCGCAGAAGACCCGCTCCGGATAGCTTGCGGCCCATTCCAGCACCTGCATGCCGCCCATCGAGCCGCCAAGCACGCAAAACAGCTTTTCGATGCCGAAATGATCGATGAGCATCGCCTGCGCGCGAACCATGTCGCGGATGGTGATGATCGGCAAATCGAGCCCGTAGGGCTTGCCGGTGGCCGGGTTGGTCGAGGCCGGGCCGGTCGAGCCGAGGCAGCCGCCGACGACGTTGGAGCAGATGACGAAGAAGCGGTTGGTGTCGATGATCTTGCCGGGGCCGATCAGTACCTCCCACCAGCCAGGCTTGCCGGTCACCGGATTGGTGTTGGCGACGTGCTGGTCGCCGGTCAGCGCATGGCAGACGAGGATGGCGTTGGAGCGCGCGTCGTTCAAGCTGCCGTAGGTCTGGTAGGCGATCTGGAAAGGCGAAAGGATAGTGCCGGCGTCGAGCTTCAGCGGCTTGTCGGGGCCGAACTGCAGCACCGGGCTCGACGGATGGTCGACCTCGTCCTTGGTTCTTGCAGCGCGCTGAGCCGCCATGTCCGTCCCCATCCTGTGCCGCATCGGTCTTGTTCCGATGCGGTGTCCGGCCGGCGGCGGACAACAAAAAACCGGCATTGCCGTCGCAAAGCCGGTTACAGGTTGCAAACGGCCCTTTAGCAAATTGTTTAACGTGGCTGCAAGCCGACCGGCCAAATCACCACGGAAGTCTGGCAGCTCTTCTAGGACTAGCGCCGCGCTTCGTCAACGGGTGGGCAGCTTTCTGGCACCAAGCGCCAGCACTCGACATTCCAGCCTGCGGCCTGTATTTCCGCTGCGGCCTTGAAGGCCCTCTCGACGGATTTGTGACATGAAGCAGGATCAGCCCCGTCCGACGCCCCGCGCGGGCATCATGGACATCGAGGCCTATGTGCCGGGAAAAAGCACCGCGCCGGCCGGCGTGACGAAAGTCTACAAGCTGTCGTCGAACGAAAATCCGCTGGGACCTTCGCCGAAGGCGATCGAGGCCGCGCGCGAGGTGGCGGCGAAGCTCGATGTCTATCCCGACGGCACGGCGCGACGGCTGCGCGAGGCGATAGCCGAGGTGCATGGGTTGAACCCGGCCAACATCATCTGCTCCAACGGCTCTGACGAGATACTGGGGCTGCTGGCGCAGACCTATCTGGCACCGGGCGACGAGGCCGTGTTCACCGAACACGCCTTCATGGTCTACAAGATCTATATCCAGGCGGCCGGCGCCAAGCCGGTGGCGGTCAAAGAGACCGACGAGCGCGCCGATGTCGATGCGATTTTGGCTGCGGTGACGCCGGCGACGCGGATCGTGTTCCTCGCCAATCCCAACAATCCGACGGGCACCTATGTGCCGTTCCAGGAAGTGCGCCGTCTGCACGCGGCATTGCCGAAGAACGTGCTCCTGGTGCTCGACGCGGCCTATGCTGAATATGTGCGGCGCAACGACTACGAGGCCGGCATCGAGCTCGCGGGCAGTTCCGAGAACGTGGTGATGACCCGTACCTTCTCCAAGCTCGGCCTCGGCGGCGCGCGCATCGGTTGGATGTATGGGCCGGCGCATATCGTCGATGCGATCAACCGCATTCGCGGACCGTTCAACGTCAATGCCACCGCGATCGAGGCCGGCATCGCCGCGATCCGCGACCGCGCCCATATCGAGCGCAGCGTGGCGCATAACGAGAAATGGCTGGCCTGGCTCAGCGCCGAGCTGACCGGGCTTGGCCTGCGCGTCACGCCCAGCGTAGGCAATTTCGTGCTGATCCACTTTCCCGATAGCAAGACGCATTCGGCGGCGGCCGCTGACGATTACCTCAGCGCGCGCGGCTATATCCTGCGCCGCGTCACCGGCTACGGTTTCCCCAACGCGCTGCGCATGAGCGTCGGCACCGAAGAGGCCAATCGCGGTGTCATCGACGCCCTCAAGACCTTCCTGAAAAGCTAGAACACCATGGCATCACCGATGTTCGAGAAAATAGCGCTGGTCGGCATCGGCCTGATCGGCTCGTCGCTCGCCCGCGTCATCCGCCGCGAGGGGCTTGCCAAGCACATCGCCATCGCGACGCGCAGCGCTTCGACGCTGAAGCGCGCCGAGGAACTGGGCCTTGGCGATTCCTACACGACGGAGGCAAAAGAAGCGGTGCGCGATGCCGATCTCGTCATCGTCTCGGTGCCGGTCGGCTCCTCGGGCGAGGTCGCGGCCGAAATCGCGCCGGCGCTGAAGAAGGGCGCCATCCTCACCGATGTCGGCTCGACCAAGGCTTCGGTGATCGCGCAGATGCAGCCGCATGTGCCGGAAGGCGTGCACTTCATCCCCGGCCATCCGCTTGCCGGCACGGAAAAGTCCGGACCCGATGCCGGCTTTGCCGATCTCTTCGAGAACCGTTGGTGCATCTTCACGCCGCTGCCGGGCACCGATCCAGCCGCGCTCGAGACGCTTTCGGAATTCTGGCGGCGCTGCGGTTCCAACATCGATACGATGGACCCGCAGCACCACGACATGACGCTCGCGATCGTTTCGCACCTGCCGCATATCATCGCCTACAACATCGTCGGCACGGCGGACGATCTGGAGGCGGTGACCAAGAGCGAAGTCATCAAATATTCCGCCTCCGGCTTTCGCGATTTCACCCGACTGGCGGCGTCGGACCCGACCATGTGGCGGGACGTGTGTCTGCACAACAAGGACGCGATCCTGGAGATGCTGGCGCGGTTCTCTGAGGACCTCGCCTCGCTGCAGCGCGCGATCCGCTGGGGCGACGGCGAGAAGCTGTTCGACCTCTTCACTCGCACACGCGCCATCCGCCGCTCGATCATCGAGGCCGGCCAGGATATCGATGTGCCGGACTTCGGCCGGCAAGCCGTCGAGCATCCGGCAGCGAAGAGCTAGGCTTTTTCCCTCGCCTGTTCCGGTGACGGCCAATGCGTCGCCATCATTGCCAGCGTCTCGGCCCTGTTCGGCGCGCCAAGCCTGCCCCCGAAGCGCAGGCATTTGAGCGCCGCGGCGGCGCTGGCAAAGCGTAGCGCTTCCTCCATCGGCATGGCCTCGGCAAGCCCGACGGCGAAAGCGCCGTGGAAGACGTCGCCGGCGGCGAGCGTATCAATCGCCTTGACCTTTGGCGCCTCGACATGCCGGACGCGCCCGGTCGTTCGATCGTGCCACCAGGTTCCGGCCGCGCCACCGGTCACCGCGACAAAGGCATCGGTGCGCGAGGCGAGGTCGGCGCAGGCGCTTTCGGGGTCGAGCGCGTGGCCGCAGACGATGCGCGCCGCAGGCTCCGAGGCGACGATGTGCGAGGCCAAGGGCAGCAGGCGCTCCTGCACCTCGATCGGTGCGGTGTCGGCGTCCAGGATCGCCGGACAGCCGATCGATCTGGCGGCGCTGAGAGCAAGCGCCGCCGCGCCCGGCCAGCGGACATCCACCAGCACGGCATCGAAGCCGGAAAGATCGGCAAGCGGCAACGCCTCGGGATCGGCTTGCGCCTTTTTGTCGTAGAAGGGGACTATGATGCGCTCGCCATGCGCATCCACCACGATCGCGGCCAGCGCCGAACGCGCGCCGGGAACGCGGCGGATCAGGCTGCAGTCGACGCCTTCGGCCTCTATGTCGGCGATCAGCTGGTCGCCGACCAGATCGTCGCCGGCGCTCGCCCACAGCGAGACCTCGGCGCCGAGGCGGTGCGCCGCGCAGGCGGCGCTCGTCGCCATGCCGGAGGCGATCTGGACGCCGTCGCCGGCGATGAACTTGCCTTGATGCGTGGGCAGCGCATCGACGCGAAGGATGGTGTCGAGGGTGAAGGCGCCGACGCTGAGCAGTCTGACCGGGTCCCCCATAGCCGCGTTACTCGACGGGCTTGATCTTGCCGAGCGGGATGAAGCCCAGCGAAGCCTTGCCCTTGATGATCTTGAGCGGCAAGGACGGCTCCTTGCCAAGCATGGCGATGGCAGCAAAGCCCTGGTCGATCTCGCTTTTGTGCTCCGGCACGGCGCTGCCAAGGATGGCCGCCACAGCCTTGGGGTCCTTGAGCTTGATCGTCAGGCTTGCGTCGACCAGGCCATCCGCGTCGATGGAGACCGGTCCGGACACGGTGATGCGCGCTGTGCCGGATGACAGGTCGAGCCTGGCGATGTCGATCGACTGGCCGCGCAGACTCTTTGGCGGCACGGCGATCAGCGCCACGCCGTTCTTCAGCGTTACGTCGCCACTGCCGTCCAACGCCGGCAGCACGCGTCCGTCGATGGCATCCGCGTTGATCTCCAGATCGCCGAAGCTACCGATGTAATTGATGTCCTGGCCGGCCGGCTGCAACTGGCCGGCCGCCTTGCCGGCGCTGAACAACTGCATCGGGTCCGTGTCGTCCTGCGGATCGGTCTGACCGTTCAGGCCTTCAGCCTGCAGCGAGACGCTCCGCGGCAGCGGCCACCACACTTTGACATTGGCCTGCAACTGGTCCCAGTCGATCCACAGCGGCGGCATGCCGGGGGCTATCGTCCGCAGCGGGCCGCGCAGGTCGGCGACCGGCGACAGTGGTCCGGTGATCCCGGCGACGACGTTGAAGCTTCCGGTGGAGGCCGCGACTTTGCGGGCGTCATCCTCATAGGCGATGTTGTCGCAGGAGACCGTGAAGCTCATCGGATAGCCGCTGACGGTGAGGTTGGCGCAGCCGGCGGCGATGCCCTTGCTGCCCAGCCGCGCCACCGCCTGGTCGGCCTCGGTCTTGAGCCTGCTGGCGAGATAGAACCAGCCGCCGCTGTAGATGGCGAACAAAATGACGATGAACGCCGCGAGCCAAAGCAGCCGGCGGCGGGGTTTGGGCGATCGCTCGTCACTTGACGTCATGCTGCGGCTCTCGTTAACCCGGCGAGCGGGCGTTTACCAATACGCAAACAAGCGGGGGACAGAAGAAGCACCCTAACGGTGCGGTGTCGTTCACTCGAATGCGATCAGGCTTGGCGATATGGGCGATTTTTGGGTTTTTGGCTATGGGTCGCTGATCTGGCGGCCCGGATTTGCCCATGTCGAGACGCGCCGTGCCCGGCTTTACGGCTATCGCCGCTCGCTTTGCGTCTATTCCTTCGTGCATCGCGGCACGCGCGGACGGCCGGGCCTTGTGCTCGGGCTCGACCGGGGCGGCTCCTGCATCGGTCTCGCTTACCGCGTTCCCGGCAATTTGCGCGACGAGGTGCTTTCCTATCTGCGCGAGCGCGAGCTGGTGACCAGCGTCTATCTCGAACGCCTGCTCGACATACGGCTGGACAAGGACGGGGAAAGAGGGGGCGATTCAGTCGAGGCGGTCGCCTACATCGTCGACCGGCGGCATGAGCAATATGCCGGCGCGCTCGATGCCGGTCACGCGGCGAAACTCGTTCGCGGCGCCGTCGGCCAATCCGGGCGGAACGAGGATTATGTCTTGAGCACGCTCGAGCACCTCGAGGCGCTCGGCATCTGCGATCACTGGCTGGAGGAAGTGGGTCGGCGGATCGCGTCTTCGTGAGGGGCTGGTCCGATCAAGAAGCGCTGGTCCGATCAAAAAGCAAAACCATGCCTTTGACCTCGGCTGGCCACGACCTAGCTTAGCGCCAACCATCCTTGGGCGTCAGGCCCGTTCCAGCATCACGGAGATCAGTCTTGCAGAAACGTCGTCTCGGTCGCACCGACCTTTCCATCGCGCCGCTGGTCCTGGGCGGCAACGTCTTCGGCTGGACCGCCGACGAGAAGACCTCCTTCGATCTGCTCGACCGGTTCGTCGGAGCCGGCCTGAACGCCATCGATACGGCCGATGCCTATTCCCGCTGGGTCCCCGGCAACAAGGGCGGCGAATCGGAAACCATCATCGGCAAGTGGATGAAAAGTCGCGGCAACCGGGACAAGGTCATCGTCATCACCAAGGTCGGCTCCGACATGGGGCAAGGCAGGAAGGACCTCTCCGCGGCCTATATCGAAAAGGCGGTCGACGCGTCGCTGAAGCGGCTGCAGGTCGATGTCATCGACCTCTACCTGTCGCATTGGCCGGATCCGGCCACGCCTTACGAGGAAACGCTCGGCGCCTATCAGCGCCTGCTCGAAAAAGGCAAGATCCGCTATCCCGGCTGCTCCAATCTCGATGCCGGCCAATTGCGCGCCGCGCTCGACGTCGCCAGCCTGCGCAGCCTGCCGCGCTATGAGGTGCTGCAGCCCGAATACAATCTGTACGATCGCTCGTCGCTTGACGGGCCGCTGCTCGACCTCTGCAATGCAGAGGATATCGGCGTCATCACCTATTTCAGCCTGGCCAAGGGATTTTTGAGCGGCAAGTACCGCAGCAAGGCCGATCTCGGGCAAAGCGCGCGCGGCGAGGGCGTGGCGGGCTACCTCAACGAGCGCGGCATGCGCATCCTGTCCGCGCTCGATGCCGTGGCCGAGCGCCATTCGGCCAAACAGGCGGAAGTGGCGCTGGCCTGGATCATCGCGCGGCCGGGGATCACCGCGCCGATCGCCAGCGCGACGACGCCCGCCCAGATGGACAGCCTGATCCGCGCCGCGTCGCTCAAGCTTTCGGCCGACGATATCGGAGCGCTCGACCGCGCCAGCTCGTAAGGCGTGTTGATCTTCAGGTGAGGCCGGTCTGCAAATGGCGGCTTCCTGCGCTTCCGGTGCTCACGTACTTCAAGTACGCTCCGCTCCGGTTCTCGGAAACCACCATTTTCGACTCGGCCTGACCTGAATCTCAATACGCCTTAACGCAGCAGCGCCGCGCACGATCGTCCAAGACGGCCATTACAAAACCCTCGTAAGTCCTGTCGCATGGCGGCAGGAGGAGGGTTCGGCATGGCCGGCGGCGTCTTGAGCGAAGCGCAGCCTTGGCAGCAAGTGCTGGCGCTGGTGCTGGCCGCGACTGTCGTCATGGGCAGCCCTGGACCCGCGACCATCAGCGTGACCGCGGTCGGCGCGGCTTTCGGCCTGCGCGCCTCGCTGGGTTACACCTGGGGCGTGGTGCTTGGAACGATCGCCGTGCTTCTCATCGTCGCCGCAGGCATCGTCGGCATGCTCGCCTCGATGCCCAGGATGGCCACGGCGCTCGCGATCCTTTCGGCCGCCTACATTCTTTATCTGGCTTTCAAGATTGCGACCGCGCCGCCATTGGTCGAGCGCGGCAGCACGGCGACGAAGCCCAATTTTCTCGGCGGCTTCATGCTGGCCGTCGCCAATCCGAAAGCCTATGTGGCGATCGGCGCCGTGTTTGCCGGCGCCGCTTCGCAGGCCGATACGCTCGGCGTCTCCACCAGGCTGCTGGTGCTTGCCGCGATGATCGTCGCCATCCATGTGGTCTGGCTGCTCGCCGGAACCGCCTTCGCGCGCTTCCTGCGCCATCCGCTGGCCTCGCGGATCATCAACCTGGTGTTTGCCGCCACCCTGGTGCTGACGATCTTGCTGGCAGCACTACGATAGCGGGTCAGGTCTTCGCGGTAACGCCGAGCTCCGCCAGGCGCTTGACCGCCGTCGGCGGCATGGGCGGCGGGTTCGGCGCCTGCGCTGCCTCGACGAGCATCTGGTCGCAGGCAGCCTCGGTCTCTCCGATCAGCCGCTGCATGAATTCCTCCTTGCCGAGCCCGGGCGGGATCGCGGGCAGGAAGCGGGCCTTGATGGTGCCCGGATAGCGCAGGAACTTGCGGCGCGGCCAATAGAGCCCCGCGACATGAGCCACCGGGACCACGGGAACGCCGAGCTGCGTGTAGAGCTCGACAATGCCGTATTTGTAGGACGGCTCGGCGCCCGGCGGGCGGCGCGTGCCTTCGGGATAGATGATGAGCTGGCGCGGATTGCGGTTCATCTCCTGCCTGGTCGCGACGACGACCGCCTTCAGCGCTTTCGAGCGGCTGCCGCGGTCGACCGGGATCATGCGCATCTTCATGATGTACCAGCCGAAGAAGGGGATCCAGGTCAGCTCGCGCTTCAGGATGTAGAGCGCGTCGTCGAGATAGGGGAAGAAGGCGATTGCGTCCCAGAAGGACTGGTGCTTCGGCGCCAGGATGAAGGAGCCTTCCGGCAGGTTCTCGACGCCGGTGATCTCGCTCTTCGTCGCGGCGATCTTGTCATAGAGCCACATCGAGGTGCGCGACCAGAATTTCGGCACGAACCAGGCGCGATGGCGCGGCGACAGGAAATAATAGGGCGTCCAGAAGATCATCTGGACGATCAGGCTGAGATAGAAGACGAGGTTGAACGCCAGCGAGCGGATGATGAGCATGCAAGGGGCCCGTGAGGAAGTGTGCGTTGGTTACACCAAGCGGCGGCAAAAAGGAAACGGCACGGTGGTCGAATGCCGGCCACTCATGTCTTGCCGCAATTCCGGACGGAAAACCGCGATGCACTTTTCCTGGAATTGCTTAAAGTGACCGCGCCAGCCTCTCCTTCAGGCGCGGCGCGGCGAAATCGAGGAAGGCGCGCAGCTTCACCGGCAGCCGGCCCTGGCCTGCATGGACGAGGCTTACCGGCCAGGGCGGCGGCTCGAACGGCTCAAGCACCAGCCGTAGCGCGTCGGCGCGCAGGGCGGCATCGGCCTGGTAGGAGAGCACTTTCGTCAGGCCAAGGTCGGCGACCGCGGCATCGATCGCCGCCTCGGCGGTGTTGACCTGGAGGCGCGAGCGGACCGGGACCATGGTTTCCGCCTTGCCTGTCCCGAAGCTCCATGTCGCGGGAGCGGCAAGGCCTTCGAAGGTGATGCAGTTGTGGCCCGCGAGGTCCGGCGGTTGCTCCGGCGTGCCATGCATGGCGAGATAGGCGGGACTTGCGCAGACGATGCGGCGGATGGAGCCGACGCGGATCGCGACCATGGCCGAATCCGGTAGCTCGCCGATGCGCACGGCAAGATCGATATGCTCCTCGACCAGCTGGGTGATCCGGTCCGACAAGGTCAGGCGGATATCCACCTGCGGATAGGCGTCGAGAAAGCCGGTGATCACCGGCAGCACATGCAGGCGGCCGAAGACGACCGGCGCCGTGATCACCAACTCGCCGGTCGGGCTCGAATATTCGCCGGCCGCGGTGCGCTCGGCCTCGCTGACCTCGTCGAGGATGCGGCGGCAGGCTGCAAGATAGGACTGGCCGGCATCGGTCAATGTCAGCCGCCGCGTCGAGCGGTTGAGCAGGCGCGTCCTCAAATGCTTCTCCAGTTCGGAGAGCTTGCGGCTGGCGGTCGCCAGCGGCACGCCGGCGCGCCTGGCCGCGGCGGAAAGGCTGCCGGCCTCCACCGTGGCGACGAACAGCGACATGGCGTCGAGCCGGTCCATTATTCTTCCGAAATCTGGAAAGATGGATTGCGAATATGCTCCCTACATCCGATTTTCGGAAGAGGCTAAATGATGTGCGACCCTGCCCGAGAGCCGGATGGTTTCAGGTCGAATTGACCTGAAACCTGAATCCGGCTCTAAATCAAAGAGATAGAGCATGATGTCGTCCGAAACCGCTTCACACTTTTCGGCATCATGCTCCAGGAGCGCCGGCATGAATGAATTCACCAGCGACGTCGCCTTCACGCCGACCGTCAAGGCCATCCAGTCCCGGAAGGGATCGCGTGATTCCTATGCGCGCGTCGAACAGCGCGGCGGCTGGCGGGCAACGATCACGTCGGACCTCGCCGCTTTCATCGAGGCGCAAACCAGCGTGTTCCTGGCGACGGCAAACGCCGAAGGCCAGCCCTACATCCAGCATCGCGGCGGGCCGGCCGGCTTCCTCAAGGTGCTGGACGAGCACATGATCGGCTTTGCCGACTTTTCTGGCAACCGGCAATTCATCACCCAGGGCAATCTCGAGGACAACGGCCAGGCGTTCCTGTTCCTCATCGACTACATGCTCAGGCAGCGCATCAAGATCTGGGGCAGGGCGCGCGTCGTCGAAAATGACCCGGAACTGATGGCGAAGCTGATGCCGCCCGACTATAGGGCGCGGCCGGAGCAGGCGATCCTGTTCACGGTCACGGCCTGGGATGCCAATTGCCCGCAGCACATCCCGCAGCGTTTCGAGGCGGCGGACGTCGCCGCGGCGCTGGCCGAGCGAGACCAGCGTATCGCCGGGCTGGAGCAGGAGATTGCTCGCTTGCGCGATAATGCAGCGGCCAAGGTTTAGTTCTTCACGGCGGTCGATGCTTCCGCCAGCGCTACGCCCTCGGGCGTCGTGCGAAGCGGCAGGAAGCCGCGGGCCAGCGACAGCACATATTTGCTGTATTCGGTCAGCAGCACGCGCAGCGCCTCCGGCTTTGTCAGCCAGCTGCCATTGCCGAGATTGGTGTTGACCACCGGATAGGGTTCGAGGCGTGCGCCGTGCAGCAGCCGGCCCATCTCGAGCAGGCTGCGCGGCATGTGGTAGTTGTTGGTGACGATGATGATGCTGCCATAGGCGTGGTTCTCCACCCATTTGGCGCTTTCCTCGGCATTGCCGATCGTGTCGAGCGCGGCGCGGTCGATATCGACGCAGCAGGAGAAGAGCTGCTTGTCGCCGCCCATCGCCACTTGCAATTGGCGCCTGGTGGCTGAGGGATGCACACCGCTGATCAGCAGGCGTTCGCCCTTGCCCGAGGCCAGCAGGTCCATTGCCGCATCGAGCCGCGACTGGCCGCCGGTGAGCACGATGATGGCGTCGGCCTTGGCCGGATTGGTTGGGGTCGTCATATGGCTGACCTTGTCGGCGAACCAGCCGAAGCCGCCGGCAAAAAGCACCAGCGCGGCGAGAAGGACGAAACCGCAGGCGCGCAGGGCGAGCCGCAGACGGCTGGGCGCAGCGGAAGCAGCGGCGCGTGCATGCACCACCGGCATCCGTCCAGCTGTCCCGATCGAATCCCGCGCTTCCATCATCCCCAGGTTAACCCCGAAAACATCGCATGGTTAACTCCGAAATGCGGCCTTTGATGGGTAAGACGCGCACATTGCGTTACGGCAAGTGTCCCATATGTGATCGTTGTCTTATATGTGTATAACGCTTTGCGCCGGCTTTCGTTTGATCTCATGGGTCAGCCCGCATCCGGCTGGCGAACGTCGATGTCGCTGAGATAGGCGACGACGGTCGCATGCGAGGTGGCCGCGGTCAGCGCGCCGATCACCAGCACCATCAGGCCGACGCCGAAATAGCCTGCCGAACCGATGGCGAAATTGCCGAACAAAGCGGTCGCCTGGTCGGCCTCAGGCGTGGCCATGTTGCGCGACGACCACCAGGAAAAGACGATGAAGACGACGATCGCGAGCGCGCCGCCGGCGGCCGCGCCCTTCATGCCGGTGACCAGGAAATGCCAGCGGAATTCTCGCGCGATGAAGCGCGCCTCGGCGCCGACGAAATGCAACACCTCGATGATGTGGCCGTTGCCGGCCATGGCGCCGCGCGTGGCGAACACCACCGTCAGCACCGTTGCCGACAGCATCAGCACCAGAACGGCGATGCCGATCGTCACCGTCGTGTGGGCCATGGCGACCAGACGGTCGACCCAGGTGCGGTGGTCGTCGAGCGCCGCGGTCGGGATCTTTGGCGTGATGGCGGCGCGCATGGCGGCGAAGTCCGGCGGGCTGGCCTCGTCGATGGTGACGATGATGAGGCGCGGCACCGGCAGCTCGTCGATGTTGAGGCCGCTGCCCAGCCATGGCTCCAGAAGGCGCGCCGTCGCGTCGCGGTCGATGATCTTGGTGCCCTTCACGCCGGGGAAGTCGCTGGCGATCTGCGAGGCCTGCGCAAGGGCCGCCTCCATGTCGAGACCGTCTGCCGGCTTGATCTGGATCGTCGCCTCGCGCGAGATCTGGTTCTCCCAGACCGAGGCGGTGTCGCGCACCAGCGTCACCGCGCCGAAGGTGAGGCAGGACAGGAAGGTCATGATGGCGATGACCAGCACCAGCGCCCGTCCGGCGATGTTTTGCGCCGGCACGATCGGCGCCGTCTTGCGCTGGACACGCCGGGCCATCACCGGCGCCTCGGCGCCGGCTTCGTCGTGGAGGTGATCGGCCGGAAAGTCAGTCATAGACGTCCAACCTTCCACCGGCCAGAATCATGCGTCGCGCATCGACCTGTTCCATCAGGCCGAGGTCGTGGGTGGCGATGACCACAGCCGTGCCCAACCGGTTCAATTCGATAAACAGCCTGAGCAGCCGGCGCGCCAGCGGCGGGTCGACATTGCCGGTGGGCTCGTCGGCCAAAAGGATCTCCGGCTGTTCGATCAAGGCCCGGGCAATCGCGGCGCGCTGCTTCTCGCCGCCCGACAGCACCGGCGGCAGCACATGCATGCGGTCGCCGAGGCCGACCCATTTCAAGAGCTCGGTGACGTCGGTGCGATAGGTCGCTTCCTCGCGCCCACGCACACGCAGCGGCAGCGCAACATTCTCGTAGGTCGTCATGTGGTCGAGCAGGCGGAAATCCTGGAACACCACGCCGATGCGGCGGCGCAGCAGCGGCAATTCGCTGCGCGAGATGCGCGAGCGGTCCTTGCCGAAGATGGTGATCAGGCCGCGCGTCGGCTTCAGCGACATGAACAAAAGGCGCAGCAAGGTCGTCTTGCCGGCGCCCGAGGGGCCGCTCAGGAACTGAAAGGAGCGCTCCGGAATGTGCAGGGAAATGTCGCGGAGAATCTCCGGACCCATGCCATAGCGGAGGCCGACATTTTCGAAGCGGATCACGTTCGGCGACCTGAAACTCTCGGCGGCGACGCGCCACAATCTACTTTAACAGACCATCGGCCGGCATGGTTAACCGGCGGTTAATTTTTCGACGTTCGGTGTTCGTCAAAGCCATTCCGGTGGGGAAGCGTTAACCAATTCCGTTTACGCAAAAGAAACGAAGACTGCACTGGTGCCGTAATGGCTGACGGAAGAACCGCGCGCCCTGTTTCCGGCGAAATCATGACCGGGCCGGCAACAAATGCCGCGCCGGACCGCGTGGTTTTCGATGCGGCCAATATCGTCGATGCCGACTATGTGGTGCTGCCGCGTTTTGTCGCGCACCCGCGACCGTCGACGGCGGCGACGCCACAGATTCCCTCGGCGCCATCGATCGAAGGCATGGGCATGCTGCGCAAACCCGAGGCCGCGCCGTTGCGGTCCTCGCGTGGCGGTCCGGTGTTCTGGATCGCCGGCGTCGGCATAGCACTCGCCTCCTTCTGGGTGTCGGGCGGTCACGCGCTGGTCCGGCACAGTCCGTTCTGGGTGAACGCCGCGCCGGCGAGCGCGCTCACCATTTCCGGTGTGACGTCGCGCATCGATGCGTCGGGCTTGAAGCCGGTGCTCTTCGTCGATGGCGAGGCCGCCAATGACGGGATGAGGTCGGAAACACTGCCGCCGTTAGAAATCCGCGTCACCGACAACAACGCCAACATCATTCGCTACAGGCTGGGGACATCGAACCGTTCCCTGGGACCGGGCGAAAGATTCGGCTTTTCCAGCCGCCTCGATGTGCCTAAAGACGGCGTAAGGACAGTCTCCGTAATCTTCGCCGGCTAGGTGCGCCGATATTCAGGTGAGGCCGGCCTGACCTGAATCTCAACCCGTCTATCGACGTCGATGCCGATTTTGAGGATAAAACTATGCCAGTAGTGCGTGGCAAGGATATCGAAGTCTTGTTTTCGGCGTCGGCGATCGCGCGCCGCAACCTCGAGCTCGCCAAGGAAATCGCCGGGCGCGACTACCACGATCTTCTGGTGATCTCGATCCTCAAGGGCTCGTTCGTCTTCGCCGCCGATCTCATCCGCGCCATGCATGATGTCGGCCTGTCGCCGGAAGTCGAGTTCATCTTCATCTCCAGCTATGGCGCCGGCACCACGAGTGGCGAGGTCAGGGTGCTGCGCGACATCGACAACGAGGTCGCCGGCCGGGACGTGCTGTTGATCGACGACATTCTGGAATCCGGCAAGACGCTCACCTTCACCCGCGACCTGATGCTTTCGCGCGGCGCCAGGAGCTGCGCCATCGCGGTGCTGCTCGACAAGCGGATGCGCCGCCAGACCTCGCTCAACGCCGACTATGTCGGCTTCGATTGCCCGGACTATTTCGTCGTCGGCTATGGCATGGATGTCGCCCATGCGTTCCGCGAGTTGCCGTTTGTCGGGGTGGTGAAGGGCGACGCCTGAGGCGCAGGGGCCGTTCCGAAAAACTGCCGATCGTTAGAATTTTCAGAAAACATCAACGTTTCGGCGGCATCTATCTCGGCATGGCAAAGCTTCTGATCGTCGAGGACGATGAATCCGTCCGCACCCTCGCCGCCCGCGCGCTGGAGCGCGACGGCCATGATGTCACCGTCGCCACCGACGGCGCGCAGGGGCTGGACCTGATCCGCAAAGCCTGTGGCGGCTACGAGCTGGTGGTGTCCGACATCCGCATGCCGGAAATGGACGGCATCGAGATGGCGACGGCCGCCGCCAGAGAGTTCCCTGCGATGAGGATCATGCTGATGACCGGCTATGCCGATCAGCGCGAGCGCGCCGAGGAACTGAACGGCATCATCCTCGACGTTGTGCAGAAGCCGTTCACGCTTGCCGAAATCCGCACCCGCGTCGGCAAGGCATTAAGCTGCTTCGTTTGAGACCGCATTGGTCGTGACAGGGGCGGCCGGCGCGGCACTTCGCCGACGCCCGCCGCTGAGCGCAAGCAGGCCGGCGCCGATGATCAGCGCCGCACCGAGCACTGTCGTTTCGCGCGGCACCTCCGCGAAGAACAGGAACCCCCACAGCGGCGACCACAGGATGCCGGTGTATTCGAACGTGGCGACGCGGTTGGCGGGCGCCATGCGGTAGGCCTGTGACAACAGGATCATGCCGGCGGAAGCGACGAAGCCGCAGGCAGCCATCTTCAGGAAATCCGGCATCGTCGGCCACACCCATGGCCGCACCAGGAATTCGACGCTCGGATGGGCCGCATGCGTGATGCCGGCAAGGTGGAAGACGGTCGCAACCGCAACGGCGCCGCTGAGATAGGCGCCGTTTTGGTAGAAGGCCATTACCGTCGATGATTCGGTGTCGCCGATGCGGCGCGCCATCAGTTGCGAGAAGCCGTAGAGGAAGGCCGAGCCCAGCGACAGCAGTGCCGCCCAGTCGAACACGCCGGCGCCGGGGCGCACCATCACCAGCACGCCGACCAGGCCGATCAGCACCGTCGCCAGCGTCTTCCACGACACGCGCTCGCCGAGATAGGGTCCGGCCATCGCCATGATGAACAGCGGCGCCATGAAATAGAGCGCCACCGCATCGGCCAGCGGCAAGGCGGCGATCGCCAGATAATAGACCGTGTAGGACGAGAACTGGATGAAGGCGCGCAGCGTCAGCATGCCGAAGCGCTTCGACAGCACCGCCTTCAGGCCGACATCGGCCTGGACGATGACGATCAGGATCGGCAGCGCGACGACGGCGCGGATCGCCATCACCTCGGTCACCGGATAGCCGCCCGACACCGCCTTCACCAGCGGATCCTGCAACGAAAAGACCAGCACGCCGAGGCAGAGGCTCAGTATGCCAAGCACCATCCGGTTCCGCATCAGTCTCGGCCCCCCGCGAGCCGTAATCTACCAGCAAAAAGAACCCGCTACCGTTTTCAGGCAGCGGGCACGAGTGAGGACTCTTCGTTGGTCCGCGGCCGATTTCGCGGTCGCATATCCAATGGGTGTGGCGACTATCCTGCGGCGTTTGACATGTTGCAAACGAATTGGAATGATGCCAGCAATCAAATTTTCTTATGGCGACCCCCAATGAGACCAGTCCTCGACAGCGACCTCCTCCGAACCTTCGTGGCGGTGGCCGAAACCGGCAATTTCACACGTGCGGCGGAGAAAGCCGGGCGCACTCAATCGGCCGTGTCGATGCAGATGAAGAAGCTGGAGGACATGGTCGGCGACGATCTGTTCGAGCGCGGCTCGCGCGGCGTGGCGCTGACGCGCCGTGGCGGCGAGCTCATCGTCAATGCGCGCCGGATCGTCTCGCTGCTCGACGAGACGGCGGCTTCGCTGGTGGCGCCGCCGCTCGGCGGGCTGGTGCGCATCGGCATCCCGGCCGAATATGGCCGCTCGATCCTGTCGCGGGCGCTGGGCGAATTCGCCAAGCGGCATCCGCGCGTCGAGGTCACGGTGCGCTACGCGCATTCGGATTCGCAGGTGCGGGCGCTCGCGGCCGGCGAGCTCGACCTCGCCGTGGTGTTCGAATGGGAGGGCTCTTCCGGCGGCGAGGTGCTGATGCACGACCCGACGGTCTGGGTGACGTCGAAGCTGCACCACATGCATGAGGAGCGGCCGGTGCCGATCGCGCTTTACAGCCGCAACGGCTGGTGCCGCGACTTCGCCATCAAGTCGCTGCAGCAGCGCGGCCTCGACTACCGCGTCGCCTACACCAGCGACACCAATGGCGGCCTCACGCTCGCGGTCACTTCCGGCCTTGCCATCGCGCCGATCTCGCGCAGCAACATCCCGGAAGATTGCCGCGAGCTGACGGCTGCCGACGGCTTCGGCGACATCGATTCCTCCAATGTCGTGCTGCACCGCAATCCGCAGGCGACCGGCGAAGCGATCGACGGCATGGAGAACGCGATTCGCGAGGCCTTCATGCTGACCAGGCAGGCGAGTGTGGCAGTCGGTGGTTGAGCGGCGTCAACGGCCATCCGACGAAGGCGGAACGCCAAAAGCGACCCTGTAAGACTATTATTTCAGCTCCAGCAGCCGTTCGAGATAGCTGCGCTCGATGTCGGGGCTGAGCGCATTGCCGAGCCGCTTGCGGATCGCGTCGAGGATCTGGCGGGCGCGCTGCACGTCGATCTCATCGGGGACTTTGACCGAGGTGCCGTCATCGGGGCCGTTGGTGGCGCGCGGTCGGCCCAGCGGATCGCGGTCGGCATTCTGCTGGCGGCCGCCCTGCTCGCTGCCGCCCTGGTCGCCCTGCATGGCCTGCATCTGCTTCATCATGTCCTTGGCGCCTCGGCGCAGCGCTTCCAGCGCGCGGCCCTGATGGCCGACGGCCTGGTCGCCATCGCCCTGGCCGAGCGATTGCTCGGCGTTGCCCATCGACTTGCCGGCCTCGCCGAAGCCCTCATTGGGCTGCATACCCATGCCTTCGAGGCCCTTCTTCAGCTGGTTGAGCTCGCTCTGCAGCTGGCCTTGGCCTTCCTGCAGCTGCTTCAATGCATCGCTGAGGTCCTTCGGCGACATTTTCGGCCGCGCCAGCGGATCGCGGTCCTGACCGGGGCCCGGCCGCTGGTCGTCCTGGCCCTGCTGCTGCTGTTCGCCGTCCTCGCCGAATTGTTGTTCGCCATTGTCGCGTGAGCCGCGCTGCATCTGGTCCAGCCGGAAGGTGTCGTTCATCATTTCCTGCTGGCGGCGCATGATATCGCCGAGCTTGTCCATCTGCTGGCGCAGCTCGCTATCCTGCTCGCCGCCCGGCTGCTGGCGGCCGGCCTGCAGGTTGTTCATCATGTCCTGCAGCTCGGAGAGAAGCTGCTGCGCCTTGTCGCGATCGCCCGATTTGGCCAGATTCTCGATCTGGTTCATCATGCGGTCGATATCGCTCTGGCGCAGCTCGCGGCCGTTCTGCTGCATCTGCGGCGCGTTCGGGTTCTGCTGCGCGCGCTGGGCGAATTCCTGCAGGAACTGGTTCATCGCCTCGCGCAGTTCCTTCATCGCCTTTTCGATCTCCTGATCGCTGGCGCCGTTCTTGATGGCGTCCTGCAACGCCTGTTGCGCCTGTCGTAGCCGGCGCTCGGCGGCCGACAGATTGCCTTCCTCGATGCCGAGCGCGATCTCCCACAGATAGGACACGACGTTGCGCAGCTGGTCGTCGCTCTCGGAGAGCTTCAGACGGCTCCTCGCGCTCATGATGGCGAGATAGTTCGACATGTTGTCGAACGTGTCCTCGGGCCGCAGCGTGATCGCATCCATCAGGTCGAGGACGCGCGGCTTGGCATTGGTGTCGAGCGCCAGCAGGCGGCGCTGCTCGATCACCGCTTTAGCCAGCGGATTGGCGAAGGGCCGCTCGGGCATCGCAAGCGTCTTGGTTTCGCTGGTCGCGGTGTGGCCGGCATCGTCGGTGACACTCAGCGTCAGCTTGATGTTGGTGCCTGCCCAGACATGTTCGGTCAGGTCCTTGGTCGTCTTGGCCGCGCTCGCCTTGCCGCCACGGCGCGGCAGGGTCAACGGCATGTCGGGCGGACCGTAGAGCGGATGCGCGTTGGCGGCCGGCGGGTCCGACGGCTCGAAAACGGCCTTGGCGGAGGCTGCGCCATAGTCGTCGGAGATCTCGTAGTTCAGCTCGAGGGCGCCGTTGACGGCACGCTTCGGCTCGCCGACGAAGCGGATCGTCGGCGGCTTGTCGGGAATGACGGCAAAGGCCCAGTGGCCGAGATCGCCGTCACCGGATTTCAGCGTCAGCGTGCCGTTGGTGTTCAGCTTGCCGGAGAACTGGCGCACCTTCGGCGCCGTCTGGCTGGCGGCGGCGGGCGCGGTCCCCTTGGGTGCTACCGGCGCCGTGGGCTCGATGGCGCGGTCATTGCCGCCTTGATCGGCATAGCTCAGCGTTTCCTCGCCCGAGCCGCCGGTGACGCGCAGCGAGACGTCGCTGCCTTGCGGAACGGAGAAAGTCTGGACGGCCTGGTTGGCATCGGCCGTCAGGAACAGCGGCGCCTTGCCGGTATAGGCGGGCGGCGTCACCCAGGCGTCGATGCGCGGCGGCACGGTATCGTGCGAAGCACGGGCGACAAAGGCGTCGCTGACCCTGCCGCCAAAGGGTCCGAGGGAGAAGGCCAAAGCGGTGACGAACAGCAGCCCCGCCACGGCGCGCAGGCCCCAGCGGTCATAGTCCGGCACGCCGGTGCGCGGCCGGTCGGCGCCGAGGCTCGAAAGCCGCTCGGCCATGCGCTTCTGGTGCTCGCGCCACAGCGCCTGCGAGAAGATGCTCTCGGCCCCGCTCGGCCGATCGGTCTGCGCCTGCACCGGGCTGTGCAGCAGCTCGTTCGCCGCTTCGATGCGACGGTCGATCTCGGCGGCCGACGGCATGCGGAAGAAGCGGAGCGGATAGAGCGCCGCGACCGCCGCCAGCGCGAACAGGATCAGAAGGCCGATGCGCACCACGTCCGGCAGACGCGGGAACAGGCCGAACCATGAAAAGCTGAGAAACAGGCTGGCGACGACCAGCAGCGGCAGCACGAGCGGCCAGGCGCGCTCGAAGAGTATCGAGGCCCGCGTCGCCAACCGGCTGAGCGCCAAGCGCCCGGCCAGACCGCGTTCACCGCTGGCCAGGCCGCGTTCGCCGCTGGAAATGGGTCGTTCGGTCATCGGCCCTTCCTGCCCGGGCACAATAGCCCGGACGTCATCAGCAGAAGGATACCAACAAACACGGCAAAGGCGAGGCGGGTTCCAAAAACGTGAAGCGGTTTGGCCGGGTTATGATCAGAAATTGGCGGGATTCGTGTTGGAACCGCAGACCAGGACGGCCACGCGCTCGGTCTCCGCCGGCACATAGCGCCCGGAAAGCATGGCGGCGAAGGCGGCCGCGCCGCCCGGCTCGGCGATGATTCGCACGCGGTCCCACAGCGCCTTCTGCGCCTCGACGATGTCGTCGTCGCTGACCAGGATCGAGCGCTCGACGAAGGCCTCGGCGATCGGAAACATCATTTCGCCGACGCGCTTCGGCGCCAGCGAATCGGCGGCAATGCCTTCTGCGGGCGCGTCGACCGGCTGGCCGGCCTCCAGGGCGCGGTAAAGCGTCGGCGCCCCCTCGGGCTCGATGGCGATGATGCGGATGCGTCCCGAGAACCAGGCCGCAATGCCGCCGATCAGGCCGCCGCCGCCGACGGCGACGAGCAGCGTGTCGATTTCAGGCAGATCGGCCTCGATCTCCAGGCCGAGCGTGCCCTGGCCGAGCAGCGTTTCCTCCTGGTTGAAGGCGTGTACCTGCAGGGCTCCGGTCCGGGCGGCAAAATCCTCGCTGGCGGCCAGCGCCTCGGCATAGCGCGCGCCGCCAACCACCAGCTCGGCGCCGTAGCCGCGAATGCGCGCAAGCTTCGCCGGCGGGCTGACCTCGGGCACGAAGATGCTGGCCTTGTGGCCGAGCTTCATGGCGGCATAAGCGACCGCGGCGCCATGATTGCCGCCGGAGGCGGCGACCACGCCGGCTTCGGGCACCTGGCGCTCGAGCAGATTGGTGAAGGCGCCGCGCGCTTTGAACGAGCCGGAATGCTGGAGGCATTCGAGCTTGAGATCGACCGGGAAGGCGGGTCGGCCGAAATCCGCCATGTCGACGCGCATGACCGGCGTGTGGCGCACATAGGGGCGGATGCGCGGCTCGACAGCGGCGATGCGTTCGCGCGTGATCGTTCTGGTGTTCAACATGACCTGCTCCTCGGGATTGACTTCAATTAGTAACTTAGCAAAATGGCTAAATGCAAGAGGTCGACATCTTCAAGGCATTTGCCAATGAGCGCAGACTGCAGATCCTCGACTGGCTCAAGGATCCGCGCGCGCATTTTCCGCGCCAGGCCGATGGCGACCTGGTCGAGGACGGTGTCTGCGCGCTGCTGATCGCCGAGAAGCTCGGCATCACCCAGGCGACGCTCAGCGAGCACATGCGTGTGCTGACCCAGGCCGGTCTGCTCAGCACCAAGCGCACCAAGCAATGGATCTTCTATCGCCGCGACGAGGGCCGGATCGCCGAAGCCAAGGCGCTGATCCAAGAGAAGATCTAGCGCTCCTTAAGGCGCGCTACTTCAGCCAGTCGGGGACCGAATCCAGTCCGATCAGGTCCTCATAGGTCTGGCGCGGCCGCACGACGTGAAAACGGTCGCCGTCGACCAGTACCTCCGGCACCAGAAGCCTGGTGTTGTAGGTGCCGGCCTGCACCGCGCCATAGGCGCCGGCGGTTGAAACGGCGATCAGGTCGCCCGCCTTCAGCCTCGGCAGGTCGCGGTCGAGGCCGATGAAATCGCCCGTCTCGCAGACCGGGCCGACGACATCGACCTTCATGCGCGGCGTCGAGGCGGGCGGCTGCACCACCGGCCTGATGTCGTGGAAGGCGTCATAGAGCGTCGGCCGGATCAGGTCGTTCATGGCGGCGTCGACGACGAGGAAGTTCTTGGCGTCGCCTTCCTTCACATAGATGACCTCGGACACCAGGATGCCGGCATTGCCGACGATCAGGCGGCCGGGCTCGAACATCACCTTCAGGCCAAGCCTGGTGACGTGCTTCCTGACGATTTCGGCATAGGCGTCGGGCAGCGGCGGCGGGCTGTTGTCGACACGGTAGGGAATGCCGAGGCCGCCGCCGAGATCGACGTGCTCGATCGCGTGTCCGTCGGCGCGCAGCGCGCCGACCAGCTCGACGAGCAGCGCGAAGGCATCGTCGAAGGGCTGCAACTCGGTGATCTGGCTGCCGATATGGGTGTCGATGCCGGTCACCTTGATCCCCGGCAATTCAGCCGCGCGGGCATAGACCTGCCGCGCGCGCTGCCACGGGATGCCGAACTTGTTCTCGGCCTTGCCGGTCGAGATCTTCTTGTGCGTCCTGGCATCGACGTCCGGATTGATGCGCAGCGAGATGGGCGCCACCTTGCCGAGCGCCACGGCGCGCGCCGACAGCAATTCCAGCTCCGGCTCGGATTCGACATTGAAGCAGAGGATGCCGGCGGAAAGCGCGAAGTCCATTTCCCGCGCCGTCTTGCCGACGCCGGAAAACAGGATCTTGCTGGCCGGGATGCCGGCGGCCAAAGCGCGGCGCAATTCGCCTTCGGAGACCACGTCGGCGCCGGCGCCCTGCTTGGCAAGCGTCCTCAGCACGGCCTGGTTGGAGTTCGCCTTCATGGCGTAGCAGACCAGCGCGTCGAGGCCGGCGAAGGCCTCCCTGAAGACGCGGAAATGCCGGGTCAGCGTCGCCGTCGAATAGCAATAGAAGGGCGTGCCGACCTCGGCTGCGATGTCGGGGATGGCGACGTCCTCGGCATGAAGCACGCCGTCGCGATAATCGAAATGGTTCACGGGGTTCGGTTCCGGAAAGTTGAAGCTCGATGAGATCGGGTCGATCCCGTCGGCTCTAGAGCAGGGGATCGAGGATGAATTTCCTGTCCTTGACCGGTTTCTCCGGCTCGGGCGGCACCGGCTGCTTGGCTTTTTCCGCATCCTTGCGCGCCTGCGCCGCCGCCTCATAGGGCGTGTCGAGGCCCGTCTTCCTGCCGCAGGCCGTGACGGTGACAACTGCCGCCAGCAGCGCGAGCGTCACCAAAATCCTGCTACGGGTCATCGATCCATCCGTTCGAAGCTGATTGCGTGCTGCGCTTTTAGCCGAGTTTTCAGCGCTTTGCATCCCGGCAATTGTTTTGATGCACGGTCGTTCTTCCAGAACCGCCGCACACTTCTGGGCGATATGCATTAAGCCTTGGCGAGCCGCTTTTTCCAGTAGCGCACCTGCTTGCGCACTTCCGACGGCGCGGTGCCGCCGAAGCTTGTGCGGCTCTTCACCGAATTCTGCACGGCAAGCACCGAGAAGATGCCGTCGGTGATGCCGGGATGGATCGAGCGCAGGTCGTCCAGCGAGAGCTTTTCCAGCCCGACCTTCTTCTCCTCGGCGAGCGCCACGGCGCGGCCGGTGACATGATGGGCTTCGCGGAAGGGCAGGCCGAGATTGCGCACCAGCCAGTCGGCAAGGTCGGTCGCGGTGGCGTGGCCGGCACCGGCAGCCTTCTTCATGGCGGCGGCGTTGACGGTCATGTCGCGCACCATGCCGGCGGTCGCCGCCAGCATCAGGTCGAGCGTCTCGGCGGCGTCGAAGACTGCTTCCTTGTCCTCCTGCATGTCCTTGCCATAGGTCAGCGGCATGCCCTTCATCACCGTCAGCAGGCCGACGAGATGGCCGTTGACGCGACCGGTCTTGCCGCGCACCAGCTCGGCGGCGTCCGGGTTCTTCTTCTGCGGCATGATCGAGGAGCCGGTGGAGAAGGAATCCGACAGGCGGATGAAGCCGAATTGCGGCGTCGACCAGATGATGATCTCCTCGGCGAGCCTGGAGAGGTGCGTCGCGCAGATCGCGGCGAGGCTGAGGAACTCGAGCGCGAAATCGCGATCCGAGACGCTGTCCAGCGAATTGCGTGTCGGCTCGCGGAAACCCAGCGCCTTCGCCGTCATGTGGCGATCGATGGAAAAGCTGGTGCCGGCAAGGGCCGCCGCGCCAAGCGGGCTTTCATCCATGCGCTCGATGGCGTCGCGGACGCGCGACAGGTCGCGGCCGAACATCTCGACATAGGCCATGCAGTGGTGACCGAAGGTCACCGGCTGCGCCGCCTGCATATGGGTGAAGCCGGGCATGACGGTCGCCGCATGCTCCTCGGCGCGTTCGAGGAAAGCGGCGATCAGGTCCTTCAGCGCCAGGGCGACGCGCTGGCATTCCTGCTTGACCCAGAGCCGGAGGTCGACTGCCACCTGGTCGTTGCGTGAGCGGGCGGTGTGCAGGCGTCCCGCCGCCGGGCCGATCAGGTCGGCTAGGCGGGCCTCGACATTCATGTGGATGTCTTCCAGCTTGGTCGAGAATTCGAATGTGCCGGCCTCGATCTCTTTCAGGATCGTGTTCAGCCCGTGAGCGATTTTTTCTTGATCGGCCGCCGAAATAATGCCCGTTTCAGCCAACATCTCGCTATGGGCGATCGATCCGCCTATGTCTTGCGCATAGAGCTTGCGGTCGAAGCCGATCGACGCGTTGATCGCTTCCATGATCGCGGCCGGACCCGAGGCAAAACGTCCGCCCCACATCTGGTTGCTGGCCTTCTTGTCGCTCATCGCTATAACCCGTGCTCCGGAGCAGTTTTGAAAATGGCAGACGGCAAGAGATTCTTTTTTCCGGCTACACGCCTCATCCTCGCCGCCTTGCTGGCGGGCGTGCTGGCCGGCGCGGTCGCGGTATATGTCAGCGAGAGCGGTTCTGGCAACAATGCTCCCGAGAAGGTCGCCGCGGCCGCCGGCAAGGACGATGTCGCCTGCGCGGCCAAGGCCGCGCGCGCCAAGACCATCGCGGCGAAAGCTGTTGGCCAGGTCGCGGCGCTGCAGCCGGCCGATCCGCCGCAGTCGCTGAAGAGCCTTGCCTTCAACGGCCCCGACGGCAAGCCGATGACCATCGCCGACCATGCTGGCAAGACGGTGCTGCTCAACCTCTGGGCGACATGGTGCGCGCCGTGCCGCGCCGAGATGCCGGCGCTCGACGCGCTGCAGAAGGAAAAGGGCAGCAGTGCCTTCGAGGTGATCGCGGTCAATGTCGACACCGGTGACGACACGAAGCCGAAGAAGTTCATCAAGGAGATCGGCGTCGAGACGCTCGGCTTCTACCGCGATCCGACGATCGCGCTGTTCAACGAGGCGAAGACACGCGGCCTGGCGCTCGGACTTCCCGTGACCATGCTGATCGACGCGGATGGTTGCCTGATCGCGCATATGAACGGCCCGGCCGAATGGTCGAGCCCGGACGCCAAGCGGCTGGTGGAAGCGGCGATCGCGCCGTGACCGCCAGATTCTTGTCGGTCCGAAACGCCGTCACCTCACCCGCACCGTGACCACCAGCGCCTCGTGGTCGGCGCTCGGGCTGCCGTCCGGCAACACCGCCGGCAGCGTCGCCGCCTCGCCTGCGGCTAGGCCACGAGTGAAGAACCAGTCGATGTGGCCGGCAGGTGTGGCGTCGCCGGCCGCTCGCCGTTGGGTAGGCCTATCGAACGCGTTGGCGTCGCGCCAGTCGTAGCCGCGGCCGGCCATGACGGCGAAAAGGGGCTCATGGCGGTCAGGGCACATCAGCCGGTCCGGTTCGGCGGCAATGCGGGCCTGCCATGCGGCCGGATCTGCATGACGTTCTACATAGGTTGCGGTCAGCGTGTTGAAATCGCCGCCGATCAGGACCGGCGCTTCCGCGTCATATCTGTCGATGGCGTCGAGCAGATGGCGCGTCTGGTCGGCGCGGCCGGCGGGATTGGTGCGGTTCTCGAGATGCACCGAGACGACCGTCACGCGACGATCGCCGACCATCACCTGGCCGCCGAGCGCCATGCGGCCGCCGATGCGCGGCTGGCCGTGCTCCGGCAGGAACCAGGCGCCGGCGGCGTCCAGCCGAACGAGGAAAGGCCGCAGCAGCGGGACGGCGCTGGTTATGGCGTTGCCATGGAAGCCCTCAATGTTTTCGGCGCCGCCATTTGCCGCCTGCTCCGCCTCATTGCCGGTGCCGAGTTCCAGGAACTCGACGCCATAGGCGTAGGAATGGCCCAGACGATCGGCAAGCCGGCTCAGCAGATGGCCGTTGCCGGAGCGTGCCATGCCCTTGTCGACCTCGGACAGCAGCACGACGTGCGGCGCCTGGCCGGCGATCGTTGCGGCGATGGCATCGACATGGCGCAGCCGCTCGACGTTCCAGGCCATGACGGTCAGGCTCTCGCCGGCGCTCTCCCGCGACGCCCGGCCGCCGATCTCGATCTCGCCGAGGGCGGGAACGGCGGCGGCGTGGCGCAAATGGGTGGCGCTGTCGCGCGGTCCGTCCCGCATGGCGTTGCGGAGGGCGACGGGCACGTGCGTGAGCTGCGGGACCAGCATCTCTCTTCTCATCCAGTTAGCCGGTTAATCACGGAGGTCTTTTCGCCGCTTGGCGGCGCCCTAGCTCTCTAGAGCGCCGATGTGACGTTTTCATGCCGGCGCGACCGCTGCCAGGGGGAGGAGAGACTGGCTGTCCACAGGGGCCGCTTGCCGGTCCAGGGGCCACAACAGAACTGTCACATACCTTCTCTATGAGAGCGGGCAAGGACTTGCGCAAAACCTTGTCACACTACCACTCAAGAGGGAAAACCATGACGATCATCAAGCGGGGCTTCGCTGCCCTTGCCGCCGGCGCGCTCAGCACCGCGCTCGCGGTTCCTGCTTTTGCAGAGCCGGTCAAATTCGATTTCTGGTTCGGTCTGTCGGGCGACCTCGCCCGCGTCGTCGATACGCTGTGCAAGAACTTCAACGAGTCCCAGAAGGACTACGAAGTCGTCTGCACCAGCCAGGGCAATTACGACGCCACGCTGCAGAACACGATCGCCGCCTTCCGCGCCGGCAAGCAGCCCACCGTCGTGCAGGTCTATGATGTCGGCACCGCCACCATGATGCTGTCGGGCGCCTACAAGCCCGCCGACAAGTTGATGGAAGAGAACGGCTACAAGATCGACTACGCCGACTATTTCCCGGGTATCGCCCGCTATTACGCGACGTCGAAGGGCGAGATGCTGTCCTTCCCGTTCAACTCGTCGACGGCGCTGATGTATTGGAACAAGGACGCCTTCGCCAAGATCGGCAAGACCGAGGCGCCGAAGACCTGGGAAGATGTCGGCGCCGACCTCAAGGCGCTGAAGGACGCCGGCTATGAGTGCCCGATGGCGATCAACATCTCGGCCAACGAGAGCTGGCAGCTGATGGAGCAGTTCTCGGCGCTGCACAATCAGCCGGTCGCCACCAAGAACAACGGCTATGACGGTCTCGACGCCCGTCTGGAAGTCAACAAGACCAAGTTCGTCCAGTATGTCACCGACTTGAAGAAGTGGTATGACGCCGGTCTGGTCAAGATCAAGTCGAAGGATCTCGGCCAGGATATGGTGCAGGCCTTCGCCACCGGCACCTGCCAGGTCATCCTGACCTCGGTCGGCGACCACGGCACTGTCGGCCGCACCCAGAAGGAAGGCATGAACTGGGACGTCGCCGAGCTGCCGGTCTATGCCGGCACCGAGCGCAAGAACTCGCTGGTCGGCGGCGCTTCGCTGTGGGTGCTGTCCGGCAAGTCGGACGCCGAATACAAGGGCGCGGCCGCTTTCCTCAACTTCATCCACGACCCCAAGACCGCTTTGTTCTGGTCGACCAACACCGGCTACATTCCGGTGACGAAGTCGGGCTTCGATTTCATGAAGTCCAACGGCTTTTACGACAAGGCGCCCTATAAGGGCCGTGAAGTCGCGATCGAGAGCCTGACCGCGTCGGAGCCGACGGAGATCACCCGCGGCGTGCGCCTCGGCAACTTCACTCAGATCCGCGCCGAGTTCGGCACGCAGATGCAGGCGATCTTCGCCAACAAGGTCAGCGTCCAGGAAGGCCTCGACACCCTGGTCAAGAATGGCGACGCGATCCTCGAGCGCTTCCAACAGACCTATCCGGGTAAGACCCTGCCCTGATCCCGGATGTTGGAGCGGCCGCCCGCCGGGATTCGACGGGCGGCCATTTCACATCTAGGTTTGCCCTGAAGGCGGGCTGGTGGTTCCACTGCATCGGCGGATCGATGGAAAAACGCGTCACTTTCGGCAGATGGACGATCGGCATCCTGTTCGCGGTGCCGCAGCTGTTGCTGATCTTCACCTTCTTCTACTGGCCGGCCGGCCAGGCGGTGTACTGGTCGCTGACGCTGCAGCAGCCCTGGGGCGGCGGCAACATCTGGGTCGGGCTCGACAATTTCCGCTCGATCCTCGCCAACGCCGACTACTGGAACTCCATCACCGCCAGCATGATCTTCGCCGGCATCAGCACGGGCCTTGCGATGATCATCGCGCTGGTGCTCGCCGCCCTGACCGACCGGAAGCTTGCCGGCTCATGGCTCTACCGCGTGGTTCTGATCTGGCCCTACGGCATCGCCGCGCCAGCCCTGGCGCTGGCGTTTCGTTTCATCCTGGCGCCGGAAGCCGGCTTCATGGCCGTGGTCAACAAATTCTGGCCGGGCTTCTGGGATCCGGGCCTCGACGGCGCCGATGCGATGGCCTCCGTCATCATCGCCTTTTCCTGGAAATATGTCGGCTATAATTTCATCTTCTTCCTCGCGGCCTTCCAGGCGATCCCGCGTTCGTTGATCGAGGCGGCGGCGATGGACGGATCCGGCGTCATCCGGCGCTTCTGGGACATCCAGTTTCCACTGATCACGCCGACCATCTTCTTCCTGCTGGTCATCAACATCACCGAGAGTTTTCAGGATTCCTTCGGCATCGTCGACATCATGACCGCAGGCGGACCGGCCAACGCCACCAATCTGATGGTCTACAAGATCTATTCCGACGGCTTCAAAGGTCTCGATTATTCGGGCGCCGCCGCGCAGAGCATCATCCTGATGCTGCTCATCATCGCGCTCACCATCGTCCAGTTCCGCTTCATCGAGCGGCGCGTGCATTATCGTTGAGGCGGGCCATGGTCGAGCGCACCCCGATCCTCAACTTCCTCACGCATCTCATCCTGTTCGCCGGCTTCGTATTCTGCGTGGCGCCGTTCGTCATCGTGGCGGTTGCCGCCTCGCACAATCTGAAGGACGTCAACGACGTGCCGATGTCGCTGCTGCCCGGCAGCGACTTCTGGGTCAACATCAAGACGGCGTGGACGACGGCGGATCTCGGCCCGAAGCTGCTCAACTCCTTCATCATGGCGTTCGGCGTTACCGCCGGCAAAGTGATCATCTCGGCGCTGACTGCCTTCTCGATCGTCTATTTCCGCTATCCCGGCCGCATGCTGATCTTCTGGCTGATCTTCATCACGCTGATGCTGCCGCTCGAGGTGCGCATCGTGCCGACCTACGCGGTGGTCGCCAACGTGCTCGAGCCTTATCAGACGATCATGGATCTGACAGGGCTGTCCTGGCTGATCCAGAAGATATCGGGGGTTCAGGTCCAGCTCAGCCTGGGGCTGCTCAATTCCTATAGCGGGCTGATCCTGCCATTGGTTGCCACCGCCACCGGCACGTTCCTCTACCGCCAGTTCTTCCTGACCGTGCCGGACGAATTGACCGAGGCCGCGCGCATGGACGGCGCCGGCGCGCTGCGCTTCTTCGTCGATATCCTACTGCCGCTGTCACGCAACAACATGGCAGCACTCGGCACCATCATGTTCCTGTGGGCCTGGAACCAGTATCTGTGGCCGTTGCTCATCACCACGGACCAGTCGCATGCGATGGCGGTGACCGAGCTGAAGCAGCTCATCCCCAATGTCGGCGGCGCGCCGGAATGGCATATCGCCATGGCCGGCACGCTGATCATCATGCTGCCGCCGCTGATCGTCGTGGTGCTGATGCAGCGCTGGTTCGTGCGCGGCCTGATCGCCACCGAGAAATAGGAGACAAAAATGGCCTCCATCACCATTCGCGGCGTCAAGAAGAACTACGCCAAGACGCAGGTCGTGCACGGCGTCGACCTCGACTTCGCCTCGGGCGAATTCGTCGTCATCCTCGGGCCGTCGGGCTGCGGCAAGTCCACGCTGCTCAGGATGATCGCCGGGCTGGAGGAGATTTCCGACGGCACGATCGCGATCGACGGCACGGTGGTCAACAGGCTCGAGCCGCGCGAGCGCGGCTGCGCCATGGTGTTCCAGAACTACGCGCTCTACCCGCATATGAGCGTGGCCCAGAATATCGGCTATTCGCTGAAGGTGGCCGGCGTTCCTGCCACCGAACGCGCCCAGCGCATCCAGGCGGTGGCGCGCGTCCTGGAACTGGAGCACCTGCTCGACCGCAAGCCGATGGCACTGTCCGGCGGCCAGCGCCAGCGCGTCGCCATGGGCCGCGCCATGATCCGCGAGCCCAAGGTGTTCCTCTTCGACGAGCCGCTGTCCAACCTCGACGCCAAGCTGCGCGTGCAGATGCGCTCCGAGATCCGCAAGCTGCACCGGCGCCTCAGCGCCACCTCGGTCTTCGTCACGCATGACCAGGTCGAGGCGATGACGCTTGCCGACCGGCTGGTGGTGATGAATGGCGGCCGCGTCGAGCAGGTCGGCACGCCGGCGGAAGTCTACAGCCGGCCGGCCAGCCGCTTCGTGGCGACCTTTGTCGGCGCGCCGGCGATGAACATGCTCGAAGGCACAGTCACGCTGGACGGGCTGTCGCTGCTCGGCGACAGCCGCAAGCTCAACGTGTCGCGCATGGGCCTGCCCGTCGGCGCGAAAGTCGCGGTCGGCATCCGGCCGGAGGCGGTGCGCATGGTGGCGCCAAGCACGCCGGGGGCGCTTACGGCGACCGTCGACCTCATCGAGGAACTGGGTGCGGGCCGCGTCATCTATGTCGATCTCGACGGCGCGCCATTCTCCATCGTGACGTCGGAGACCGTCCACCCCGAGCCGGGCAGCACGGTCGGCCTGCAGTTCGCCGAAGCGGACCTGCACTTCTTCTCCTCCGAGACTGGCGGCAGGCTCGACGTTTTCAAGGCTTCCGTGTCGGAGCCGGCGCCGGCGCTGTAAGCGATCGGCGGCTTCGCGAAATTCAATTGAGGGTTCATAGGAATGAAAATCATCCAGGTTACCGACGTCCATTTCGGCCGTCGGGGCGAACTTCGTTACGGCGCCGATCTGCATGAGCGGCTCGATCGCTGCATCGACAACATCAACGCCCGCCACGGCGACGCTGCGCTCTGCATCTTCACCGGCGACCTGACGGATGCCGGCGAGACGCAAGCCTATGCCGACCTGAAGGCGGCCCTGAGCCGGCTCACCGTGCCTTATCGGCTGCTGCCTGGAAACCACGACCGGCGCGCCAATCTCATCGCCGCCTTCCCCGAGAACGGGACCGACGGCAACGGCTTCGTCCAGTCGGTCTTCGACACGCCGGAAGGGCGGCTGGTTTTCCTCGACAGCCTGGCGGAAGGCCGCGTCACCGGCGAGCTGTGCGACAGCCGGCTTGGCTGGCTCGACGCGCGGCTTGGCGAGGCGGCAGGCAAGGCTGCCTATGTCTTCCTGCACCACCCGCCGGTCGAGCTCGGGCTACCACTGCTCGACCCGCTCGGCCTCGAAGAGCCGCACCGGTTGCTCGATGTGCTGAGCCGCCACGGTAATGTCCGCTACATCTTCTTCGGCCATGTCCACCGCGACATCGCCGGCACCGTCGCCGGCATTCCCTTCTCGGCGCAGCGCGGCCTGCATGGCCGCTTCATGCTCGATCTCATCGGCGACGAGGTTGTCGAGCAGGCGCCGCCCGCCTATTCGATCATCCTCGTCGAGGGCCAGCGCGTCGTCATCCACAGCCACGATTTCCTGGAGCAATGGCCGCTGTGGTCGCCGGCGACCGGAGAGCGGGTCCGATAGATCATTCGAGCAACAGTGTGGGCATTCCCTGTCCTTCGACCAGCTTTGCCGCTTTCCTGTCGAAGGACACGAAGGTTTCGCCACCAAGCCACTGACCGTCGAACGCGATCACGCCATCCGCGAAATCTCCACCGGCGTCGAGCACTGCCAGGCCCGCTTCGATTGTTGGCCGGTTGGCGACGACGTTGCGCATGTCGAGGATGCGGCGGATCGCGGCGGATATATCGGGACGCGCGACCCGGTAGCTTCTATCCAGCACCCAGACAAACTCGCAGAGCGCTTGAACGCTGATCGCGACCAGCTCGGCCTCTTCCAGGGTCGCGGCTGCTGTCCGTTGCTGCGCTTCGTCGTCCCCGACGACAAGGCGCAGCAGCACGTTGGTGTCGAGGCCGATCTTCACTTGCGCTCGATTCCGCGCATCCCGCTCGAGGCGCCGGCATTGGCGATCGCATCATTGATCTCCTCGATCGACAACCTTGCGCCGTTCGTCTTGCCCTTGAGCATCCCGCTCAGCTCCTGCCAGGAGCCCTTGCCCTGGTCGGCTTTCAGCTCCGCCCGTCCACCGGGCAGAAGATCAAGCCGGATCTTGTCGCCGGGCTGGATGCCGAGGTGCTTGAGCACGTCTTTCCGGAATGTGACCTGGCCCCTCGCGGTAACCGTCAATGTCGTCATGATGTGCCTCCGAGTCTCCAAAATAATGCAAAACTGCATTATTTTCAAGTTAGAGGCTAAGCGAACACATGCGCCTTGCCGGTGACGGTGAGTCGCACGATCTCGCCGACAGCCGGCGCGTCCATGCCTGTCCTGCGCAGGATGAGCGGCGTGTTGCCGATGGCGGCGGCATCGGGCGGATCCGGGCTGTTGAGCAGCCGCACGGCGACGGTGCAGACCGAGCCCGCGAACTCGCAGTCCGTCACCTCGCCGAACAGCATGTCCGGCGTGCCTGACATGCCTTCGCGCGAGGTGAGCTTGAGCAGGACCTGCTCGGGCCGCAGCATGATGCGCGCGACATCGCGCCGTTCGTTCGTGTCGACCGCGATGCGGCCGAGCCGCGACACGGCGAAGCCGTCGGCGATTCTGGCCGGCACGATGATGGCATCGCCGAGGAACTCGGCGACCATCCTGTCCCGGGGCTTAAAATAGAGCTCGCGCGGGGTGCCGACCTGCGAGAACAGGCCGTCGCGCATCACGGCCACCTGGCTGGCGAAGGACAGCGCCTCGGCCTGGTCGTGCGTAACCAGGATGGTGGTGATGCCCGCCTCTTCCAGAAGCTCGGCCACCGCCTTGCGCATCGAGGCGCGAAGCCCGGTGTCGAGGGCCGAGAAGGGCTCGTCGAGCAGCATCAGCCTCGGCTTCATCGCCATGGCGCGGGCCAGCGCGACGCGCTGCTGCTGGCCGCCGGACAACTCGTGCGGCCGGCGCTTCAGGACCGCCTTGTCCAGCCCGACGATGTAGGCGAGCTCGACAATGCGCTCGTTGCGCCTGTCTTCGCCACGCGCCATGCCGAAACCGATATTGTCGGCGATGCTGAGATGCGGGAAAAGGGCGCCATCCTGGGCGACCACGCCGATGCCGCGGCGATGCGCCGGCACGGCGGCGCCGCCATTGGCCAGTACCTTGCCGTCGAGCGCGATGCGGCCGCGGTCCGGGGCCTCGAAGCCGGCGATCAGCCTGAGCAAGGTGGTCTTGCCGCAGCCGGACGGTCCAACGATCGCGGTGCGGCTGCCGCTTTCGACCTTGAGGTCCACGCCGGCGAGCGCCGTCACTGGGCCGTAGCTTTTCGCGACATCGCTGAGTTCGAGAAAGCTCATCGTCCGGCCATCCGCTTCGACTGGATGTAGAGCCACCAGGTCATCGGCAACGACATCGCCACCATGATCAGCGCGTAAGGGGCGGCGGAAGCGTAGTCGATCTCGCCGCTATAGGACCAGAAGGCCATCGCCAGCGTGCGGGTGCCGTTGGGCGCCAGCATCTGGGTGGCGGTGAGCTCGTTGGTGATGCCGAGCGCCACCATGGCCATGCCGGCCGCGGCCCCCGGCGCCGACAGGCGGACGGTCGTCGACCACAGCGCCTTGACCGGCGACCGGCCGAGGCTGGAAGCGGCGCGCTCCAGCTCCACCGGCGCCTGCGCGATCGAGGCGCGCAGGCTGACCAGCGCGCGCGGCAGGAACATCAGCGCGTAGCCGAACAGGATGGTGCACAGCGTCTGGTAGAGCGGCAGCGCGACGCGCACGGTGATCGTCACCAGGGCCAGCGCGGTGACCACGCCCGGCAACGCGCCGACGATATAATTGCAGCTCTCAAGCAGGCGCTGCAGCGGCCCCGGCGCGCGGATCGAGATCCAGGCCATCGGCATGGCGGCGAGCGTTGCAAGCACCGCGCCGGCAATGGCGAGGAACAGGGTCTGACCGAGCGCCAGGCCGATCTCGTCCCAACGCCAGACTTCCGTGCCGCCGGCAACCAGCCAGCGGCTGACCGTGCCGAAGGGCACGCCGAGCGACAGCAGCGCGACGCCCGCCGGCAAAAGCAGGCAGGGCAAGGTGGCGCGGCCGAGGCGAGCACGCTGCTGCTTGCGCGCGGCGCCGGAGCCGACGCGGGCATAGCGTTCCTCGCCGCGTATCATCACTTCGAGAGCAAGCAGGAAGAGGCAGCAGACCACCAGCACGGCGGCCAGCATGTTAGCAGCCGGACCGTTGAAGGTCGACTGGAACTGGTCGACGATCGCGGTGGTGAACGTGTCGAAACGGATGAAGACATAGAGGCCGTATTCGGCCAGGAGATGCAGGCCGACCAGCAGCGAGCCTCCGCAGATGGCGAGCCTCAGCTGCGGCAGCACGACGCGCGCGAAAACCCACCACGGGCCGAGGCCAAGCGCTGCGGCCGCGTCTTCCAGCGCCGGATCGAGCCGGCGCAGCGCGGCGACGATCGGCAGATAGAGGAACGGGAAATAGGCGATGACGGAAACCAGCACGCCGGCCCAAAGCCCATGCAGGCCCGGAACGAGGCTGATCCAGGCATAGGAGTGCACGAAAGCGGGGATGGCGAGCGGCGCGACCGAAAGCCAGGACCACCAGCGGTTGCCCGGCAGGTCGCTGCGCTCCGTCAGCCAGGCCAGCGCCACCGAGAGCACGATGGCGATCGGCACCGTGACGACGACGAGGAGCACGGTGTTGACCAGCAATTCGCCGACGCGCGGGCGGAAGATCAGCGCCACCACCGTGTCCCAGCCGGTCTGGATCGCGACCCAGACGATGAAGGCGAGCGGCAGCAGCGCGATGAGCGCGATCAGGGCCGCAGCGAGGGTGATCCACGAGGTGGACCGGTGCTTCTTCATCCCGGCCGCCGGCAGTCTTGCCGGCGTCATGTCGATCGCCGACTGCATCAGGCGCGCCACCATGTCGCCGGCGCCGCATGGCGGAAGCGATCTGATACGCCGCGCAAGCGGCTCGAGGCGCAGCCGATCGTCATTCGACGAGCGATCTCCAAACAAAAACGCTCCCGCGGAAGGCGAATTGCCGCGGGAGCACGGTCGTTCGCCCTTTTAGGACGAACGCGAACTAAAGCAAGCCGGCTTGCGTCATCAGGTCGATGACCTTCTTGGAATTGAGCGTCGCCGGATCGACTTTCGGCGCCTGCAGGTCGGCCAGCGGCACCAGCTTCGGGTTGGACTCCGCACCCTTGCCGACCGCGTATTCATAGGACGTTCCGGTCTTCAGCACGTCCTGGCCGCCCTTGCCGGTGACCCACTTCAGGAAGGCCTGGGCTTCCTTCTGATGCTTGCTCGAAGCCAGAACGCCGCCGCCGGAGACCGAAACGAAGGCACCTGGGTCCTGGTTCTTGAAATAATGCAGGCCGACATTCTTGCTGTTTTCGCCGGTCTTGGCCTGATCGCCGAAATAATAATAGTGGTAGATCACGCCGCCATCGATCTCGCCGGCGTTGACTGCCTTCATCACCGTTGAGTTGCCCTTATAGGCGGTGAAGTTCTCCTTCATCGCCTTCAGCCAGTCGGCGGTCGCGGCCTCACCCTTGATCTGCAGCAGGGCGCTGACGATGGCCTGGAAGTCGGCGCCGGACGGCGAGGCGGCCCAGCGGCCCTTCCAGCTCGAATCGGCGAGGTCGAGCAGCGACTTGGGCAGCTGGTCTTCCTTCAGTTTGTCCTTGTTGTAGGCAAAGACGGTGCTGCGGGCGGCGACCCCAACCCACTTGCCGCTCGAAGGCTGGTATTCCTGTGGAACCTGGGCGAGGGTCTCGGCGTCGACCGGCGCGAACAGGCCCGCCGCCTCGACCAGCGCCATGGCCGGCGAGTTCTCGGTCAGGAACACGTCGGCCGGCGAGGCCGCGCCCTCGGCGACGATCTGGTTGGAGAAGTCGCTGTCGCCGCCATTGCGCAGCGTGACCTTGATGCCGGTTTCCTTGGTGAAGCCCTTCGCCCATTCCTTGGCCAAGCTCTCATGCTGGGCATTGTAGACGACGATGCCTTGATCCTCGGCCATGGCCGGGCCGGCGATCAGGCCGAGCGCCAGCGCGGCGCCGGCAAGCGTGGAAAGGGCAATTCTCATGGGCATCGTCCTCAAAACTGGAGACAGGGGTTCGGGCACGATTGCTCCTATCAATACCTGATTGTTGTAGTCAACATTGTGACCCTGCTTCAATCGGTCGCCGTGGCGCAAACTTTCGTGATTTTGCGGCAGTTTGGCTTGGACATTATTTCAGCGGCCACGTAACAAACCAGGGCCGAGACGCGAACATTGGGGGTAAACTCTTGTGACCGGCAAGGACGAGGCCGAGCTCTCCCGGCTGCTCAGGGCCGCGATCGCGGGAGACGAAAGGGCTTATGCCGACTTTCTGCACCGGATTGCCGCCCTCGTTCGGGGCTTTGTCCGGCGCAAGATCGTTCAGGGCGGGGTCGATCCCGAGGATGTCGTGCAGGAAACCTTGCTGGCCATTCATGTCAAACGCCACACATGGCGGCCTGACGCGCCGGTGCTGCCCTGGGTCTACGCGATCGCCCGCTTCAAGCTGATCGACGCGTTCCGCCGGCGCGGACGGCGTATCGAGGTCGAGATCGACGAGATCGCCGAAACCTTCGCCGAGCCGGAGACGGAAACGGTGAGCGAGCGCGACATCAACCGGGCGCTCGACGGGCTGCCGCCGGCGCAGCGCTCGGTGGTGTCATCGATCTCGGTCGACGGCCATTCGATCGGCGAGACAGCGAGCAAGCTCGGCATCAGCGAGACGGCGGTGCGCGTGTCGCTGCATCGCGGCCTCGCCGCGATCGCCAAACGGTTTGGACGACAGTAACATGAGGACAGAGGATCTCATCAAGGCGCTCGACGCCGATGCCCGCGACAAGGCGATGCCGCTCGGCAAGGCCTGGTGGCTGGCGGTCGGCGTGGCCGTGGTGATCGCCGCGGCGGTCTTTTTTGCGACCATCGGGCCGCGTCCCGACATCATGCCTGCCATGCACACGATGCGCTTCATGTCGAAATTCGTGTTCACGCTGGTGCTCGCGGCCAGCGCCTTCGCGCTGATCCGCGCTCTGTCGATGCCGGGCGCTTCGACCGGGCGGGCAATGGCCTGGATGATCGCCGCGCCGCTTCTGGTCGTGCTGGCGGTGGTTCTGGAGCTCTTCGTCGTGCCCGAGGCCGATTGGGGCAAGCGGCTTATCGGCTCCAACATGATGATCTGCATGAGCTTCATCCCGCTGATCGGCATCGGTCCATTGGCGATCTTCCTCGGCATGCTGCGCTACGGCGCGCCGACCCGACCGGTGCTTGCGGGCGCGGTCGCCGGCCTGCTTGCGGGCGGGCTCGCGGCAACCTTCTATGCCGCGCATTGCTTCGACGATTCGCCGCTCTTCGTGGCCACCTGGTATACGATCGCGATTGCCTTCCTCACGCTGCTCGGCGCCATCGGCGGGCGGCTTTTCGTGCGCTGGTAGGATTGCGCGCCGATCCTTCGGTACAGTTTGAAAACAGTCCCTTAATCATACCGGCAATTGTTTGCCGGTTAGCGGAGTGGCCGCTGCGGCCTGCGCAACCATTCCTTAAAATCGATCCGCCAGGGTTGCGGCAACGCGCAGTTGCGCATGGGTGGGATCGCATTGTGGCGTGGTTGAGTTGGAAAGGTCCGCGGGCAGGCCAGCGCGCTGTGCCCGCCTTGATGGCGGCAGGGCTCGTTGCCCTGACTGCGTCGATCCTGCTGCCGGCGCTGGAAGTGGGCTTGGACGCGCTGAAGGTCTGCCTGCAGATATCCGTCGCCGTCACGGCGGTAACGCTGTTCGTCTCGGCACTGTTCATCCGCAGGATCATCGACGACCGCCGGCAGATCGCCGAAAGCGAGCAGCGCTTCCGCCGGGCCATGGAGGATTCGGCGATCGGCGTCGCCATTGTCGGCCTCGACGGCCGCATCGTGCAGACCAATCCCGCTTTCGCCGCCATGCTTGGCTACAGCCGCGCCGAAATCGAGGCGCTGACCTTCTTCCAGATCACGCATCCGGACGACCTGCAGCTCGGCCGGGAGACGATGGTCGCGCTGAAGGGGGGAAAGATCGATACCTTCCATTTCGAAAAGCGCTACCTCAAGAAGGACGGTACTTCGGTCTGGGCGCAGCTCACCGGCTCGGTCATTCGCGACGAAGATACCAGCAAGCCGCTTTATCTGGTGTCGCAGATCGAGGACATCGACGCCCGCAAACAGGCAGAAGCGCGCATTGCCGAGGCCGAGACAAGATGGAACTTCGCGCTCACCAGCACCGGACAGGGCGTCTGGAACCTCGATATGCGCAAGGGCGGCCTGACTTATTCCGAGACCTGGGTGAAGATGCTGGGCTTTGCCCATGGCGAGCTCGATGGCGACCCCGGCCGCTGGCTGACCATGATCCACCCCGACGACCGCGAAATTGTCGCCGAGGCGGATCGCGCGCATCTTGCCGGCGAGACGCCCTTCTTCGAGGCCGAGTTCCGGATGCGGCACAAGGACGGCCACTGGGTCTGGATCCTCGACCGCGGCAAGGTGATCGAGCGCGACGGCGAGGGTCGGCTGGTCCGGGCCATAGGCAGCCTGACCGATATCACCGAGCGTAAGGAGGCCGAGGCGCGGCTGATCGTTTCGGCAGCAATGCTGGCCGACGAGAAGGAGCGGCTCAGGGTGACGCTGCAGTCGATCGGCGACGCGGTGATCTGCACCGATGCCGCCAATCGCATCACCTTCATGAACCCGATTGCGGAGAAGCTCACCGGCGTCGACGTCGGCGAGGCTATGGGCAAGCTGCTCAGCCATGTCTATTGGGCGGTCGATGAGGAAAGCGGGCACAGAATCGGGCTTTCGCGTCCTTCGGTGAACGAGCGGCCGCATTGCGACCAGAACACGCGCGCGGTCCTGGTGCGGCGCGACGACACGCGCTGCAGCATCCGCCAGGTGGTGTCGCCGATCATGAACGACCGCGACGAGTTCTGCGGCCTGGTCATCGTCTTCCAGGATTTCACCGACGCGCGCGCGCTGCAGCGCCAACTGGCCTACGCCGCCGCCCATGACGCGCTGACCGGGCTCGCCAACCGTTCGAGCTTCATGCGCACCATGGAGGAGCTTGTCGACCACTGCCGCCTCAATGGCGGCGAGCATCAGTTCATGTTCGTCGACCTCGACCACTTCAAAGCGGTCAACGACACCGGCGGCCATGCCGCGGGCGATGCGCTGCTCAAGCGCGTGGCCGATAGCCTTCGTAATGTGCTTGGCCCGGAAGACATCGTCGCGCGACTCGGCGGCGACGAGTTCGCCGTCATCCTCAAATCGGGCGCCGGGGCACGTGGGCCGATCGCGGCGCGCTCGATCATCGATGTCATCCGCAATCTCAACTTCAGCTGGGACGGGCGCCCGTATTCGATCGGGGCCAGCATCGGGCTCGCGCCGATCCGCGCCGGCTGCGGCGAGGTCGACGAGATCATCGCCCGGGCCGACGCCGCCTGTTATGCCGCCAAGGCAGCTGGTCGCGGCTGCGTTTCCGCCGCGCCGGACGAAGTTTCGCCCGACGAAATGTCCAAATACGTGCCGCCGCTGCCGCTCGCCGCGGCGTCCTGAGCCGCGTCCTCGAGCAATTCCAGGAAAAGTGTGAAACGGTTTTCCGTCCGGAATTGCGTAAAAACAAGAAGTTAGGGCGGTTCGGCGATTCCATGAATCGCTGAGCCGCTCTAAGCCTTCAGCCGCAGAAGATCAGCGCGTCGGCACCGGATGGTCGCCACGATAATCGTAGAAGCCACGGCTGGTCTTGCGGCCGAGCCAGCCGGCCTCGACATATTTCACCAGCAGCGGGCAGGGGCGGTATTTCGAATCCGACAAGCCCTCATGCAGCACCTGCATGATCGAAAGACACGTGTCGAGGCCGATGAAATCGGCGAGCTGCAGCGGCCCCATCGGATGGTTGGCCCCCAACCGCATCGCGGTATCGATGGCATCGACCGTGCCGACGCCTTCGTAGAGCGTGTAGATCGCCTCGTTGATCATCGGCAAAAGGATGCGGTTGACGATGAAGGCCGGGAAATCCTCCGAGACGGTGATCGTCTTGTCGAGGTGCTTCACATAGGTCTTGGCCGCCTCGAAGGTCTGATCCTCCGTGGCGATGCCGCGCACCAGCTCGACCAGCTTCATCACCGGCACCGGGTTCATGAAGTGGATGCCGATGAAGCGCTCTGGGCGGTCGGTCTGCGCGGCAAGCCGGGTGATCGAGATCGACGAGGTATTGGTCGCCAGAATCGCTTCCGGATTGAGCTGCGGACAGAGCTGCGCGTAGATCTTGCGCTTGACCGTTTCGTCCTCGGTCGCCGCTTCGATCACGAGGTCGGCGGCGGCGAGATCGGCCATGGCCGGAGCGGCGGAGATGCGCGCCATCGCTTCGTTGCGCGCCTTCTCCTCAAGCTTGCCGGAGCCGACCTGGCGGGCCATGTTGCCGCTGATGGTGGCGATGCCCTTCTCGATCCGGTCGGCCGAAATGTCGTGGATCAGGACCTTGTAGCCACCGAGCGCCGAGACATGGGCGATACCGCCACCCATCTGGCCCGCGCCGACAATGCCGATCGTCTCGATCTTGCTCATGACCCCAATCCCGTCCGGAGCAATTCCGCTTCTCGTTGAAGCATGAACGCTCCTGCTTGTTTGTTCCTAGCAATTCCGATGCAAACCGCCGGAATGGCTCAGACCTTGGCGGCCTGCTTTTTGTGCAGTGCAAACTAAAAGGGCGGGGCGACTTCGTCTACCCCACCCTTCGGATTTTAATATGCCAGAACGGACGGCGTCAAAGCGCCTTTTGCAGCTCCGGCAGGATGACGAAGAGATCGCCGACCAGGCCGTAGTCGGCAACCTGGAAGATCGGCGCTTCCTCGTCCTTGTTGATGGCGACGATGACCTTCGAATCCTTCATGCCAGCCAGGTGCTGGATGGCGCCGGAGATGCCGACGGCGATGTAGAGGTCGGGCGCGACCACCTTGCCGGTCTGGCCCACCTGCCAGTCGTTCGGCGCGTAGCCGGCGTCGACCGCGGCTCGCGAGGCGCCGACCGCGGCACCGAGCTTGTCGGCGACCGGCAGGATGACTTCCTGGAACTTCTCCGAGGAGCCGAGCGCGCGGCCGCCCGAGATGATGATCTTGGCCGAGGTCAGCTCCGGACGGTCGTTCTCGGAAAGCTTGTTCTCGACGAAAGACGACAGGCCGGGATTGGCGGCGGCGCCGACCGTCTCGACCGAAGCGGAACCGCCTTCCGGCGCTGCCGAGAAGGACGCGGTGCGCACGGTGATGACCTTCTTGGCGTCGGTCGACTGCACGGTCTGGATGGCGTTGCCGGCATAGATCGGCCGCTTGAAGGTGTCGGGCGAAACCACTTCGATGATTTCCGACACCTGGGCGACGTCGAGCAAGGCAGCGACGCGCGGCGCGATGTTCTTGCCGGCGGAGGTCGCCGGCGCGATGATCGTGTCGTAGCCGCCCGCAAGCGACACCACGAGAGCCGCCGTAGGCTCGGCGAGACGCTCGGCCAGTTCGTCAGCCTCGGCCAGAAGCACCTTGCGGACACCCTTCAGCTTGGCGGCGGCATCGGCAGCAGCCTTGGCGCCCTTGCCGGCGACCAGCACGTCGACGTCGGAGCCGATCTGGAGAGCGGCCGACAGCGCCTTGGCAGTCTGGTCGGAAAGGCTTGCGTTGTCGTGTTCGGCGATGAGGAGAATTGCCATTTTCTTTGTCCTTTCCCGCTTCGCTTAGAGCACGCCGGCTTCGTTCTTGAGCTTCTCGACCAGCTCGGCCACCGACTTCACCTTGACGCCCGCCTTGCGGCCGCCCGGTTCCTCGGTCTTGATCACCTTGAGACGCGGCTTGACGTCGGCGCCGTAGTCGGCCGGGCTCTTCTCGTCGAGCGGCTTCTTCTTGGCCTTCATGATGTTAGGCAGCGAGGCATAGCGCGGCTGGTTGAGGCGAAGGTCGGCGGTGACGATCGCCGGCATCTTCAGCTCGATCGTCTGCAGGCCGCCATCGACCTCACGCGTCACCATGGCCTTGTCGCCAGCGAGCTCCACCTTGGAGGCGAAGGTGCCCTGCGCCCAGCCCAGCAGCGCCGCCAGCATCTGGCCGGTCTGGTTTGAATCGTCGTCGATCGCCTGCTTGCCGAGGATGACGAGGCCGGGCTTCTCGGCCTCGACCACGCCCTTCAGCACCTTGGCGACGCCGAGCGGCTCGGCCTGCTCGTCCGTCTTGACGAGGATGGCGCGGTCGGCGCCCATGGCGAGCGCCGTGCGTAGCGTCTCCTGCGCCTGCTGCGGGCCGATCGACACGACGATGATCTCCTCGGCCTTGCCGGCCTCCTTGATGCGGATCGCTTCCTCGACCGCGATCTCGTCGAACGGGTTCATCGCCATCTTGACGTTGGCAAGCTCGACGCCCAGTCCGTCGGCCTTCACCCGGACCTTGACGTTGGCGTCCACAACCCGCTTCACGGGCACAAGGATCTTCATTTTCCTGTCACCTCTCCTGAGATAGTCGGGGCGCTATAGCAGCGTGCGCCCTGTCAGAGTTGTCGAAAGCCGACATTACGGACGGAATATCCGCCCAGCGGTGCCGCTTCCGTAGTGGCGGCAAACCGGCGCGTCAATATCCCACGACGCACCCAAATCGGTTCAGTCCCGGGGCGTTGCTGCTCCACGGCCCCATTGCGATGTCGGCTGCGCCGGGTCGCCGGTCGCCGGCTCGACAGGGACAGGCGGCTGCTGGATGTTGGGCGTCGGGTCCGGCTCGCCGTCGGCGCCGGCCAGCAGCGGCACGCCGCGGCTGCGCAGCACCAGCACCAGGATCGACCCGGCGATGATGCCGCCGATGTGGCAGGCCCAGGAGACCTGGTCCTCGCCGGCCGTGGCGAACATCACGATCTGGAACAGGATCCAGAGGATCAGGGGGATGAAGGCCGGGATGCGCAGCGGAATGCGGGCAAAGGCCAGCACCCAGACCTTCACCCGGGGATAGAGGATCAGATAGGCGGCGACGACGCCGGCGATTGCCCCCGAGGCGCCGATCAGCGGCACTTGCGAATCCCAGGCCACCAGCCCCTGGAAGAAGGCGCCCGCGACGGCGCAGGCAAGGTAGAAGATCAGATAGCGGATATGGCCCAGCGCATCCTCGACATTGTCGCCGAACACCCAGAGGAACAGCATGTTGCCGCCGATGTGGAAGATGTCGGCGTGCAGGAACGAGTAGGTGAGGTAGCTGAGGTTCTCGGGGATGACGACGAATTCGGGCGACAACGCGACCTTGTCGTGGACCAACGCGGGGATGAAGCCGAGACCGAGAACCGCGGCGTTGGTGAAGTTTTCACCGCCAAGCGTGGTCGCCAGATAGACGAGCACATTCGCCACGATCAGGCCGATGGTGACATATTGCAGGCGGATGTGGCGCAGCCTGTTGGTGTCGTAAAGCGGGATGAACATCGGACCCTCCCGCCTCCGGCTTCAGCGGTTCTTGCCGGGCACCCATAGCACGTCGGCCTTTCCATTGTCATTGACCGCACGGGCGGCGACGAACAGGAAATCCGAGACGCGGTTGATGTATTTGAGCGCTTCGCGGTTGACATGCTCGGCCGGATCCTGGGCCAGCGCCACCATCAGGCGCTCGGCGCGGCGCGCCACTGTGCGGGCAAGATGGAGCGCGGCGGCCGCGGGCGTGCCGCCGTTCAGAACGAAGGATCTCAGTGGCTGCAGATCCTTGTTGAGCGCGTCGATGTCCTGCTCGACGCGGTCCGTCTGGGCGGCGACGATGCGCAGCGGCGCGTATTCCAGGGGCTTGCCGTCGTCCGGCACGGCGAGGTCGGCTCCGAGATCGAACAGATCGTTCTGGATGCGCGACAGCATGGCATCGATCGCGGGGTGTCCGGCGGCGGTGTGGATGCGGGCCATGCCGATGCAGGCATTGGCCTCGTCGACGGTGCCATAGGCGTCGACGCGCAGGTCGGATTTCAGCCGCCGCTCGCCGGTGCCGAGCCCGGTCGTGCCGTCGTCGCCGGTGCGGGTGTAGATCTTGTTGAGCTTGACCACGCGATCCCCCTGAATCAGCGCTATTTGCGCGTGAAATAGACCACCAGCAACAGCAGCGCCAAGGCCACCGCCTGCAACATGATGCGCGCCTGCATCAGCTTGTTCGAAGTGATGCCCGAGCCGCCGCGCATCATGTTGATCAGGCCGCGGACCAGCACGATCACCACGGCGGCCATGGCGAGGATGGCGAGGATCTTCAAGGCGATGAGCATCTGGCTGGCTCCGGTTCAGGTTCGGTCAGGCGCGCCTGGCGAGCACGCGGTAGAGCAGGGACGCCGGCAGGACGCGTTTCAGCGCCGCGCCGATCCTGGCCGGCACCGTTACCACATAGTGCGGGCGCGGGCGCTGTGACAGAAGCGCGTGGCGCAGCGCCCTGTGCACGATCTCCGGTCCCGGCTTCAGCTTCGACACGCTGCCGCCGGCCTGAAGCCTGGCGAGCTGCGCCTGGTAGTCGGCGCGGTGGACGGAATTCTCGACATCGATGTTCTTCAGAAACCAGGTAAGGCCGTTGCTGGCAATCTTCGACGTCACCGGCCCTGGCTCGATCAGCGAGAGGTGGACGCCGCTGCCTTCGAGCTCCTGGCGCATGCACAGCATCAGGCCTTCGATGGCGTGCTTGGAGGCCGAATAAGCGCCACGGAAGCGGACCGGCGCCAGCCCGAGGATCGAGGAGCAGTGGACGAGGCGGCCGTGCCCCTGGCGGCGCATGATCGGCACGATGCGCCGGGTCAGATCATGCCAGCCGAAGAAATTGGCCTCGAATTGCTCGCGAAGCGCTGCGACCGTCAGGTCCTCGACGGCGCCTGGCTGGGCGTAGGCGCCGTTGTTGAAGAGCGCGTCAAGCCGGCCGCCGGTGCGCTCCAGCACCGCATCGACCAGAGCCGCGATGGATTCGGGTTCCCGATAGTCGAGATAGAAGGCCTCCAGGCCGTCGGCCTCGAGCGCGGCGATATCGTCCTGCTTGCGTGCCGTGGCGAAGACCCGCCAGCCTTCCGCCTTCAGCGCCCGCGCGCAATAGGCGCCGATGCCGGAGGAGGCTCCGGTGACGATGACGGTGCGCAACTCTTCCGCGGCGGGGCGCGTTGTGGGACCTGGGGTTGCCATTTGCCGCAATCACTTCCCATATTCGCGGCGTTGACACAATCGAGCGGAGCGCGGGCCCTTGCTGCGGAATATCGTCGCCCTCAAGCGCGTGCTCTACGATGCGATAGGCCATTTCAACACCGATGACGGCTGGGCGATGGCCAGCCATCTGGCGATCACCTCGCTGATGGCGCTGTTTCCGTTCCTCATCTTCGCCACCACGCTCGCCAGCTTCCTCGGTGCGCGCGCCTTCGCCGACACGGCCGTGCACCTGGTCTTCGACACATGGCCGGAACAGATCGCCAAGCCGATCGCGCATGAGGTGCAGAACGTGCTCACGGTGCGGCGCACCGACCTTCTGACCTATGGCGTGCTGCTTGCGGCCTATTTCGCCTCGAACGGCATCGAGGCGCTGCGCACCTCGCTCAACCGCGCCTACCGCGTCACCGAGACGCGCGGCATCATCCACCGCAGGGTGCAAAGCATCATCTTCGTGCTGATCGCCACCGCCTGCTTCCTCGCCATCAGCGTGCTTCTGGTGTTCGCGCCGCTGCTTGCGCGGCTGGCGGAAGCGCATCTGGAGTGGATCAAGCCCTATATGGGCACGATCACCATCTGGCGGTACGTGATCGCCTCGACGGTCATCGTCATCGGGCTGTTCTCGGTGCATATCTGGCTGCCGGCCGGCAAGCGCCGCTTCGTCTCGATCATACCCGGCATCGTCTTCACGCTGATCGCCTGGCTGGTCGGGTCGACGATCTTCGCCACCTATCTCGACCATTTCTCGTCCTATGTGACGACCTATGCCGGGCTCGCCTCCATCATGATCGCGGTCGTCTTCCTCTACATCATCTCGGCGATCTTCATCCTCGGCGGTGAGCTCAACGCCTCGATCAGCCGCTATTTGGAAGCCCGCGCGCGCGTCGGCTGAGATGTGCCGAGATTCAGGTGAGGCCGGCCTGCAAACGGTGGCTTCCTCCGCTTCCGGTGGTCACGTACGAAAAGTACGCTCCGCTCCGGCCTTCGCCGGCCGAAGCCCTCATAAATGTCTTCGCTCTGTGAAGGCTACGGCCGGCGTAGGCCGGTTCTCGGAAGCTACCGTTTCGACTCGGCCTGACCTGAATCTCGGCACATCTCAGGTGGAGATTCTTTTGGTCACGCCGTTGGGTCTGGCGGTCGCCAGGGCGACGCCAAGCGTGGCGATCGCCATGCCGGCGATCTGCAGCAGGTTGAGCTGCTCGTTGAAGAGCACCCAGGCGATGACCGCGGTCACGGCCGGCACCAGGTAGAACAGCGAGGCGACTTTCGACATCTCGCCGTCCCTGATCATCACCATCAACAGGAATATGGCGCCGACCGATAGCACCAGGACCAGCCAAGCCATGGCGAAGATCAGCTCGCCGTTGACGGTCACGGCGCGCGTCTCGAAGAGGAGCGAGCCCAGGATCATCACGGCGGAGCCGCCGACATATTGCCACATCGTCGCCGAGACCAGGTCGCCGCCGGAGGCGTAGCGCTTCTGCCAGATGGTGCCGGCGCTCATGCCGAGCACGGAGACGAGCGAGGCCGTCAAGGTCGCCACCGTGACGCCGCCGCCCAGCGTGCCGAGCTTCGGCCAGAGCACGATGACGACGCCGAGCAGGCCGACGGCAAGGCCGGCCCAATGGCGCGGCAGGATCGCTTCGCCCAGGAATTTTCCGGCGAGCACGGCGGTGATCAGCGGCTGCAGGCCGACGATCAGCGCCGAAAGGCCGGCCGGCATGCCCCTGTGGATCGCCCAGAAGACGGCGCCGAGATAGACGCCGTGCATGAGGATGCCGGCCACCGTCGCGTGCAGCGCCTCATCGCGCGTCGCCTTGCGCGAGCCGAGCAAAAGGGTGAGGCCGGCAAACAGGATCGCCGCGATCAGGAAGCGGATGGCAAGGAAGGTGAAAGGCTCGGCCCAGGGCATGGCGTAGCGAGCGCCGATGAAGCCGGTCGCCCACAGAACGACGAAGGAGGCGGGAATGAACCGCTTGATGCTCTGCATGAAGGGAAAGCTGCCGGGGTGAACGGTTGATGACGGCATTTGCTCTAATGCCGATCAATCCCGCAAGCAAAACGAAACGGTTGATCCATAAGCTAAGTCGAATTCAACAAACCGTGCCAACAGGGGCATGGCGCATCGCCGCGCCATGGTGAGGCATGTTTTTGCATCTCGACACGACCTGGCTTCTGTTCGCCTTCGCCATCATCGCCGCCTTTGGATTCTTCTTCGGCACCTTGCTCGACGCGATCATGAAAGAGGGCGCCTTCGGTCCGAGCGGCAATACGCTGCTGTTCATCGTCGGCTTTTTCGTTGCGGTGGTGGTCGCCCACAAGCATGGCATCAGCCTGAGCGATCTCAGGCTCGCAGTTGCCTGGGGGCTTGGCGGTGCCTTTGGCTTGATCAGCGTGCTGGCGCTGATCAAGGCCGGTCTGGCGCGGCTCGGATCATAATCCGGACAATTGCCTGATGCCTTGCGGCGACATGCCTGCCTCTCGGAGCGCCGCGAGACCGATGTCCTTGAGGCTCTTGGACAGCTTCCTGCCGTCCGGGCCAAGGATCAGGCGGTGGTGGAAATAACGTGGCTGCGGCAGGCCGAGCAGCTCCTGCAGCAGGCGTTGCACCCCGGTCGCCGAAGAGAGGTCCTGGCCGCGCACGACATGGCTGACGCCCTGCAGCGCGTCGTCGACGACGACGGCGAGATGGTAGCTGGTCGGGATGTCGCGGCGGGCGACGATGACGTCTCCCCAGGCCTGTGGTTGCGCTTTGATAGCGCGCGTCGCCGCCATCCTCTCGTTGGTGAACTCCATCCATGACAGGCCAGCCGCGACGCGCGCTATCGCCGCCTCGACGTCGAGCCGCCAGGCGAAGGGCATGTTCTCGGCGATCCGCCGCTTGCGCTCCCTGGCCGACAGGGCCTTGTCGAGCGGGGGGTAGAGCGGCACGCCGTCCGGATCGCGCGGCCAGTCGCGGCCGCCGCTCTCGGCGATGAAGGCGCGGATTTCACCCCGGCTCATGAAAGCGGGATAGACGAGTTCCTCGGAGATCAACCGGTCGAGCACTTCCCGGTATTCGGCAAAATGTTCCGACTGTCGGCGCACCGGCCGCTCCCAACGCAACCCCAGCCATTCGAGGTCGCGCAAAACGCCGGCCTCGAATTCGGGCGTGCAGCGGGTGATGTCGATATCCTCGATGCGCAGCAGCAAGCGTCCGCCCGCTTGCGCCGCCATCTGTTGGTTGAGCAGGGCCGAATAGGCATGGCCGAGATGCAGTTCGCCATTGGGGCTCGGCGCGAAGCGGAATGTCAGGAGCGTCATCTCTCGGGCGGCATTCAGGTTGAAAGGCGCTTTTGCCAACTGGTATCTAGCCCTCAATTGCCACTTCGCGGGCGTCCTGGGAACAAGAACGTGCAACGCATCGCCTCGCTCGACGACATTGCGGCAGCCCTCGACGCCCTCTGCCGGATCGATCCGCGGCTGGAGACGGTGCGCGGCAAGGCGGGCGAGGTGCCGCTCCGGCTGTCGGAGCCGGGGTTTCAAAGCCTCGCCTCGATCATTGTGTCACAGCAGGTGTCCCGCGCGAGCGCCGATGCCATCTTCGGCCGACTGGTCAAGCTGGTCGATCCGCTGACGCCGGAAGCAATCCTCGCCGTGGGTGAAGACGTATTTCGCGAGGCAGGGCTGTCGCGGCCGAAGCAGCGCGGCCTGCTTGCCGTCGCCGAAGCGGTGGCCGGCGGGCTCGATCTCGATCACCTGTGCACACTGGATGCCGGCGAGGCGATCGCAGCGATGACGGCCGTGCCCGGCATCGGCCCATGGACGGCCGAATGCTATCTGCTGTTCGCCGCCGGCCACCCGGATGTGTTCCCCGCGCGCGACGTCGCGCTGCAGACGGCGGTCGGCCATGCGCTCGGCATCGACCCGCGTCCGCCGGAGAAAATGCTTATCCGGCTGGCCGAATCATGGAGCCCCTGGCGGGGTGTCGCGTCGCGGCTTTTTTGGGCCTACTATCGTGAACTGAAGGGCAGGGACGCGGCGCCTCCCGTCGAAATGGCCAAAAAAGCATGAAAATCATGCGTTTTTGAGAGTTTCGGCGAGAGACAATCCGCTTCACATCCCTGTCATGTCGGGCTTACAGTATCCGCGCCAATCGGTTACGGCGCCGTGCATCCAATTGGGTCCACAATGACGCTGTAGGACTTTTGAAGAAGCGCATGATTCTTTCCGCAAATCGTCCGATTTTCGGAGTCATGCGCGGAGCCAAGGAGGCCAAGACGTGACGGTTGCCGTATCTCCGGATGGGCTTCCCGCGCTGGTGCTGAATGCGGACTATCGCCCGCTCAGCTATTACCCCCTGTCGCTCTGGTCGTGGCAGGACGCCATCAAGGCTGTGTTCCTCGACCGGGTCAACATCGTCGCCGAATATGAGCACGCCGTCTCTTCGCCGACCTTCTCGATGAAGCTGCCGAGCGTGGTCAGCCTGAAAGCCTATGTGAAGCCGTCGCGGCATCCAGCCTTCACCCGCTTCAACGTGTTCCTGCGCGACCGCTTCCAGTGCCAGTATTGCGGCACGCCCGAGGATCTGACGTTCGACCATGTCATCCCGCGCCATCGCGGCGGGGCGACGACCTGGGAGAATGTCGTCGCCGCCTGCTCGCCCTGCAATCTTCGCAAGGGCGGCATGATGCCGGCCCAGGCCAAGATGTGGCCGCTGCAGAAGCCTTACCAGCCGACGGTGCACGACCTACACAACAACGGCCGGCTGTTCCCGCCCAACCATCTGCACGAAAGCTGGATGGATTATCTGTACTGGGATGTCGAACTCGAACCCTGAGATCGTTCGAGAAATCGGGAGGCTGGCCGCCTGACGCGGCTTTCTTCGCTTCCGGCCTTCGCCAGCCCAGTTCGGTCGTGCTCACTTATCAGCGGCTTCGCGTTTAACGACCGGCTTCCCCCACTCCGTCGCTGCTTCGCAGCGCCACCTCTCCCCCCTCCGGAGGGAGAGGAAGGGAGCCGCCGAGGAGCGCTGGCTACAATAGGCTTGTGCCTTTCCTCTACCCCGTCGATCGGGGGAGAGGTGGCTCGGCGAAGCCGAGACGGAGTGGGGGTCGAACTGGCTCGGACGTCGAAAGTCGCGCCACGCGACGCAGCCTGCCCAATTTTTGCTCGAACTCTGCGTCGGCGCCTTGGTGCCGACTCAATCCCGCGCGAGCGCGCTGCGGAAGGCGACGGCGGCCAGGATAAGGCTGGCGATGGCGTTCCAGCCGGCGAGCGACAGGCCGAGGATGCGCAGCGCTGCCTTGTCGCAGGAGGGCGGCACGAATTTGTCGAGCGCGTCGAGCACGCCCTTGCCGCCGGTGTCGACCGGGCCGGCGCCGGCCGTGCAGTCGGCCGGGCCCGGCCACCACTTCCATTCGACGCCTGAATGGTAGACGCCGAGATAGAGGCCGTAGAGCATCAGCAAGCCGCCGATCACGAGCAGGCCGCGCGTCACCCAGGCCGGCGCGCGCAGCATCGAGGCGACCGCCGCCAGCACCATCAGCGGCACGCCGATATAATAGGGCGTGCGCTGCTCGAGGCAGAGATGGCAGGGGATGTAGCCGCCGATATATTGGAAGGCGAGCGCCGAGCCGACGGTCGCGGCCATGGCGACGGCGAGAAAGAGCGCCGCGCGCGTGCGCTGGCGTCCGGTGTCGGCATTCATGGTCGCGGTCATCGATGAGGATCCGTTGTTGCGTCGCTATCCGTGGGCGTATCTGACGAGGATATAGAGCAAAATCAGGGCAGCGGCGCCGGCGCCGACAATCAATCCCAAGCGCTTTTCGATGAACTCCCTGATCTCTTCGCCATAGCGGCGCAGCAGCCAGGCAAGCAGCAGGAAACGAGCGCCGCGCGCAACGATGGCCGAGACGATGAAGACCAGAAGATTGACGTGGAGCGCGCCGGCCAGGATGGTGACCACCTTGATCGGCGGCAGGTGCGCGGCGCCGGATGTCACGAGCAGCACCAGCATCAGCCCGGCGCCTGAGGACTGCCACCTCTGGAATGTGGCAAGGCCGCCAAAGTGCTCCAGGATCGGCCGTGCTATCGTGTCGTAGGCGTAGAAACCGATCAGCCAGCCGGCAATGCCGCCCAGCACGGACGCAGCCGTGGCGGTCAGCGCGTAGCGATAGGCGCGGTTGGGTCGCGCCAGCGCCATCGGCAGGAACAGCACGTCGGCCGGGATGAAGAACACCGAGCTTTCGACGAAGGCGATGAAGGCCAGCCACCATTCGGCGGATTTGCGCGCCGCCAGCGACAAGGTCCAGTCGTAAAGTCCGCGAAGCATCGGCTCTCCTAATCCACAGCACCCCGAGGCGCTTGGCGGTTTTGGGCAACGGCAGGCAGGAAGACAAGGACCCAAAGCGCCGCATCCAGCTTGCGGATGCGAGGCGCTCAACGCTTCGCCTGTCTAGAAAGATTTTCCGCGCCGCACAATGTCCTGCGTCGCCATGAGGCCGGCAGGCGAGCAATACCACCGCTTGCGCGGGCAAATCCGCAACAGGCCAGTTGACGAAAGGCCGTCCAACCGTATAGTCCGCGCCCATCCAGGCCGCCCGGCCTGAGCCCCTATGGCGGAATTGGTAGACGCGCTCGACTCAAAATCGAGTTCCGCAAGGAGTGCTGGTTCGATCCCGGCTAGGGGCACCATCCTTCGCTCTGCGAGCTTCGGATGGCAGGCCATCCTTCTCCAACCTCTTCGAGCTTCGGATGATGGGCCACCCTCTCTAATCTCTTCGAGCTTCTGATGACGGGCCATCCTAATCCCAGAAATTTGGGCGCAGGCCGACGACGGCCGGCCTGCGCCTTTGTTGTTTTCATGCAATTCCGGACGGAAACCGCTACGCACTTCTCCTGGAATTGCTCGAGCGGTCAGAGCGAGTGCTTGTAGCCGATCGCGATGTTGAGCTTGTCGCCGGCGAGATCGTCGTAAGGCGCCGACGTCGTGTCCGACTTTTTCCACGAATAGCCGAGGCTGGCATAGACCGAGATGGTGGAGTCGATGTTGTAGGTCACGCCGGTGGCCAGCTTCGGTAGGCTCACCAGCAACGATCGAATATCGCACAACCGGAGTTGGAACGCTCCATTGGAGCGGCTGCTACCGCATGTTCCCCGTATGCCCCTGCGAGTATCGCCCCGGCTGCGGCCACACGGTGAGGCCGTGCGGCTCGACGCCGACGCGGATCTTGGTCACCGCGCCGCTGGTCGTGTCGATCATGTAGACCTCGCTGTCGAAGCGGCCGGAGAGCCATAGCTGCCTGCCATCGGCACTGACATTGCCCATGTCGGGGCTGCCGCCGCCGGGGATCGGCCATTGCGCGACTACGGCGCGGGTTGCGAAGTCGATCACCGTCACGCTGCCCGGACCATTGGCCTTGCCCTGCTCCATCTTGTGCGAGCCGCGGTTCGAGACATAGAGGCGCTTGCCGTCGCGGCTGACGACGAAGCCATGCGTGCCGATGCCGGTTGGAATGAAGCCGATTTCGCGAAAACTGTCGCCGTCGACCAGGAACACGCCGTCATTCATCATGTCGGCCACGTAGAAGACCTTGCCGTCGGGCGAGAGCCGGATGTCCTGCGGCATCCCCATCCTGGAGAGGTCGAGATGGCCGAGCACCTTCTGGTCCTTCAGGTCGATCTTGGCCAGGCCGCCGTCGCCGTACTCGCAGGTGAAGATCGCATAGGAGCCATCGGCCGAGAAATCGGCATGGTTGATGCCGGGGCAGGTCGGCGTCGGCAGGCTCGATTTCAACACCATGGTGTGCGGGTCGCGGAAATCGAGCTGCTTCATCGCCTCGTCGACGACGATTGCCGCGCTGCCGTCCGGCATAAAATAGAGATTATAGGGGTCGTCGACCGGAATCTGCTGGCCGGGCTTGGCCGTCATCGGGTCGATCGGCGTCAGGCTGCCGTTCTTGCCGGTGCCGTTGTTGGCGACCCACAGCGTTTTCAGATCCCAGGACGGCACGACATGCTGCGGCTTGCTGCCGACCGAAAACCGGTCGACCTCCTTCAAGGTGAGGGTGTCGATCACCGAGACGGAGTTGGAGGAGCGGTTCGGCACATAGACGCGCGGCAGCGCTCTGGTCGTCACCGGGCTGAGATGACCGGCGGCGGTGTGTTTGTAAATGTCGACGGCGGGCGGCGGGGGTTCGGAACAGTCTTCCGGACAGGAGCCGGCATAGGATGTGCCGGGCTGCAGCGAGACAAGCAGCGCAAGCGGCACGCCCAGACGGATGAAGCGCAGAAAAGTCTCGATCATTTTGGCTGACTTGCGATGAAGGCGCGGATCGCATCCGTCGTCCCGTTGACGATGAGATCCACACCGAGCTGCCCAAATTCCGCGGAGGACCTTGCCGGATCGCCGCCATAAACGCCATCCCCGGCACCAAGCTTTAGCAGGCCGGCAAGACGATCCTTGCGCACCATCGACGGATCGACAGCCATCATCAGCGAGGTGTCGGCCAATCCGGCATGCGTTCCGATCTCGGTGCGGGTGGCGCCGGCGGCCAGCAGCTTGTCGGTATAGGGACCCTGCGCGAGGCGATAGTAATCGACCGCCGCAAAGACCCGAACGGGGGTCTTCTTCCATTCGGCGTTGAGCCGGTCGGCCACGTGACGTTCGTCGGCCTGATAGCCGCCATGGTCGCCGATCAGGACGATGGTCTTGAAGCCGGCGTGCCTGAAGCTACGCGCCGCGGACTCCAGCAATTGCTCGAAAGTCTTGTCGCTGATCGTGATGGTTCCCGGAAAACGCATGTGCTCGGCAGGCGGATCGATATCGCCTTCCGGCACATAGGCGATGACCGGCGCAACCAGCGCGTTGCCCAGTTTCGTCGCGATCTTTTCGGCGAGGAATTTCACTCGCACATTGTGCTTGCCCAGCGCCATTGCCGGACCGCTCTGCTCGGTGCCGCCGATCGGGATGATGATCGTGGTCGTTCCCGCCGCGACCAGGTCGCGCAACTCGGTCCAGGTCTGGTCTTCGAGGAAGACCGAAGCGCTTGCCGGATACGCCGCCGACAAGCACAGCAGCAGCGCTGCGCCAGCCAGGATGCGCCGCAGCGCGCTTCTTCCGATATCGACAAGCATGCCCCGATACACTTTTCTGGAATTGCCCTATCGACGCTTCAGCAGGCTCCGCATGCGGTTGCGCAGGATGCGCGCCATGTTGCGGGTCTCGCGGTAGAGGTGCAGTTGCGAGGCGGCCTGGCGGGCCAGCCGGTCGGCTTCCGGCGTCAGCCCGACCACCAGCGTGCCCATCGGCTTGCGCTCGCTCCACAGGCGGCTCATCACCGGATGGTCCGGAACCGCGCAGGAATCGGTCATGACGATGTTCGGGTCGTCGAGATGCTGCCTGGTCACCTCGATCATCAGAAGCGTGCCCGGCGAATAGGCGGAGAGCGTCTCGTCATAGGCCGTCTTCCAGGTATAGGCGACGCCTGCCTCGACGAAGACGACGAGGCAGGCGATGGCGCGGCCGTCGAGCGTCAAGAGGTGGATACGGCACATGTCCTGCTCGGCCAGCCGGTGCACGGCCTCGCGGGCGAAGGCGGCGCGGTAGCGATCGATCGCCATCGCGGTGCGCTCGCGACCCTTCCAGCCAGCCGCTTCCAGCGTCAGGAAGCTTTCGATGGCGTGGCGGATCTCGTCCGGTCCGCGCGCCACGACATGCTCGAGCCTGCCTTGATCGGCCAGGCGCCGCTTCAGGCGGCGGAATTCGCGATAGTGATGCGCGCGCAGCGAGGCCTTGAGATAGTCCTCGCCCTCGACGTCGCTCTCGAGCACCGGGCGCTCGACCTTGCCGGTGGTCACGAGGGTCAGGCCGCGGCTGTCGGCAAAGGAGGTCATCAGGCTCGCCACCGGGCCGTCGAGGCGCATATCGGGCAGCACGAAGACCCTGGGCAGCTTGAGATGCGGCCGCGACAGCATCGAGAAGAAATCCTCGATGACGCCGATGGGATCGTCGCGGTCGACCAGCGGCGTGCCGAGCGGACCGAACGGGCTCGACCATGTGCGCATCACCGGAACGCCGAGCGGGATCGCCGGCCGCTCGACCGAGAACGGCACCAGAAGGCGCAGCCGGTTGCGGTATTCGTCGCCGTCGCGGATGACGGCCAGCCGCACCTCGCGATCTTCCAGCCTGGGCATCGCCGGCGCCAGGAAGCGCGGGTTGAAGAAGACATTGGGCTCGATCGTGCGGGCGCTGAGATAATCGAGCTCCTCGACGAGGTCGAAGCCGGCCGAGGCCGGGTAGATGGCGAGCTTGCGCTCCGGCCTGTTGCTGGCGAAGAGCTCGATATGGGCCGGGTCGGCCTCGCGCGCCAGGCCGGCCAGGTTGGAGACCATCGCGCTGGCGGGACCGCCGCTGGTCTCTTCGAGCAACGGGACGGCGGCCATCAGGCGATTTCCTTCTTTGCAGGCACGAAGATCGCCATCACGATGCCGAGCTTGCGCCAGACGGTGAAGGAGAGGGCGCTGGCCTCGAAGACCATGGCGAGGCTGGTGGCGATGGCCGCGCCCCAGAGGCCGAACAGCGGGATGAGGATCACGTTGAGGCCGATGTTGAGCGCAAGCGTCATGGCATAGACGCCGGCGCAGATGTTCTGGTTGCCGCTCATGGTGAGCAGGCTCTCGCAGGGGCCGACGGCGGCGCGCGCGACGACGCCCAGCACCAACAGGAAGAGCAGCGGGTAGCCGGCGGTGAATTCGGGGCCGAACAGCACCAGCATCGGCTCGCCCAGAGCCAGCACCAGCAGCGCCATCAGCAGCGAGGGCCAGAAGGTCCAGGAGACGGTCTCGCGGGCGAAGGCGGCAAGCCGATGCGGCTCGCCATGGGTGAACTGGGCGTAGCGCTGGGCGACGCCCGCCTTGACCGCGAAATAGACGAAATGCACCAGCGCCAGCGTCTTCACCGTGGCGAAGTATACGGCGACGTCATTGGGATCGAGATAGGCGCCCACCATCAGCACGTCGGCATTGGTGAGCAGGAAGAAGAAGCCCTCGACCAGGAAGATCGGCAGCGAGACGAGGATCCATTGGCCGAAATGCACAGTCACCGGTCCGGCCGGTATCTTCTTGTCCATGCGCGAGGTGACGGCCATCAGCTGGCCGAGCGTGGTGACATAGGTGGCGGCGATCGAGGCGAAGATCGCGGTCTTGGCGTCGGGCACGTAGTGAAGGCCAAGCATCAGCGCCATGAAAACCAGGATCAGCACCGGGCGCACCAGATAGGTGGGCGACAGCGCCAGCAGCGCCCAGGAATTGGCGCGCGCCAGCCCTTGCAGGAGATCGCCGAGCGCGATCATCGGCAGGCAGATGACGCCGAGGATGAAGGGGATGACGTAGTAGCTCTCGATCCAGTCCGAGGCGAGCCACACGCCAAGCGCGCCGAGGCCTGCCACCAGCGTCGAGGCGACGAGCACGAAGAGGCGGCTCGCCTGCACGATGCCGCGCAGCTCGGCCAGCATGCCGCGCTCGCGATATTCGGGAATGAAACGGATGACCGAGGTGTGGAAGCCGAGGCAGGCGAGGTTGCCGACGATGACCATCGTCACCCAGACCAGCACCGAGATGCCGTATTCGAACGACCCCATCCAGCGCGCCATCAGCACCTGGCTGATAAAGGCGATAAGGGCGCTGACGATGCGGATGGAAAAGGCGATCAGCGACATGCGCCCGGCTTCGCCGCGCTCGTCGGCGGTGAAAAGCACCGCGTCGATGCGGCCAAGCAGCGGCCGCATGCGCAGCGCCCAGCGCTGCGGCAGGAACCGCCCGGCAGTCGTCGCCGCGGAAAAGCGCACCCCGAATACTCTCCGTTTTCCGCCTCTTTCCAAGGTTTCGTCTATCCGAAACACCTTAAGAAACGGTTGGGTGGGGGGCTTCCTTCTCCCCGTATAGTGACGGGGAGAAGGGGGTGCCTGAGATCAGCGGTGATACCACCAGTATTCCCAGTATTCGCGCGGCATCTCGCGCTCTTCGAGGCCGATATCGCGTCTCAGGTAATCGTCCTGAGGCGGCTGCAGGCGGCGCCGGTTCCGCAAGGGCGAAAGCAGCGCCGACAGGGCCCGTCGCATGTAGCCGCGCCGTGGCGAGGCCGCATCCGCCGCGGCGGATGCACTCTCGCTGTCCGGCACGGCATCAGGTCCGCCGGCGACGGGACTGATCTGCCCGACATGGTCTGCCCGGTCAGCGATAAAAGTAGGGGTCGAGGACCCGTACCTCCGTGATCTTGTCGACGGGGAGCGAATTCTTCTGCGCGGTGCTGCGGATCGCCTCCGGCGAGGGCGCGTCGTAGATGCAGAAGCTCTTCGACTTATCGGGCGAGACGAAGGACTGCACCCAGGTGACGCCTTTCTCCGCATTGCGGGCGATGACGCCGCCCATCGCGGTGGCGCCGGCATCGTTCATCGGTACGTTCAGGCCTTCCGGGAAGGTACGTTCAACGACATAACGTGGCACGATCGTCGTTCCTTTCGTGATTGGATTTCAAGTCTCCAGGCAATTCCGGATGGAAAACCGCTACGCGCTTTTCCCGGGATTGCTCCGCGCTCGTTTCGAGCAAGACCGATCTCATCATGTCCGCAAGCACCACGCATCGGAGCCATTCCCCATATTGGCCGGGACGATTCCCTATGTTTGGGACGTTTTATGTGGAAGACGGCACTCAAATGTGTGGAGAGTCACATTTCCGTGCCTTTTCCCAAGCTATCGCGGCGGCGGCCCGCCACGGTGGAATTCCGATTTCGCAAGAGAGCGACGATGCTTCTGGAACGGCAGCCGCAGCTGCAGCAGATGGACGCCTTGCTGGCGGATGCAACAGGGGGGCGCGGCCGCGTCGTGGTCGTCTCGGGCGAGGCCGGCGCCGGCAAGACGGCGCTGGTCGAGGCGTTCGCGAGCCGGCTGGACGGGAGCCTGACCGTGCTTCGCAGCGCCTGCGAGGACCTGTCCATCCCGGATCCGCTGGGGCCGCTTTACGATCTGGCGCGCAACGGGCAGTGGGAGTTGCCGCGAGTGATCGGCGACCGCGAGGTGCAACGGCTGCCACTGTTTTCGGAGGCGCTCGACGTCCTCGAGGCGAAAGGCCCATGCCTGCTCGTCATCGAGGATCTGCACTGGGCCGATGACGCGACGCTCGATTTCGTGCGCTTCCTCGGCCGGCGTATCGCGAACACCCGCATCTTGCTTCTGATCACGGCCCGCACCGATCGCAGCGAGGGACAGATGCGCGTGCGCCGGGCGCTCGGCGAGATCCCGGCCGGCAATGTCATGCGCATCGACGTGCCGCTGCTCAGCGAAAGCGCGGTGCTCTCCCTGGCCGAAGCCGCCGAGCGCGATGGCGGCGCGATCTACCGGGCGAGCGCCGGCAACGCCTTCTTCGTCACCGAGCTGCTCGCCGCCGAAGGAAGCGGCGCCTTGCCTGCAAGCGTGCGGGACGCCGTGCTGGCGCGCGCTGAAAAATTGTCGCCGGGCGCCCGCTCAATGCTCGACGCGGTCTCGGTGTTCCCGCGCCGCGCCGATAGCTGGGCGCTGAGCGGCCTTTGCGGAATCGCCGCCGCCGGCCAGCTTGCCGAATGCGTCGCCCACGGCCTGCTCGAGGATTTCGGCGACGGCTATGCTTTCCGGCACGAGATCGCCCGCACGGCGATCGAGATGGCGCTGACGCCCAGCAAACGGCGCGAATACAATGAGCGCGCCCTGGCAGCCTTGCGGGACAATCCGCAGGTCGCCACCGCGAGGCTCGTGCATCATGCCGTGGAAGCGCAGAACCTGGACGTGGTGCGCGAGCTCGCGCCCGTCGCCGCGCGCGAGGCTTCCCGCGTCGGCGCGCATCGCGATGCGGCGGGCTATTACGAGCTACGCCGATATCCTGCCGATCGAGACGCGGGCGGAGCTTTACGAAGGCCATGCCTTCGAGTGCCACCTGATCGGCCGCGTCGATGTGGCGATGGAGGCGCAGGGCAGGGCGCGCCAGCTGCGCCAGGCGCTGGGCGACCGGCTCAAGGAAGGCGACAGCCTCAGGTGCCTGTCGCGCTTCGCCTATCTGCTCGGCGATCGCGAGTCGGCGGACCGTTTCGGCGAGCAGGCCGTGGAGCTCCTCGAGACCGCCCCCGACAGTGCCGAGCTGGCGATGGCCTATTCGAACCTCTCGCAACTGGCGATGCTCGCCGAGCGGCTCGATGACACGCTTTCGCTCGGCGGCAAGGCGGTCGAGCTGGCGGAGCGGCTCAACCGGCCGGATATCCTTTGCCACGCCCTCAACAATGTCGGCGCCGCCGGGCAATGGCTGGATCTCACCAAAGGGCGGCGCGATCTCGCCCGCAGCCTTGGGATTGCCCTTACAGGCAACTTCCAGGAACACGCGGCGCGCGCCTTCACGAACTGCGCCTGCGTTGAGATGAACAGGCTCAACTTCGAGGAGGCGGCGGCGTTCCTGGACCGCGGCATCGGCTATTGCGTCGAGAACGACCTCGCGACATGGCGCGACTACATGCGCGGCGTGCAGGCGCAGCTTTTGCTTCGCCGCGGCCTTTGGAACGATGCGGCGACGGTGGCGCATGAGGTGGTCGACGACGACGCCACGACGCCGCTGGTGCGCTACCCGTCGCTGGTGGCCTTGGCAAGGTTGCGTATCCGACGCGGCGACCCGTCGGCCGAGCCGATCGTCGAAGAGATGAGGCTGTTCCTGGAAAAGGGCATGGAGCTGCAGCGCCTCGTGGCCTTTGCCGGGGTGCTGGCCGAATTGGCCCTGGCTCGGCCAGGCCGACAGGCAGGAAGCCCTGCGCCTGATCGCGGTTGCGGAACGCCTTGCGCCGACGCCGGCCGTGTTAGGCGAGCTTGCCATCTGGCGGGAGCTGTTGTCGCCTGGTTCGGATCCCGGCGACACGGACGGCATGGCGGAGCCGCACCGCCTGCAACTGACCGGCGACTGGCGCGCGGCCGCCGCGCTATGGGCCGAAATAGGCGCGCCTTTCGAGCAGGCAATGGCCTTGCTGCTCGGCGACGAAGCGGCGCAGCGCGAGGCGCTCGCCATTTTCGAGGACCTCGGCGCGAGGGCGGTCGCGCAGCACGCCCGCGGCCTTATGCGCGAATGCGGTGTCAGTCGCATCGCGAGAGGGCCGCGACAGGCGACGCGCGCCAACCAGGCGGGCCTCACGCGGCGCCAGATGGAAGTCCTGGGACTTCTCGAGCGGGGTTTTTCCAACAAGAAGATCGCCGCGCATCTGACGATTTCGCCGAAGACGGTCGATCACCACGTCTCGGCCGTGCTGGAGAAGCTGGAAGTCATCTCGCGCGGCGAGGCGGCGGCCGCAGCGCGTGCGTCGGGGCTGGTGTGAGGCTGCACTAGGGAAGTCTGAAACAAGCTGGCGTGCCGGAGTCGCGGAATGCCAGCGCTTCCCCCTCATCCGCCCTTCGGGCACCGGTCGGCCCTTCGCTATCGCTCAGGGCGTTCGTCGTTCGAAAAGCCAAGCAATTGGCTTTTCGTCCGCTGCGCGGACTCACCCCCGCAAGCGGGGAGAAGGAAGAAGGGTCAGGCGAAGGCGCCGTGGCAGTGCTTGTACTTCTTGCCGGAGCCGCAGGGGCAGAGCTCGTTGCGGCCGACTTTGCCCCAGCTTGCCGGGTTCTTCGGGTCGCGGTTTTCCGGCGCGACGACGGCGCTGGTGTCCTGACGCATGAGAAGCGCGGTCTCGCCGCCCTGGAAATCGTCCTCGCCGGTCGAGCCGTCTATGTGGCTGCCGAACATCTCGGGCGTTTCGGGCGGCGGCGCGTCGGCCGCCTGGCGCACCAGCTCGACGCGCATCAGCTGCGCGGTGACCGCCTGCTCCAAATTGCCGAGCATGGCCTGGAACAGCTCGAAGGCTTCGCCCTTATACTCCTGCAGCGGGTCGCGCTGGGCATAGCCGCGGAAGCCGACGACCGAGCGCAGATGGTCGAGATTGACGATGTGCTCGCGCCACAGATGGTCGAGTGTCTGCAGCACCACCGAGCGCTCGACATAATTCATCACATCGGGGCCGAAGCGATCAGCGCGCTCCTTGGCGGCGGCGTCTGCCGCGGCTGTGATGCGCTCGCGGATGTCGTCCTCGGCGATGCCCTCTTCCTTGACCCATTCCTCGACCGGCAGGTCGAGGTTGAGGTACTGCGCCACCTCTTCCTTGAGGCCGGTGACGTTCCACTGCTCGGCATAAGCATTTTCGGGAATGTTCTTGGCGACGATATCCTCGATGACGCCTTCGCGCATCTCGGCAACGGTTTCGGCAAGACCTTCTCCGTCCATCAGCTCGATGCGCCGCTGAAACACCGCCTTACGCTGATCGTTGGAGACGTCGTCATATTTCAAGAGGTTCTTGCGGATGTCGAAGTTACGCGCCTCGACCTTCTTCTGCGCCTTTTCCAGCGCCTTGTTGATCCATGGGTGGATGATCGCCTCGTCTTCCTTGAGGCCGAGCTTCTGCAGCATGCCGTCCATGCGCTCGGAGCCGAAAATGCGCATCAGATCGTCCTGCAACGACAGGAAGAATTTCGAGCGGCCGGGATCGCCCTGGCGGCCTGAGCGACCACGCAACTGGTTGTCGATGCGGCGCGATTCGTGGCGTTCGGTGGCAAGCACATAGAGGCCGCCGGCGGCCAGCGCCTTTTCCTTCAGGCGCTCGACGTCGTCATTGATCTCCTTTTCCCGGGCCTCGCGCTCGGGTCCGGCCGGCATGTCGCCGAGCTCCTCGGCAATGCGCATCTCGGCATTGCCGCCGAGCTTGATGTCGGTGCCGCGTCCGGCCATGTTGGTGGCGATGGTGATGGCGCCGGGCTTGCCGGCCTGGGCGACGATGGACGCCTCGCGCTCGTGGTGGCGGGCGTTGAGCACCTCGAAGTCCTTGAAGCCGTCCTTGCGCAGGCGCTCGGCCAGCAGCTCGGATTTCTCGATCGAGGTGGTGCCGACCAGGATCGGCTGGCCCTTGTCCCGCGCTTCCTTGATTTCCTTGACGATCGCCTTGTATTTCTCGTCGACCGTCCGGTAGACCTCGTCGTCCTCATCCTTGCGCACGACCGGCAGGTTGGTCGGGATCTCGGTGACTTCGAGATTGTAGATGTTGGCGAATTCCTCGGCCTCGGTGAGCGCCGTGCCGGTCATGCCGGCGAGCTTCTTGTAGAGGCGGAAGTAATTCTGGAAGGTGACGGAGGCCAGCGTCTGGTTCTCCGGCTGGATCTGCACATGCTCCTTGGCCTCGAGCGCCTGGTGCAGGCCTTCCGAATAGCGGCGCCCGGGCATCATGCGGCCGGTGAACTCGTCGATGATGACGATCTCGCCATTGCGCACGATGTAGTCCCTGTCCTTCTGGAACAGAAGATGCGCCTTCAGCGCGTTGTTGACGTGATGGACGATGGCGACGTTCTCGACGTCGTAGAGCGACTCGCCCTTCAGGAGGCCGGCGTCGCGCAGCATGTTCTCCAGCCTCTCGGTGCCTTCCTCGGTGAAGATCGTCGTCTTCTGCTTCTCGTCGACCTCGTAGTCGGCCGGGCCGAGCTTCAGCATGAAGGTGTCGATGGTGTTGTACATTTCCGAGCGGTCCTCGAGCGGACCGGAAATGATCAGCGGCGTGCGGGCTTCGTCCACCAGGATGGAATCGACCTCGTCGACGATGGCGTAGGAGTGTCCACGCTGCACCATCTGCGAGCGCTCATACTTCATGTTGTCGCGCAGATAGTCGAAGCCGAGCTCGTTGTTGGTGGCATAGGTGACGTCGCAGGCGTAGGCGTCGCGGCGCTCGTCGTCGGAAAGGCCGTGGACGATGATGCCGACGGTCAGACCGAGGAATTTGTAGACCCGGCCCATCCATTCGGCGTCGCGCTTGGCGAGGTAGTCGTTGACGGTAACGACATGCACGCCCTTGTCGGCGAGCGCATTGAGGTAGACGGGCAAGGTGGCGACCAGGGTCTTGCCCTCGCCGGTGCGCATCTCGGCGATGCCGCCATTGTGCAGCACCATGCCGCCGATCAACTGGACGTCGAAAGGCCGCATGCCGAGCACGCGGCGGGCTGCTTCGCGCACCGTGGCGAAGGCCGGAACCAAAAGATCGTCGAGCGAAGCGCCGTTGGCGAGATCCTGACGGAACTTTTGCGTGCGCCCCGCAAGCTCGGTGTCGGAAAGCGCCCGCATCTCGTTTTCCATGGCGTTGATGGCTTCGACCCTGGGCCGGGTCGACTTGACGCGGCGGTCGTTGGAAGAACCGAAAACCTTACGGGCGAGACCGCCGAGACTGACCATCCAATGGCCCTTTCGATAGCAATTTTGGCCGTTTGCGACAGGCGCCTGGCGGGCCCATCAAATCCGCGTGAATGCGGACAAACGCAAAAAGCGCCCGGAAAACGGTTCTGGACGCCAAGTCGTTGGACAGATAAGAGGGGGCTCAATCGATGTCAACGCCGCGTTAGCCCTATCGGCAGCGCCAAATTCCGCCACAATCCGACTGATCTGGAACCCTTTCGCTCCCGCGATCCTTATTGGCAATCCCCATTGGAGTTCATCTCGATGTCACTGTCGTTCCGCCGTGCCTCGCTCGCCAGCCTCGGTCTGGCCTTCGGGCTCTCGGCACTTTGCCTGTCACCGCTGATGGCGCAGGAGACCAAGCCCGCCCAGCCGGACGCCACGGCACCCGCGGCTGCTCCGGCGGCGCCGGTCGACCCCAACGCCGTGGTTGCCACCGTCAATGGCGAGAAGCTGACCGAGGCCGATCTGCAGCTCGCCGAAGGCGAACTGTCGCAACAGTTCGCGCAACTGCCGCCCGACCAGCGCCGCGCGGCCGCCCTTTCGGCGGCGATCGAGATTCGCGTCATGGCCAAGAAGGCGGTCGATGCGGGTCTCGACAAGGACGCCGACTTCCAGCGCCGCATGGCTTTCCTGCAGGCGCGCGCCCTGCATGGCGAGGTGGTCGAGAAGGAAGTGGTCGCCAAGGTGACGGACGCCGAAGTGCGCGCCCGCTACGACCAGGAGATCGCCAACACGCCGCCGGCCAACGAAGTGCATGCGCGTCACATCCTCGTGAAGACGAAGGAAGAGGCCGAGGCGATCATCAAGCAGCTCGACGGCGGCGCCGACTTCCAGAAGCTCGCCAACGAACACACCAATGACCCCTCGGGCAAAACCAATGGCGGCGATCTCGGCTGGTTCGGACAGGGCCAGATGGTGCCGGAATTCGACAAGGCGGCCTTCGCGCTCGACGTCGGCAAATACACCAAGGAGCCGGTGCAGACACAGTTCGGCTGGCACGTCATCAAGCTCGAAGACAAGCGCGCCAAGCAGCCGCCGGCCTTCGACGACGTCAAGGACCAGGCCAAGCAGGCAGTGATCCGCGACAAGTATTTCGCCATGGTCAAGGGCCTGCGCGCAGCCGCCAAGGTCGAGATCCCGGACGAGAAGCTCAAGAAGGACGTCGACACGCTGGAAGGCGGCAAGTAATCCGCTACCGGCTTGAATATCCGGCGGAGGGCGCCTTTCGGCGCCCTTTCGCTTTTGGGCTTAGGTGGTCAGTATCCCCCGCGTGATGTAGCGCACGGCGGCGCGGATCACCGCGTCGTCCTCGTCGAGCCGTCCGGTCAGCAGATGCCGCCAGGCGAAGGAAGCGATCAGGTCAGCGACAATCCCGGCATCGACATCGGCCGCCACCTCGCCCCGCGCCTTGGCGCGCTCGATCATCCGGCCGGTATGGCCGCGGCGTCCCTTTGAATAGTCGGCAAGCGCGGCCGCGGCTGTCTCGTCCGACTGCGCCTCCGCGATCAGCGAGCGGAAGATGTTGCCCGACGGGGTGTCGCGCCAATGCGCGAACAGATTTTCGAGGAAGCCGGCCAGATCGTCCTCGATGTTTCCGGTGTCCGGTGTCTCGACGCGCTTCTGCCGCTGGTAGACTTCGATCAACAGTGCCGCCTTGCTCGGCCACCAGCGGTAGATGGTCGGCTTTCCCGCCCGCGCCCGCCGGGCGACGGCTTCGATCGAGAAGCCCGCATAGCCGGCCTCGCGCAACACCGCCTCGGCGGCCTTGACGATGGCATCGGCGCTCTCGGGATTGCGTTTCGCGCCGATTGACTTGCGCCCGCGAGCGGCGGCTTCGCCCATCGAGGTCTTCCTTAGCCGGTGAATCTGGCGCCGATCATATTGACTTCGGCGATGAAACGAAACGACGCGTTTCCAATTGCAAAGCCGCCGGCCGGGGCGCGAAGGCGCGGCCAGAACGCCCCTTGCGCCGGCGCGCGCTATCGGGCAAACCGGCCTTGCTTTCGTATTCTTGCCGCTCCGGGGTCCCGATGTCCGCTACGATTTCGCCGCTCGCACCGAAGAAATATCCGAAGATGCCGGTCATCGAGGGTGTGCGCATCGCGACCGCCGAAGCCGGCATCAAATACCGGAATCGGACCGACCTGCTGGCTATGGTCTTCGATCCGGGCACGGCTGTCGCCGGCGTGTTCACCAGGTCGAAATGCCCGTCGGCGCCGGTCGACTTCTGCCGCCAGAACCTGCCTGCCGGCAAGGCGCGCGTGCTGGTGGTCAATTCCGGCAACGCCAACGCCTTCACCGGCAAGAAGGGCAAGGCCTCGACCGCGCTGACCGGCGAGGCGGCGGCCAAGGCCGCGGGATGCTCCGAAAGCGAAGTGTTCCTGGCCTCGACCGGTGTCATCGGCGAGCCGCTCGACACCACGAAATTCAGCCATCTGCTCGCCGGCCTGGTCAAGGACGGCAAGCCGGATCTGTGGACCGAGGCGGCCAAGGCGATCATGACCACGGATACCTATCCGAAGGTGGCGACGGCGACGGTCAAGCTCGGTGACGCCGACGTCACCATCAACGGCATCGCCAAGGGCGCCGGCATGATCGCGCCCGACATGGCGACGATGCTCTCGTTCATCGCCACCGACGCGCCGATCGCGGCCCCCGTGCTGCAGGACCTGTTGTCGCGCGGCACGGCCAAGACCTTCAATGCGGTGACCGTCGACAGCGACACCTCGACCAGCGACACGCTGCTCATCTTCGCCACCGGCAAGGCTGCGGCGCACGGCGCGCCAGCGATCAGCGATCCCAAGGATGCGCGGCTCGGCGCGTTCCGCCGGGCGCTCGGCAAGGTGCTGAAATCGCTGGCACTGCAAGTGGTTCGCGACGGCGAGGGCGCGCGCAAGCAGGTTGAGGTCACGGTGACCGGCGCCAAATCGGCGCGCTCGGCCAAGCGCGTCGCGCTTTCGATCGCCAACTCGCCGCTGGTCAAGACGGCGGTCGCCGGCGAGGACGCCAATTGGGGCCGCGTGGTCATGGCCGTCGGCAAGGCCGGCGAGCCGGCCGACCGCGACCGGCTGTCGATCTGGTTCGGCGACAACCGCCTGGCGCATGAGGGCGAGCGTGATCCGGCCTATTCGGAGGAAGCGACCTCGGCCTATATGAAGCGCGACGACATCCGCATCCGGGCCGATCTCGGCATCGGCCGCGGCAAGGCGACGGTGTGGACCTGCGATCTCACCAAGGAATATGTCGCCATCAACGGCGACTACCGGAGCTGATGGCGCCGGTGTCCAGGCATCCGGCAAGCGTGCTGGCGGTCGTGCGCCGCTACGAGGCGGCGGGTTTTCGCGCCTGGCCGGCGGCCGCCGTCCATTATGACGGGACCTGGGTGGTGCGGCTGACCGCCGGGCTCCCAGCCAAGCGCCTGAACTCGGTCAATCCGCTCGATCCGGGCGACACGCATGCCATCGAGGAGCGCATCGGCCGCGCCGCAAGGCGTTTCGACGCCTATGGCAGGCCGCTGACCTTCCGCATGTCGCCGCTGTCGGGGCAGGTCTTGTCCACGCATCTCGACAAGGCCGGCTGGAACAGGTTCGACGAATCCCTGGTCATGCGGCTGCCGCTGAAGGACCTCGAGCTTGGCGCGGCCATGGACCAGATACCGCTCAAGGACATCAGCCGCTTCATCGGCGCGTCGCTCAGGACGAGCGGCTCGGACGCCTCGCTGCGGCCCGGCCTGTCCGAGGTCATCGGCGCCATCCAGCCCGAAGCGGGGCTGTTCGCGCTGGAAGATGGCAGCGAGGCGCTGGCGACGCTGATCTGCGTGCATGACGGAGACCTCGCCGGCCTGTTCGAGGTCGCCACCGAAAAATCGGCGCGCAAGAAGGGCCATGGCCGCAATCTCATCCTGTCGGCGCTGAAATGGGCGCGGCTGCGCGGCGCGCGTGAGGCCTGGCTGCAGGTCGAGGCCGGCAATCTACCGGCGCTCTCGCTCTACCGGTCGCTCGGCTTCGAGGAAGTCTATCGCTACCATTATCGTCGGCCGCCGGGCGCATGAGCGAGGTCAAGCCAGCCGGAAAGCGCCTGCTTCTGGTCGCCGCCTGCGCGCTGGTGGACGCCGACCGGCGCGTGCTCCTGGCGCAGCGCCCCGAGGGCAAGCAGCTCGCCGGCCTGTGGGAGTTTCCAGGCGGCAAGGTCGAGCTCGGCGAGACGCCGGAGGAGTGCCTGGTCCGCGAGTTGCACGAGGAACTCGGCATCGAGACCGAGATTCCATGCCTGGCGCCGCTCACCTTCGCCAGCCACTCCTATGACGATTTCCATCTCCTGATGCCGCTCTATGTCTGCCGCCGCTTTCGCGGCATCGCGCAGCCCAGGGAAGGGCAGGGGCTGAAATGGGTCAGGCCGCGGCAGATGCGCGACTATCCGATGCCGCCGGCCGACGCGCCGCTGATCCAGTTCCTCATCGATCTTTTGTGATTTCGTGCCGCCTTCGCGTCAGTTCATCGTTTCCCGAGACGACGAAAGTTTCCGCACGTTTCCTGGACCTGCTTTAGCCAGCGTTAATGGAAGATTTATCTCGACGTGAAAAATTGCACGAGGCGCGTTCGCGCGACGAGATCGTCGATGATTGGGAAACACGGCATGAGCCTTGAAAGAGACTGGGACTCGATCCGGCCCGACCGAGGCTTCCGCGCGGTGGACGCCGGCATGGGCATCCTGCGGATCACGCTTCTCTTCGGCTCGGCCGCGGTGGCGCTGGCGCTGATCGCGACGCCCTTCCTGGACAACCAGACTAGGCCGCAAAGCGCTCGCGACGCCTTCGCCGGCGGACTCGACATGACGGCGACCGGATCGATCGGCCATCGCCTCAATACATATACGGTGCGCCGCAGCGTGCTGCAGCCACTGCCCAGTTCAATCTGCGTCATCCGCAATGACGGCAGCCGCAGCGGCGAGTGCTGACTTGGTTAATGATTTTCCGGCACAGCGGCGTTTCACTCGCTGTTAAGCTTTTACTGTTAACCTTTCTTAACGGGTAGGACATTAGAATTTCTGCATGAGGGATCGATGACCATGAAAAACCTGCTGCAGCAATTCCTTGAAGACGAAACGGGCGCCACGGCCGTCGAATATGGCCTGATCGTCGTGGTGTTGTCGCTCGCCATCATCGCCGGGGTCAAACAGGCGGCCGACGGGCTCGTGTGGTTGTTCAGCGACAACAACAGCAAGCTCGCCAACGCCTTCGCTCATTGAACGGATAACGGGCGCGGTCAGTTCTTCGGCGGGGTCTCCAGGATCGCCTTCAGCGAAACTTTGGCCGATCCGGGCTTGAGCGGCTTCTGCTGCGAGGCGTCCGGGGCCCAGCCGGACATCCAGACAATCGAAAAACTTGCCCGGATACGGCCGTCCGGATCCGAGAACCGCTCGGCATAGATTTCGGCGGCGCGGGCAAACAGGCGCCTGCTGGCCGGCCGGCGGCTGCGATCGAGAAGCGCGCTGGTTTCGCCCATGGCGCGCAGATCGGCGGCAAGATCGAACAGCGTATCGTAGCGCACCACGACCGTTTCGACATCGGCGACAGGCAACGCCAGGCCGGCGCGTTGCAACAGCGCGCCCGCGTCGCGCACGTCGGTGAAGGGAAGGATGCGCGGGCCCGCGCCGCCGTAAAGCTCCGTCTCGGCCGCGAGCATGCTCTCGCGCAATTCCGCCAGTGTGCCCGCGCCCGCGAGAGCGCCGAGGAACAGGCCGTCCGGTCGCAGCGACCGGCGGATTTGCGCGAGCATGCCGGGAATGTCGTTCATCGCATGCAACGAGAGCAGGGAGACGACGAGATCGAGGCTGCTCTCCTCGAACGGCACGGTCTCCGCCGGCGCCACCAGGCCGGGATTGCCGGCCAGAAACGCTTCGTCCATCTCGACGCGCACGATCTCGCCCGCCTTGCCGCTGCCGGCAAGCACGTCCGCCGCCGCCGATGTCTGGCAGAACAGCGCGGCCGCCTTGCCGAAGCGGCGTTCGACAGCGCCCAGCCGGTCGGCAAGATCCTCCGCCGCACGCCGCATCAGGAAATCGGCGCCTTCGACGGGGCGGGCGAGAGCCCTGCGCTTGCGCGCGAGCCAGAGCTCGGTGTCGATCAAGGGCTGCAATGAAAAGCTTCCTGTTGTCCGCGCATGCCGGAGTGGTGTTAAGGTGGCGCGGGGATTTCCTTTCACGTGGCCGATCCGGTGCACAAGATCAAGACCATAGCGGTCCAGGATATGACGCGGCAGGCGCTTGCCTGGCCGGCGCGCCTGTTGTTCCCGCCGGTTTGCGCAGGCTGCCGTCGCCATGTGTCGCAGCCTGGTGTCTTGTGCGGCGCCTGCTGGCCGAAGCTGAGGCTCTTGGAAAAACCCTGGTGCCCGGTGATGGGCACGCCCTTCACCCATGATATGGGCGAGGGGTTTCTTTCCGCCGAGGCGATCGCCGATCCGCCGCCCTTCGAGCGGGCGCGGGCGGCTGTCATCTATTCGGGCGTCGCGCGGCAGATGGTGCAGGGGCTGAAATATCAGGATCGAACCGATCTCGCGCCCTGGATGGCGAACTGGATGATGCGCGCCGGCGCGGAGCTGATCGCGGAGGCCGACCTCGTCGTGCCGGTGCCGTTGCATTGGCGGCGCTTCTTCCGGCGCCAGTTCAACCAGTCGGCGGAGCTCGGACGGGCCGTTGCAAAGCTCGGCGGGTTGCCCTTCTCGCCGTCCGCGATCAGGCGCGTGAAGCTGACGCGCCAGCAGGTCGGGCTCGAACGGCACGAGCGCGAGGAGAATGTGCGCGCCGCTTTCCGTGTGCCATCGGAGGCCGAAATCGAGATAGCGGGGCGCCGGGTGCTCGTGGTCGACGATGTCTACACCACCGGCGCCACGGTGCGGGCGGTCGCCAAGGCGCTGAAGAGGGGTGGCGCCGGAGCGGTCGACATCCTCACTTTCGCCCGCGTCCTGCCTGGGGACTTTCGGCCCGATGAGTCCGCGACTATATAGGTTTGAGTTTGTTGTTTGCCGCATGTCGCTTTCGTACCTGATTGGACGGCATGCATGAGGACTGCCGGCCAATGGCTGATGTGACGATCTATACCCGCATGATGTGCGGCTACTGCAGCGCCGCCAAGCGGCTGCTCGACCGCAAGGGGGTGGCCTATACCGAGCACGATGCCTCGTTCTCGCCGGAACTACGCCAGGAAATGATCTCCAAGGCGCATGGGCGAGCGACCTTTCCGCAGATTTTCATCGGCGACACGCATGTCGGCGGCTGCGACGACCTCCACGAGCTGGAGTCGCAGGGCCGGCTGGACACGATGCTCGCCAACGGGAGATGATCATGGGTAGTTTCAAGGTCGCCGCCGTGCAGATACGTTCGGGCACCAGCCCGGAGCGCAACGCCGCCGACATGGAGATCCTGGTCCGCCAGGCTGCCGGCCAGGGCGCCACCTACATCCAGACGCCGGAAATGACCGGAGCGCTGGTGCGCGACAAGGAAGCCGGCGCGGCTGCTTTCACCACCGAGGACAAGGATGTGATCGTCGCCACCGCGCGCAGGCTGGCGAAGGAGCTCGGCATCTACCTGCATATCGGCTCGACGGCCATTCGCCGCGCCGACGGCAAGCTCGCCAACCGCGCGTTCCTGTTTTCGCCCGACGGCGCCCAGATTGCCGGCTATGACAAGATCCACATGTTCGATGTCGATCTCGACAATGGCGAGAGCTGGCGCGAATCCGCGTCCTACGAGCCGGGAACGGAAGCGACCGTGACCGATATCAACGGGACGAAGCTTGGCTTTGCCGTCTGCTACGACCTGCGCTTCCCGCAACTGTTCCGCGCCGAGGCGATGGCCGGGGCCGAGGTGCTGACGGTGCCCGCCGCCTTCACGCGCCAGACGGGCGAGGCGCACTGGCATGTGCTGCTGCGCGCCCGCGCCATCGAGAACGGCGCCTATGTCATCGCCGCCGCGCAAGGCGGCCTGCATGAGGACGGGCGCGAGACCTATGGCCACTCGCTGATCGTCGATCCGTGGGGGCGCATCGTCGCCGAGGCCGCGCATAACGAGCCCGGTGTGATCGTCGCCGAGATCGATCCGGCCCAGTCGCTGGCCGCGCGCCGCAAGATCCCCAATCTGAAGAATGCGCGGGATTTCACCGTCAATGCCGGGACAAGCGAAGCGCCGCGTCTCAGAGGTGCAGCCTCTTGATCCGTTTTTCCCTGATCTGCGAGCACGAGCACGAGTTCGAGGCGTGGTTCCGCAGCAATGACGACTTCGACACCCAGAAGAAGCGCGGCTTCGTCGATTGCCCGAGCTGCGGCTCGCGCAAGGTCGAGAAGGCGCTGATGGCGCCCGCCGTCTCCACCTCCCGTAGCCAGGAGAAGGTTGCTTTGGCCATGGGCGAGGCGCAGAAGCAGGCGCTGGCGCAGCTCAAGGCTCTGGCCGAGAAGGTGCGCGAGAATGCCGATTACGTCGGCGACAAATTCGCCGAGGAAGCGCGCAAGATCCATTTCGGCGAGACCGATCCGCGCGGCATCTACGGCGAAGCGACGCCCGAAGAGGCGCAGAGCCTCGCCGACGACGGCGTGGAGTTCATGCCGATCCCGAGCTTCCCGGACGACCGCAACTGAGTTCCGAAAATGCCTTGGGCCGTAGCCTGTCGGCAACGGCGGCGGGCGCGCCGTCGCGCGCGGCGGCCGGCAGGCCGACCGGTGGCAATGCCGCGCCTATACCTTCGTATATCCCGCCTATACCACTGCCAAATTGACCGCCTGATCGCGTGGTGACAGAAGGTTCGTGCCTTCGCGACAAGCGATCGCTCACTGGAACAAGAAACGATGGACAGCTACCCGAGTAGCTGTCCGGTCAGGGCTTTTGCCCATGGCCGGACGGCTGCACCCCTAAACCGGATCGCTCCTGGCGCCGCCTGCCAGGCGAGCCCCGAACGGGCCTAGCTCGTCTTCGGCTCGCCGCAGGACCGCCACGGGCGGCTCCTGGAGGTGAGTCATGAACAAGATCGTCATCTTCCGCGGGAAGAACGCAGTGCCCGCCCCTGGCAAGGCTGCGGCCTGGCCTCCGGCCGGCGCGCGCGTCCTGCAGTTCCGTCCCAGGCCGCCGCGCCGCGCATCGAACGCCGTGGTGCGCGCTATCTGGCATCGCGATTCCAGGACCGGGCGGCTCGAATGCCGCTGGGTGCCGGGGCATGGCGCCGCGTCCGAAAATGGTGCGAGACCCGGCCTCGTCGTGGAGCGCGTCGTTGCCGGCGCGTCATCGCGCCGTTCGCCGTCTCTGTCGCGCTGAGGTCCCGCCATGGTGTTCCTTCCTCAAGACCGTCCGGGCCAGGGCGCCGTTGCGGCATTCGTTCGTTCCCGTCTCCTGCCAAACAGCTACGATGTCGTCGCTTTCGCCCTGGTGATCGCGACAATCGCGCTCGTGCTGCGGGGGTCGCATGAGATGCGGGCCTCGCTCGACGCGCTGTCGACGGCGCCGGTCTCGCTCGACATCGGCCATCTGCCCGAATATGCCCTGCGCACGACGCTCAGGATGTTCGCGGCGATCATCGCCTCGCTGATCTTCACCTTCGTGGTGGCGACGCTCGCCGCGAAGAGCCGCCGGGCCGAGCTGGTGATCATCCCCGCGCTCGACATCCTGCAGTCGGTGCCGGTGCTCGGCTTCCTGACCTTCACCGTCACCTTCTTCATCGGGCTGTTTCCGGGCAGCCAGCTCGGCGCCGAATGCGCCTCGATCTTCGCGATCTTCACCGCCCAGGCCTGGAACATGGCCTTTTCGTTCTATCAATCGCTGCGAACGGTGCCGAACGACCTCGACGAGGTGAGTCGTGGCTACGGTCTCTCCGCATGGCAGCGCTTCTGGCGGCTCGAGGCGCCGTTCGCGGCGCCCGGCCTGATCTGGAACACGATGATGTCGATGTCAGGCGGCTGGTTCTTCGTCGTCGCTTCGGAGGCGATCACCGTCGGCAACACGACCGTCCAGCTTCCGGGTATCGGGTCGTATCTGGCGCTGGCCATCGACCAGAAGAATTTCGTGGCCGTCGCGTGGGCGGTGGCTGCAATGGCCGTCCTAATCCTGCTCTACGACCAGCTTTTGTTCCGGCCGATCGTCGCCTGGGCGGAGAAGTTCCGCTTCGAGCAGACGGCGAGCCAGGACAAGCCCCGCTCCTGGGTCTACAGCATGATGATCCGCACCCGGCTGATGAAACGGTTGATCATCCCCTTCGGCTGGGCCTGGGACCGCCTGATGCTCGTCCGTCTCGATGCGGGAAGCATGCAGGCCCGATCGACTGGCACCGGCCGCGTGAGCCGTACCATCGACCGGGTTTGGCTGGTGCTGGTTCTGGCCGTAACGGCGTGGGGCGTGTGGATCGCTTTCGACTATATGCGCCAGACCCTGTCGTGGAGCGATGCGGGGGAGGCGTTCGGTGGCGGCCTGGTCACGCTGCTGCGCGTCATCATCCTGATCGCGGTCGCCAGCGTCATCTGGGTGCCTATCGGCGTCTGGATCGGGCTCAGGCCGGCCGTCGCCGAACGGGTCCAGCCGCTGGCGCAGTTCCTGGCGGCTTTCCCCGCCAACGTGCTGTTTCCTTTTGCGGTCGTCGCAATCGTGGCCACCGGCGTCAACCCCAACATCTGGCTCTCGCCGCTGATGGTGCTCGGAACGCAGTGGTACATCCTGTTCAACGTGATTGCCGGTGCGACCGCCTTTCCCACCGACCTCAAGGAAGCGGCGTCAGTCTACCAGATACGTTCGTGGACATGGTGGCGGCGTGTCATCCTGCCCGGGATCTTCCCATACTACGTCACGGGCGCCATCACCGCTTCCGGCGGCTCGTGGAACGCGAGCATCGTCGCTGAAGTGGCGAGCTGGGGCAACACCAAGCTCGAGGCCTATGGTCTCGGCGCCTATATCGCCAAGGCGACGGAAGCCGGCGATTTCCCGCGTGTCGTGCTCGGCATTGCCGTGATGTCGCTCTTCGTCACCCTTTTCAACCGCACCCTGTGGCGCCCGCTCTACGTCTATGCAGAGCGCCGGCTGCGCCTCGATTGACCCGTCCGGAGGACAGATCATGGATATCATCGCCAACAACACACCGCTTGTCAGCGTGAAGGGCGTCAGGCAGGCCTATGACAACGGCGCCTCGGGCCAACTGGTCGTGCTCGACAATGTCGACCTCACCCTGCGTCCGGCCGAGATCGTCGGCCTGCTCGGCCGCTCCGGCTCCGGCAAATCGACGCTGCTGAGGACCATCGCCGGCCTGATCCGCCCGACCGAAGGCTCGGTCGCCTTCGAGGGCCAACCGGTCACGGGACCGCGCTCGGGCATCGCCGTCGTCTTCCAGAGCTTTGCGCTGTTTCCCTGGCTGACCGTGCTGGAGAATGTCGAGCTAGGGCTGGAGGCGCAGGGCGTCATTGCGGCGGAAAGGCGCAAGCGCGCGCTTGCGGCGATCGACCTGATCGGACTTGACGGCTACGAGAACGCGTATCCGAAGGAGCTCTCGGGCGGAATGCGCCAGAGGGTCGGTCTGGCTCGCGCGCTGGTCGTCCATCCAAAGCTCCTCCTGATGGATGAGCCATTCTCGGCGCTCGACGTGCTGACCGCCGAGACGCTGCGCACCGACCTGCTCGATCTCTGGTGCGAAGGGCGCATGCCCATCGAAGCCATCCTGATGGTGACGCACAACATCGAGGAGGCGGTATTGATGTGCGATCGCATCCTGATCTTCGGCTCCAATCCCGGCCATGTCATCGGCGAGATCCGGGTCGAGTTGCCGCAGCCGCGCAACCGTCTCGATCCGGCCTTCCGGGCGCTCGTCGAGGATATTTATGCCCGCATGACGACGAAGACCGGAGCGACGGCCCCGGCGCGGGAAGGCCTCTTCCCCGGCACCGGTATCGCCATGGTGCTGCCGAGGGTCTCCACCAACGAACTGTCGGGCCTTATCGAGACCGTTGCAGCCAAGCCTTATGACGGCAAGGCTGATCTGCCGCCGCTCGCCGCCGATCTCAGGCTCGACATCGACGACCTCTTCCCGGTTGCCGAAACGCTGCAGCTGTTGCGATTTGCCGAATTGGAAGGCGGCGACCTTCGTCTGACCTCCGCCGGCAAGCGCTTTGCCGAAAGCGAGGTCGACGAGCGCAAACGCCTCTTCGCGCAGCAGCTGGCGACCTATGTGCCCTTGGCCGCGCATATCCGCCGCATTCTCGACGAGCGGCCGAGCCACAAGGCGCCGGCCCGGCGTTTCCGCGACGAGCTCGAGGATTACATGTCCGAGGACTACGCCGCGGACACGATCAAGGCGATCATCAGCCTGGCGCGCTACGCTGAGTACTTCGCCTATGACGAGGAAGCCGACCTGTTCACGCTCGAGAACCCGAGCTGAGCCGCGGCAGCCATTGTCTCGGAAGATCGGCCGCCCCGCGGCCGCAGGGCGGCGCTCCACGGTGCTTCGCCCGCCGCGTCAGGAGGGGCGCTCGATGCATCGGCCGCTCTTGCCGATGAAGGCATGGAGATTTTCCCATGGTCCGGCACTATCGAGAGGACTTCGAAACGGAACCTTCGTCGCGTCGCCGACACGCGAAGAGACCCGATTTGTCGACGCCATGGCAGAGGGAGCTCCGCCGGTTGTCGCTAAGCGCGGCCTTCACAGCTGCCCGCGCTTCGCTGTGGCTGGCGCAATTGCTCTCACATGTGGCGGCAGTGCTCCTGCAACGAGATTTCTTGCCGTTGACGTTGGTCCGCTGGATGTTACGGGCATCCTATGCTTTCACGCGTCTCTCCTTTCGCATCGTTCGGCACTGCACGAGAGGAAGATCGAGGCGCTAGGCATATGCGCAACCCGAGAAGTCGAATGATTGGGAAATAAGATGAAACGCGAGTCTGACGGCGTTCACCTTGAAAAGCCCCTGCTGTGGTCAGCGATAGCCGTGCTCGTCGCCGGGATATTCGTTGCCGACACCGTCACCAGTCTGGAGGTTGCGGTGGCGGTGCTCTACGTCGTGGTCATCCTGCTCTCGGTTTGGACCGGCAGCCCGCGCGCCATTATGCTGGTTGGAGCCGCTTGTGGCATCCTGACCATCGTGAGCTATCTACTGACCAGTTTTGGAGATCGGAATTCCGGGCTGGCCAACAGCGTGCTGAGTCTGGTTGCGATCGGCGCCACCACTTACCTGGCGCTCAGAATCGAGGCCGCCAACCTGGCGACGAGGCAGGCGCAAGCTGACCTTGCCCGCATGTCGCGCGTGATCCTGATCGGCGAGCTTGGCACCTCGATCGCTCACGAGGTAAGCCAGCCGCTGGCCGCGATCGTTGCCAACGGCAATGCCGCGATCCGATGGCTTGGCGCTTCGCCACCGAACGGGGGCGAGGCGCGAAAGGCGCTCGAACGGATCGTGGAAGCAGCCGGTCGCGCCGGTGATGTGATTGGCCGTGTGCGCGGCCTGGCCGCGCGCAAACCGCCGTCCCGGGAACCGGTTGACCTGGCCGAACTGGTTCAGGAGACGCTCGGACTCGCGCTCGGCGAGATACGCGGAAGCCAAATCACATTGCGGACCGAGTTGACGAATCTGCCAATGGTGTCGGCCGATCGTATCCAACTGCAACAGGTGATCCTCAACTTCATTGCCAATGCGATCGACGCCGTCAAAGCCGACCGCTCCAGCGAACGCGACCTGCTGGTCAGCCTCGCGACAGACGGCGAGAAGATCACGTTCAGCGTGCGCGACAATGGAGTGGGGCTTCCGCAGGGCTCTCTCGACAAGGTCTTCGACCCTTTCTTTTCCACCAAGCCAGGCGGCATGGGCGTCGGGCTTGCGATCAGCCGCTCAATCGTTGAGGCACATGGGGGCGCGGTCTATGCGGCGCCCAACTATCCGAACGGCGCCGTGTTCGGCTTCACGCTGCCGATCCGCGAGGCGAGGAGCTGATCCGGTGCTGGAGCAGAGCGCGACGATCTATGTGGTCGATGACGACCCGCTGGTGCGCGACGGGTTGGACAGTCTCTTGCGTTCGGTCGGTTACGAGGTTTGCACTTTCGCTTCTGTCGACGAGTTTGCCCGGCACCCTCGCGCCGATGCGCCGTCCTGCCTTGTGCTCGACGTGCGCATGCCGGGTCCGAGCGGGCTGGATTTCCAGGCGCAGCTGGCCAAGAGCGGCGATGCCATTCCGGTCATTTTCCTGACGGGCCACGGCGACGTGCCCATGTCGGTGCAGGCTATCAAGGCCGGAGCGGTGGAGTTCCTGCTGAAGCCCTTTCGCGAGCAGGACCTGCTCGACGCCATTCGGGCGGGGCTCGCAAAGGATCGTGCGCATCGCCTCGACGCCGGGCTCATGGCCGAGCTTCTAGACCGGTTCGCCACGCTCAATGCGCGCGAGCGCGAGGTGATGGCCCTCGTCGTTACCGGGTTGCTCAACAAGCAGATCGCCGGCGAACTCGGCGTCAGCGAGATCACGGTGAAGGTCAATCGCGCGCAGGTCATGCGCAAGATGAAGGCCGCCACGCTGCCCGACCTGATCAGGATGGCCGACCGGCTGGGGCTTGCCGCGAACCGCCAAGTCAAAGACTGACGATCAGTTTTTCCAGGAGCTTCGCCAGCATTTCCCGATCCTCGCGCGTCAACCCCGCGAGGATTTCATGCTCGTTGGCGACGTGGGCGGTGAGCGCCTCGTCGATGAGCTCGCGGCCTTTCGCGGTGAGCTCGACGACAACGCCTCGCCGGTCGCTGGGGTGCGGCGCGCGTCGTGTCAGCCCGGCCTTTTCTAGGCGGTCGAGGCGGGCGGTCATGGCGCCCGACGTCACCATCGTCGCCTCGTAGAGTTCGGTCGGTGTCAGCGCATGGGGCGCGCCCGATCGGCGCAATGTCGCCAGCACGTCGAATTCGCCCGCCTGCAGTCCAAAGCGGGCGAAGACCGGCGCGAGCCGGTCCCGGGCGATCAGCGCCGAAACCTCGTTGAGCCGCCCGATGACGCCCATCGGCGACACATCGAGATCCGGCCGCTCCCGTCGCCACTGTTCCATGGCTCTGCTCGCTCGGTCCATGTCGCTCACCATAAAGTATCTTGACATAAAGAATCTTTACGCTATCTTATCGCAATAAGGACAGGCCGCCAAGCGGTCACGCAGCGACAGGACAGCCCGATGAAATTTCTCTGGGATTCGGCGATCGGCCTTCTGGTGGTGACCGGCGGCCTGCTTGGCATGACGCTGCCGTTCGGCAAGCTTGCGACCGCGGCCGGGGTGCCGGCGATGGTCTGGGCCTTCGTCATTTCGCTGGGCGCCGGCGGCGTGCTGCTCTTGGCGCTCCTCTTGCGCGGCGAACGCATCCGGCTGACCCCGCACAAGCTGCGCTATTTCTTCGTTACCGCGGCGATTTCCTATGCCATTCCCAATCTCTTGATGTTCTCGGCCATCCCGCATCTCGGCGCCGGCTACACCGGCATCATGTTCACGCTGTCGCCAGTCATCACGCTGGTGTTTTCGATCCTGCTTGGTGTCCGGCGTCCCAATCTGCTTGGCGTCATCGGCATCGTCGTCGGCTTCGTCGGCGCGGTGATGGTCGCGCTCACCCGCGGCGAGGCCGGCCAGCCGGCCGATTATTTCTGGGTGGCGATCGGCCTGCTCATCCCGGTCAGCCTTGCCGCCGGCAACATCTACCGCACCGTCGACTGGCCGGAAGGCACCGGGCCCATCGAACTGGCGGTCGGCAGCCATCTGGCCTCGGCCACGCTCCTCATCATCGGCATTCTGGCGCTTCTGGGCGGGCAGGCCTTCGTCCCGCTCGGCGGTGTGCCGCTGGTGGTGGTCGGCCAAGTGGCGTCGGCCTCGGCGATGTTCGGCTTCTTCTTCCGCCTGCAGGCGGTCGGCGGCCCGGTCTATCTCAGCCAGATCGGCTATGTGGCGGCAGCCGTCGGTCTGTTCGCCGGCACGCTGTTCCTCGGCGAGCATTACCAGCTTCTGACCTGGCTGGGCGCCGCCATCATCACCGCGGGCGTCTTCATCACGACCAAGGCGCAAAGCCAGGCCGGCGCGCCTGCGCTGGTTCGGATCGAGCCGGCGGCGTCCCGCAGCTAGAGAGGGACATCCGCATCGCACTGGCCGCAATGCAGTCGGCGGCTTAAGGCGCGTCGCGATCTTTCAGTTTCGCTCCATGCGCTTTAGGTTTGATCTTATGCATGCCTTTATCCCGAAACCGGCTCCCACGTCCGGGAGACGTGCTTAAGAAACAGAGGAGGCGGCAATGCCCAACGCAGAAGGCCCGGTCAGCGTCGCGGATTTTCGCGCCGCCATGCGGCTCATCGTCGGCAATGTCAGCGTCATCACCGCCGGCGTCGGCGACGACCGCACCGGCCTCGTCGTGATTTCCGTGGTGTTGCTGTCAGGGGAGCCGCCGAAGGTGATCGCCTGCGTCAACCGCTCCTCGTCGACCTGGCCGATCATCGAGCGCTACCGGCATTTCGGCGTCAATTCGCTCGGGCCTCAGCATCAGCGGGTGGCCGAGCGGTTCTCCGGCTTCGGCGGCATCAAAGGCAAGGACCGCTACGAGGGCGCCGAATGGACGACGCTGAAGACGGGCGCATCGCTGCTTGCCGATGCGGTGGCTGCCTTCGACTGCAGCCTCGACGAGATGATCGACCGCGGCGCGCACTCGATCGTCCTCGGCTCGGTCGAAGCTGTGAGGACCAAGGACGCCGGCCAGGCGCTGATCTACTGGCAGGGAGGTTATCGGCCGCTCGAAGCGTAGGGAGTGCCGATATTCAGGTGATGCCGGCCTGCAAATTGTGATTTCCTGCGCTTCCGGCCTTCGCCGGACGAAGCACTCATGGGCGGCGGCGTGGAAGTTAGGGCTACGGCCGGCGTAGGCCGGTTCTCGGAAGCCACCCAGTTTGGTCGCTTCGCGCCCGTCTTCGACTCCGACTCGGCCTGACCTGAATCTCAGCACTCCCTTCCCGGGAGGGGTGCATCAAGCCGAAGCCTTCTCGGCCAGCACCATGTAGTTGACGTCCATGTCCCTGGACTTCTGCCAGCGGTCGGCCAGCGGATGATAGATGACGCCGGTGCAGTCGATCACCGTGAGCCCGGCGGCGCCCAACGCCTTTCCAAGTTCCTCCGGCCGCACCAGCTTGCCGAACTGGTGCGTGCCGCGCGGCAGCCAGCGCAGAACATATTCGGCGCCGATAATGGCAAGGCCGAGCGCTTTCAGCGTGCGGTTGATGGTGGCGACGAACATGATGCCGCCGGGGCGGACCATCTGGCCGCATTTGGCGACGAACAGGTCGACATCGGCGACATGCTCGACCACTTCCATGTTGAGGATGACGTCGAAGGTTTCGCCGGCATCGGCCAGCGCCTCGGCTGTGGTGGCGCGATAATCGACGCTGACGCCAGCTTCCGCCGCATGCAGCCTGGCCACTTCGATGTTGGTCGAGGAAGCGTCGGCGCCGACGACATCGGCGCCAAGCCGGGCCATCGGCTCGCACAGCAAGCCGCCGCCGCAACCGATGTCGAGGAAGCGCAGGCCCTCGAAAGGCCGGGCCGCGCGCGGATCGCGGCCGAAACGCGCCGCCACCTGGTCGCGGATATAGGCAAGCCGCACCGGGTTGAACTTGTGCAGCGGACGGAACTTGCCGTTCGGGTTCCACCATTCGGCGGCAAGAGCGGAGAAGCGCTCGACTTCTCCGGCATCGATAGTCGATCGGCGGGGTTCTGGCATGGGCGGGTCTCCTCGAACGACAAGAAATCGGGGAACGCTAGGAAGTCGGGTCCTGGCTCGAGAAAGTCAAGGCAGTTCTCGACTATCCTGGCCTGTGGCGCAGCGCCGCCTGAACTTCCTACGCCTTGTGGTGGCAAAGCTCAGAGGTGCGCCTGACGCGACAGCGCGATCGTCGCATGGTTCATGTCGACGCTGGCGGGCTCGATCGCCTGTATGGCCGCGCTGTTGCCGATCTCGGCCATGATGCGGCCGGCTGCCGCCCGGGCCTGTTCCATGCTTTGCCAGCGCACGACGTCCACCCAGCTTCCGTCCTCGAGCCTGCCGAGATGCCTTCCCAGAAAGCCCGGTTGCCGGGCGAGCCAGTCGGTCATGATCCCATTGCTGGCGACAAAGCCGGCTTCGGCGCCGGGTTTGAGGCGGAAGGTGACGATTTCAAGGGTCTCGGTCATGAGAATCTCCAAAGGCCGGTTTTTGGTCGCCTTATGGCATGATCGGCGACAGGAATCCGTCAGGATAAGCGGTGCCGGGGCGCTTACAGCCGCACTCGCTTGCGAAGCCTTGCTGTTTTGGCTAAGGAGGCCGCGCATTTCCGCGCTTGGTTGCCCAGGCGTTTTCTCCCGTTCCGGCCTTGAGCCGGCTTCAGTCAAAGGCATTTCGCTTCCATGGCGCGTATCGTGATGAAATTCGGCGGAACCTCGGTCGCCGACATCGCCCGCATCCGCAATGTGGCGCGCCATGTCAAACGCGAGGTCGATGCCGGTCACGAGGTTGCCGTGGTGGTCTCGGCCATGGCCGGCAAAACCAACGAGCTGGTCGCCTGGACGCGCGAAGCCTCGCCCATGCACGATGCGCGCGAATATGACGCCGTTGTCGCTTCGGGCGAGCAGGTCACCGCCGGTCTTCTGGCGATCACGCTGCAAAATATGGGCATTCATGCACGATCCTGGCAGGGCTGGCAGATCCCGATCAAGACGGACAATGCGCATGGCGCGGCGCGCATCCTCGACATCGACGGCGCCTTCCTGATCAAGCGTTTCGGCGAGGGCCAGGTGGCGGTGATCGCCGGCTTCCAGGGCATCGGGCCGGACAACCGCATCGCCACGCTCGGCCGCGGCGGCTCCGACACCAGCGCCGTGGCGATCGCCGCGGCGGTCAAGGCCGACCGCTGCGACATCTACACCGATGTCGACGGCGTCTACACGACAGACCCGCGCATCGAGCCGAAAGCCCGGCGCCTGGCCAAGATTTCCTTCGAGGAAATGCTCGAAATGGCCTCGCTCGGCGCCAAGGTGCTGCAGGTACGCTCGGTCGAGCTTGCCATGGTACACAGGGTGCGTACCTTCGTGCGGTCGTCCTTCGACGATCCCGATGCGCCCGGAATGGGGGATTTGCTCAATCCGCCCGGAACGCTCATTTGCGACGAGGAAGAGATCGTGGAACAGCAGGTCGTCACCGGAATTGCCTACGCCAAGGACGAAGCGCAGATTTCGCTGCGCCGCGTCGGCGACCGCCCAGGCGTCGCCGCCGGCATCTTCGGGCCGCTGGCCGAGGCCAACATCAATGTCGACATGATCGTCCAGAACATCTCCGAGGACGGCAAACTCACCGATATGACCTTCACCGTGCCGTCCGGCGACGTCGACAAGGCGCTTGCCGTGCTGGAGAAGCTGAAACCCGAAGTCGGCTATGATGTCGTGCAGTCGGAAGCCGGCATGTCGAAGGTCTCGGTCATCGGCATCGGCATGAGGAGCCACGCCGGCGTCGCGGCCACCGCCTTCAAGGCGCTGGCCGACAAGGCGATCAACATCCGCGCCATCACCACGTCCGAGATCAAAATCTCGATACTGATCGACGGTCCCTATACGGAACTGGCGGTTCGCACTTTGCATTCCGTCTACGGTCTGGATAAGCAATAGCAAGAACTGAGTCAGTTGTTGCGTGAACGCCGGCCGCGGGAGAAACTGCGGCGGGCGAATGCCCATTGGAGAACAAGCCGCGATGCGTGATACGGCCAGTGGCCCGCGCGTTCTGCTCAAACGGCTTCGCGAGCTCATGCAGGAGCCGCTGGAGCCGCAGGAGCGGCTCGACCGCATCGTGCGCGACATCGCCTCCAACATGGTCGCCGAAGTCTGCTCGCTTTATGTGCTGCGCGCGGACTCGGTGCTCGAGCTCTACGCCACCGAGGGTCTGAACCCCAACGCCGTCCACTTGGCGCAGCTCAGGCTCGGGCAGGGCCTGGTCGGCACGATTGCCGCCAGCGCGCGGCCGCTCAACCTTTCCAACGCGCAGGAGCATCCGGCCTTCGCCTACCTGCCGGAGACCGGCGAAGAGATCTACAATTCCTTCCTCGGCGTGCCGGTGCTGAGGGCAGGGCGCACGCTGGGCGTGCTGGTGGTGCAGAACAAGACCATGCGCCACTACCGCGACGACGAGGTCGAGGCGCTGGAAACCACGGCGATGGTGATCGCCGAGATGATCGCGACCGGCGACCTCGCGCGCCTCACCCGGCCGGGGCTGGAGCTCGACCTCAGCCGTCCGGCAAGCTTCACCGGCCTTTCCTTCAACGAGGGCGTCGGGCTCGGCCATGTCGTGCTGCATGAGCCGCGCATCGTCGTCACCAACCTCTTCAACGAGGACAGCGAGGAGGAGGTCCGCCGGCTGCAGTCCTCCCTCGGCTCGCTCCGGCTCTCCATCGACGACATGCTGGAGCGGCGCGAGGTCGCCTTCGAGGGCGAGCACCGCGAGGTGCTCGAGGCCTACCGCATGTTCGCCAATGACAGCGGTTGGGTGCGCCGGCTGGAAGAGGCGATCCGCAACGGCCTGACCGCGGAGGCCGCGGTCGAGAAGGTGCAGAGCGACATGCGCGCCCGCATGCTGCACATGACCGACCCTTATCTGCGTGAGCGGATGAGCGATTTCGACGACCTCGCCAACCGATTGCTGCGCCAGCTGATGGGGCGCGGCCCGGAGGATGTCGCGGCCTCGCTGCCCAAGGACGCCATCATCGTCGCCCGCTCGATGGGCGCGGCCGAGCTGCTCGACTATCCGCGCGACAAGCTGCGCGGCCTGGTGCTGGAGGACGGTGCCGCCACCAGCCATGTCGTCATCGTCGCGCGCGCCATGGGCATTCCAGTGGCCGGACAGATGAAGGGCGCCGTTTCCATGGCGGAAAACGGCGACGCCATCATCGTCGACGGCGAGGAAGGCACCATCCACCTGCGGCCGCAGTCGGACCTCGAGGCCGCCTATGCCGAAAAAGTCCGGTTCCGGGCGCGGCGCCAGGAAGTCTACCGGGAGCTGCGCAAGAAGCCGTCGCTGACCAAGGATGGCGTTCCGGTCGATCTCCTGATGAATGCGGGTCTTGCCGTCGACCTGCCGCAGCTGACCGAATCGGGCGCCGCCGGCATCGGGCTGTTCCGCACCGAACTGCAATTCATGGTCGCCTCGACCTTCCCGCGCGCCGAGGCGCAGGAGCGGCTTTACCGCGATGTGCTCGACGCCGCGCGCGGCAAGCCTGTCACCTTCCGCACCATCGACATCGGCGGCGACAAGGTGCTGCCTTACTTCAAGGGCGCGATCCAGGAAGAGAATCCGGCGCTGGGCTGGCGGGCGATCCGGCTGACGCTCGATCGCCCCGGCCTGCTCAGGACGCAGATCCGGGCGCTGCTGAAGGCCTGCGGCGGCCGTGAGCTGAAGCTGATGCTGCCGATGGTGACGGAGCTGTCGGAGATCGCGCAAGCGCGCGAGATCATCGACCGCGAGGTCCGGCATCTGTCGCGCTTCGCGCATCATCTGCCCACCAGCCTCAAGCTCGGCGCGATGCTGGAAGTGCCGTCGCTGTTGTTTCAGCTCGACGAATTGATGAAGGCGGTGGATTTCGTCTCGGTCGGTTCCAACGATCTGTTCCAGTTCATCATGGCCGTCGATCGCGGCAACACCCAGCTCGCCGACCGCTTCGACAGTCTGTCGACGCCGTTCCTTCGGGTGCTGAAGACGATCGCCGATGCCGGCGCGCGCAACAACACGCCGGTGACGCTCTGCGGCGAACTTGCCGGCAAACCGATCTCGGCGATGGCGCTGATCGGCCTGGGCTTCCGCTCTATCTCGATGTCGCCGGCGTCGATCGGTCCGGTCAAGGCGATGCTGACCGAGCTGCCGCTGCAGGAGCTGAAAGACTTCTTCAAGGACAATCTGATGGCGCCCAGCCAGGGAACGCCGATGCGGGCCTTGCTTCAAGCGTTCGCCGACGATCGTTCAATTCCGCTATAGCACGCCATTATGATCAACCTGCCTCGCGACCGCATGGATCAAGTCGTCAAGCGTTTCGACATGCTCGAAGCGCAGATGTCGGCCGGACCCGCTGCCGATCAATATGTGAAGATGGCCTCGGAATATGCCGACATCCAGGAGATGGTGGGCAAGATCCGGGCGTTGCGCGCCGCCGAGCAGGAACAGGCCGATCTTGAGGCGATGCTGGCCGACAAGGCAACCGACGCCGACATGCGGGCGCTGGCCGAGGCGGACCTGCCGGAGGTCGAGAGCCGCATCGAGGCGCTGCAGAAGGACATCCAGATCCTGCTGCTGCCAAAGGACGCCGCCGACGAAAGGAACGCCATCCTCGAAATCCGCGCCGGCACGGGCGGCGACGAGGCGGCCTTGTTCGCCGGCGATCTGTTCCGCATGTATGAGCGCTATGCCGCCGCGCGCGGCTGGCGCTTCGAGGTGGTATCGGCCAGCGATGGCGAGGTCGGTGGCTACAAGGAAATCATCGCCTCGGTGTCGGGCAAGGGCGTGTTCGCGCATCTGAAGTTCGAATCCGGCGTGCACCGCGTCCAGCGCGTGCCGGAAACCGAAGCCGGTGGGCGCATCCACACCTCGGCGGCGACAGTCGCCGTGCTGCCCGAGGCCGAGGAGGTCGATATCGAGATCCGGGCGGAGGATATCCGCATCGACACGATGCGCGCCTCGGGCTCCGGCGGCCAGCACGTCAACACCACCGATTCGGCGGTTCGCATCACCCATCTGCCGACCGGCATCATGGTGGTGCAGGCGGAGAAGTCGCAGCATCAGAACCGGGCGCGCGCCATGCAGATCCTGCGCGCGCGGCTCTATGATCTCGAGCGCAGCCGGGCCGACGAGGAGCGTTCGTCGTCGCGCAAATCGCAGGTCGGCTCGGGCGACCGGTCGGAGCGCATCCGCACCTATAATTTCCCGCAGGGACGCGTCACCGACCACCGCATCAACCTCACGCTTTACAAGCTCGACCGGGTGATGATGGGTGAGCTCGACGAGGTGATCGACGCGTTGATCGCCGACCATCAGTCGAAGCTGTTAGCCGATATGAGCCTCGATGGCTGATCGACTGCCCGCCGCGCTCGGGCCGCTGCTCAGGGCGGCGCGCGAGCGTCTAGCCGCCGCCGGTATCGACGATCCGGCGCTCGATTCCCGGCTGATCGTGGAACATTTCTCCGGCACGACCCGGACCCAGGCGATTGCCGAGCCTGGGCACGAGGTGGGTTCGGCGACGCTTTCGGCTGTTGAAGCGGCCCTGAGGCGTCGCGTCGCAGGCGAGCCCGTGCACCGTATCCTAGGCTACCGCGAATTCTACGGTTTGCGGCTGTCGCTTTCGCCGGAGACGCTGGAGCCGCGGCCGGACACCGAGACGCTGGTCGACGCTGTCCTGCCCTTCGCCCGGGCAACAGCCGAAAGGCTTGGCGAATGCCGTATCCTCGATCTTGGCACGGGCACCGGCGCCATCGCGCTGGCGCTGCTCAGCGCCGTTCCGGCGGCCACCGCGACAGGCGTCGACATTTCGGCCGACGCGTTGGCGACAGCTGCCGGAAACGCCCGGGATCTGGGGCTCGGCGAGCGCTTCAAAGCCTTGCATTCGAACTGGTTCGAAAAAGTTTCGGGCCGCTACCATGTAATTGCCTCGAACCCTCCCTATATACCCACTGGAGAGATCGGAAATCTGCAGGACGAGGTCCGCGATTTCGACCCGCACCGGGCCCTGGGCGGCGGCGCGGATGGTTTAGGCCCCTACAGGGTCATCGCCGCCGAGGCGGCAGGATTTCTGGAAACGCAAGGCAAGGTAGCGGTCGAGATCGGCCACACGCAGAAAAACGAGGTCAGCGGGATTTTCGCGGCAGCCGGCTACAGGCTTGCCGGAGCCCATCCGGACCTTGGCGGCAATGACAGAGTTCTGGTGTTCGAGCGTTGAAAGCCCTGATGCAGTGCGAAAAAACCGCTTGGCAATACCGGGGAATGCAGTTAGGGTCCGGCTCAACCGGATGAGACGAAGCAGGCAGTGCTCCCAGCGATTCGGTTTTCCTTGGAAATAGCTGCCTTCTTGCGCAAAACGACGCCCAAGCTTCGTGCGGGAATCATCCGGCAAGTGATGTAACCGGAACAGGATGGCACGTGGCGCCAACGCAATTGATGCGGGCGAACGCCGGTGAAGAAACGAAACGGCTGGCTGCATGAGCGCCTCCGTTCGTGAAGAGTTTTTCGAAAATTCACTATGAAGAGAGTCTAATGAGGCCACAACAGCAGAACAGGCGCATGCGCGGTCGCAACAACAATGGCGGCGGTGGCAACAACAACAACCGCAAGGGGCCGAATCCCCTGACCCGCACCTACGAGAGCAACGGCCCGGACGTGAAGATCCGCGGATCGGCTCAGCAGATCGCCGAAAAATACGCCGCACTCGCCCGTGACGCGCAAAGCTCCGGCGACAGGGTGATGGCGGAGAACTACCTCCAGCATGCCGAACACTACAATCGCATCATTGCCGCCGCGCAGGCGCAGATGCCGATCCAGAACGCTCCGCAGAACCGCGAAGACTTCGATGACGATCTCGATGAGGATCGTGACGAGTTCGACAATACCGGCAATGGGGCCGGGGCGTCGGCGAGCGGCTCCGGGCCGCAGCCGGTGATCGAAGGCACGCCGGCGGAACTCGCCTACAACCAGGAAAACGGACGCGACAACAATCGCCGCGACAATAACCAGCGCGACAACAACGGCCGCGACCGGCATCGCGACCGCCGCAATGGCGGCTACGGCCAGAACGGTCAGCGCGGCGAAAACGGCCAGCGCGGCGAGCAGGGCGGCCAGCAGTTCGATCAGAACCGCCGCAACGAGGCGCAGCCCGAGGCAGCCGGCGAGGCCGGAGCCCAGGGTGAACAGGCGCCGCAGTTCGACAGTTTCTCGCCGGCCGCGCTCGCCGCCCAGGCCGAGCTCAACGAAGCCTCCATGGACAATGCCGGTGGCGGCCGCCGGCCACGGCGCCCGCGGCGCCCGCGCGGCAATTATGCCGAGCAGCCCGGCAATGGCGAGCAGGGTGGCCAGTCTGAAGGCGGGAGCTCCGAAAATTCAGGCGAAACGCATAGCGCGATGAGCAATGGCGATGAGGCCAGCGCCAGGCCAGCCGAAGCGGCAAAGTCGGCGAGCGAGCCTGTCGCCAGCGAGCAGCAGGCGCCCGTTGCCAACGAAGCCCCCGGCGAGCCTGTCGCCGCCGACGCGAACAACTGATCGAAACGCCATTCCAGGTATTGCAGACGGCGGGGAGCAATCCCCGCCGTTTTCGTTCGTGCGTAGCTGGAATATTCTGCTTTGATCGGCATCAAGGCGTCTTGAGGGACCGCGGCCCATACACCATATCTGCGCTGAACAGGGCCCGGCTCGAATGAGCGGGTCCGTCACCGCAATCTGATCCGGTGCCGCAAAGCGGGCCGGTGATGGAAGGAGACAGAGAATGAATCTTGAAAAATACTCGGAGCGCGTGCGCGGCTTCATCCAGTCCGCGCAGACCATGGCGCTCTCGCGCAGTCACCAGCAATTCACCCCCGAACATATGCTGAAGGTGCTCGTCGACGATGACGAGGGCCTTGCCGCGTCCCTGATCGAGCGTGCCGGCGGCAGCGTCCGCGACGTCAAGCTCGGCGTCGAGGCTGCGCTCGAAGCCATGCCCAAGGTCGAGGGCGGCAATGGCCAGCTCTATCTGGCCCAGCCTCTCGCCAAGGTGTTCTCGACCGCCGAGGACCTGGCCAAGAAGGCCGGCGACAGCTTCGTCACCGTCGAGCGGCTGCTGCAGGCGCTGGTCATGGAGAAGTCTGCCAAGACCGCCGACATCCTGTCCAAGGCAGGCGTGACCGCGCAGGCGCTGAACCAGACCATCAACGATATCCGCAAGGGTCGCACCGCCGACTCGGCCAGCGCCGAACAAGGCTATGACGCGCTGAAGAAATACGCGCGCGACCTGACCGCCGACGCTCGCGCCGGCAAGCTCGATCCGGTCATCGGCCGCGACGACGAGATCCGCCGCACCATCCAGGTGCTGTCGCGGCGCACCAAGAACAACCCGGTGCTGATCGGCGAGCCGGGCGTCGGCAAGACCGCGATCGCCGAAGGCCTGGCGCTGCGCATCGTCAATGGCGACGTGCCGGAATCGCTGAAGGACAAGCAGTTGATGGCGCTCGACATGGGCGCGCTGATTGCCGGCGCCAAATATCGCGGCGAGTTCGAGGAGCGGCTGAAGGCGGTGCTCAACGAGGTCACCTCGGCCAACGGCAACATCATCCTGTTCATCGACGAGATGCACACGCTGGTCGGCGCCGGCAAGGCCGACGGCGCGATGGATGCGTCGAACCTTTTGAAGCCCGCGTTGGCACGCGGCGAATTGCACTGCGTCGGCGCGACCACGCTCGACGAATACCGCAAGCATGTCGAGAAGGACCCCGCCCTTGCCCGCCGCTTCCAGCCCGTCTTCGTCGACGAGCCGACGGTTGAGGACACGGTCTCGATCCTGCGCGGCCTGAAGGAGAAATACGAGCAGCATCACAAGGTGCGTATCTCGGATTCCGCGCTGGTGTCGGCGGCGACGCTTTCCAACCGCTACATCGCCGACCGCTTCCTGCCGGACAAGGCGATCGACCTGGTCGATGAGGCGGCGTCCAGGCTGCGCATGCAGGTCGATTCCAAGCCCGAGGCGCTGGACGAGATCGACCGCCGCATCATGCAGCTCAAGATCGAGCGCGAGGCGCTGAAGGTCGAGAAGGACGAGGCCTCGAAGGATCGGCTTGCCCGGCTGGAGAAGGAGCTTGCCGACCTCGAGGAGGAATCGAGCGAGCTGACCACGAAGTGGCAGGCCGAAAAGCAGAAGCTTGGCCTTGCCGCCGACCTGAAGAAGCAGCTCGACGAGTCGCGCAACGAACTGGCGATCGCGCAGCGCAAGGGCGAGTTCCAGCGCGCCGGCGAGCTTGCCTATGGCAAAATCCCGGAGCTCGAGAAGAAGCTCAAGGAGGCCGAAGCGCAGGACGGCAAGACCGGCATGGTGGAAGAGGTGGTCACGCCCGACCATGTCGCGCATGTCGTGTCGCGCTGGACCGGCATTCCGGTCGACAAGATGCTGGAAGGGCAGCGCGAGAAGCTCTTGCGCATGGAAGACGAGATCGGCAAGCGTGTCGTCGGCCAGGGCGAGGCCGTGCAGGCGGTGTCCAAGGCTGTGCGGCGCGCCCGCGCCGGGCTGCAGGATCCGAACCGGCCGATCGGCTCGTTCATGTTCCTTGGGCCCACCGGCGTCGGCAAGACCGAGCTCACCAAGGCGCTGGCCAGCTTCCTGTTCGACGACGAGACCGCGCTGGTGCGCATCGACATGTCGGAGTTCATGGAAAAGCACTCCGTCGCCCGGCTGATCGGCGCGCCTCCCGGCTATGTCGGCTATGAGGAAGGCGGAGCGCTGACCGAAGCGGTGCGGCGCCGGCCCTATCAGGTCGTGCTGTTCGACGAGATCGAGAAAGCGCATCCGGACGTGTTCAACGTGCTGCTGCAGGTGCTCGACGACGGCCGGCTGACCGATGGCCAGGGCCGCACGGTCGACTTCCGCAACACGCTGATCATCATGACGTCGAATCTCGGCGCCGAATATCTGGTCAATCTCAGCGACGACCAGGATGTCGATGCCGTGCGCGACGAGGTGATGGCCGTGGTGAAGGCCTCGTTCCGGCCGGAATTCCTCAACCGCGTCGACGAGGTGATCCTGTTCCACCGGCTGCGCCGACAGGACATGGACCGCATCGTCGAGATCCAGCTCAAGCGGCTGGAGAACCTGCTTACCGACCGCAAGATCACGCTGTCGCTGGATCATGACGCGATCGAGTGGCTGGCCTCGAAGGGCTACGATCCGGCCTATGGCGCCAGGCCGCTGAAGCGGGTGATGCAGAAGGAGCTGCAGGACCCGCTGGCCGAGAAGATCCTGCTCGGCGAGATCCTCGACGGCTCGACCGTCAAGGTCACGGCGGGCTCCGACCGGTTGAACTTCCGCTCGAAGCCGACCGTGGTGGCGACGGAAGCCGCCGCCTGATCTCGGCAAGTTGAAACGAAAGGGCGCGTCGCACCACCCAGTGCGGCGCGCTTTTTTATTTCCGACGACTGCGCATAATCAGCTGCCGATTCGAATGACCGGGAAGGCCTCAGTGAAGCTCGACGACTACAACGGCTTCTGTGCGTCGCTGCCCGCCACCACGCATGTGGTGCAGTGGGGCGGCGCGCATGTCTGGAAAGTCGGAGGCAAGGTGTTCGCCATCGGCGGCTGGAACGAGGGCGGGCAGCTTTTCGTCACCTTCAAATGTTCCGAGATGGCCTATGATGTGCTGAAGGACCAGCCGGGCTGCCGGCCGGCGCCCTATCTCGCCTCGCGCGGCATGAAATGGATCCAGCGTCAGACAAGCCAAAGCATGGATGATGCGGCGCTCAAGGACTATCTGCGCGAGAGCCATCGCCTGGTCGTCCTCAAGCTGACCAAACAGGCACGCAAGGAATTGGGCCTTGCCGCGTCCTAAACGCGTCGCGATCTTTCAGGTTCGCTCCCTGCGCTTTAGGTTCTTGATTCCACGCATGTCGCGCAAAACCGCGGCACACTTTTGCGCGACGTGCATTAGCCGATATTCCTCCAGGCACCGGAAAACCGCCATCTTCATGCCCGGTTCATGTTGGAATCTTAATTTGGGTGACTGGTTTGCTGGCGAAGATTCGCCCGCCAGGAGCCTAGTCGACCGGAGAGCTGGACCCCCATGCTGCGCTTGATCTTTTCCCTTTCGGCACTCGCGGCCGGGCTGGTGTCTTCCAGTGCGTTCGCCACGCCGAGCGTGGATGGTGCGCCGCAGGCGGCACGGCCCGCCCAGCGCGGCGCACTGGTGCTGGCGCAGGAAGGCAATATCGACATCTATTACGACGCCAGAGGCAACCGCGTGCTGGTCGATGCCGACACCGGCAAGGTGATCGCCATCCAGCCGCCTGGGAGCAGGCTCGATCGCCGCGCGCTTCGCCGGCAGATGCGCGTGCAGGAGCTCGGCCGCGCGCAGCCTGAGGGCGACGACCGCTACTATCTCGACAACCCCGAGGACATGGCCCGCTTCCGCCGCCGGCAACTGGAGGAGAACGGCCGGGTCATTCCGCCGCCGGCCGATGAGTACGATCCCAACGGCGACAATTCCGTCGATGCCTATCCGCCGGCGCCCAACAATGATGAGGGCTACGCCACCACCTATCCGGAGGCGCCGAAGTCTGACACCATCAAGCGCCAGCCGCTGAACGAGGCGTCGATCGACCCGGAGCAGCCGGGCCAAGGCGAGGTGCTCCAGACCAATCCGGATGCCCAGCCGTCGCTGCCGCCGAACACCGGCGGCAAGGCCGCGGTCGATCCGTCGCTGTCGCTCGGGGTGCGCCAGGACGTTGCCGCGCTGCAGGTGCTGCTCGACCGCGGCGGCGCTTCGCCGGGCGTGATCGACGGGCGCTTCGGTTCCAATGTCGACAAGGCGCTGGCCGCCTATAACGAAATAAACGGCACGAATTTGAAATCGACCGATGCAGTCGGCATCCAGGCGGCGCTTGCCCAGTCGGGCGGCGACCCCTTTGCCAACTATACGATCACGCCGGAAGACGTGGCCGGCCCTTACGTCGCTTCGATCCCCGAGGACTACAGCCAGAAGGCCAAGCTCAACTGCATGTGCTACACCTCGGTCACCGAGGCGCTGGCCGAACGCTTCCACATGGATGAGACCTATCTGAAGTCGCTCAACAAGGGCGTCGACTTCAATCACCCCGGCACGATGATCAAGGTCGCCAATTTCGGCAAGCTGGTCTCGACGCCCGTAACGCGTATCGTCGCCGACAAGACCAAGAAGGAAGTCTACGCCTATGATGGCAGCGGCAAGCTGGTCGCGGCCTATCCGGCAACCATCGGCTCGGCCGACACGCCGTCGCCGACCGGCATCCATGCCGTCTCGCGCATCGCGCTCGACCCGAACTACACCTACAACCCGAACATCAATTTCAAGCAGGGCCAGAACGACAAGATCCTGACCGTCCCGCCGGGACCGAACGGCCCGGTCGGCTCGGTGTGGATCGCGCTCGACAAGCCGACCTACGGCATCCACGGCACGCCCGATCCATCCAAGATCGGCAAGACCGAGAGCCACGGCTGCGTGCGCCTGACCAACTGGGATGCGCGCGAGCTTGCCAAGCTGGTGTCGCCGGGTGTCACGGTGGAGTTCGTCGGCGGACCAACAATCGCGGAAGTCGGTGGGACCTCAACCGATGAGTTTACGCAGCAGTGAGCTGCGCGGCGCGGCGGCGTAAACAAGCTGCACCAGCAGGATGAAGACGATGCTGAGCAGCGGCGTCGCCAGGCAAAGCGCTGCGCCGACCGCCCACAATATCTGCGCCTTGACGATGCGATTGTAGACGGTGCGCCGCGTTTCGGCCTCGACGTCCTCGGCGATCATGCCATTCCGGTCGGCATACCACCAGCTCGCGAACAGCGTGGCGCCAAGCATCAGCAGGTTCAGCCAGTAGACCAGCACCGCGATCCTGAATTCCAGGAAGTCGGCCAACAGGTCGGTCGAGAACGGCAGCAGCGCGACAAAGGCAAGAAAGCACAGGTTGAGCGTCGCGAGCCTGCGGTCCGATCTTATGATGAGGCCATGCTGAGCCTGCTGGCCGAACCAGAAGATGGTGAGCGTCAGGAAACTCAGCGCATAGGTCAGGAACCGCGGCCCGAGCGCCAGGATCGCCGTGAGCAGCTCGCCTTCCGAATGCACCGCCTCATGCGATGGCACCCTGATCTCCAGAACGATCAAGGTCAGCGCGATGGCGAAGACGCCGTCGGTTATGCCGACGATGCGTCCGCGTCCTTCCGCCGACGGTTCGAGCGGCCGCTTCATGGCTTCCCCTCCATGCGTAATGATGGAACCTAGCACGCGATCGGCGGTTTGCATCAGAATTGGCGCCCGCCTCGCCATGCGGCCAGGGCCGGATGATTTGAGGTCGAGTCGACAACGGATAACTGCGGTGCATTCTCCTGGAATGCCCCTGGGGCATCTGGTTTCAAGAACAGCCATGTTCTGGCTTGTTGTTGCGGCCGCAACGGAGGACTAAGCAGGGATCTATGTCATCCGCGAACGAAACCACTGCCGACTCGCATTCGCCTGTCCGCGCTAACGGTACGTTTTGTCCTCAGACGCAGCGAAAATTCGTGTTGGTCGCGGCGATCCTCGCCTCGGCGCTCGGCTTCATCGACGGCTCGATCCTGGCGATCGCCATGCCGGCGCTGCGCGTCGATCTCGGCGCCAGCCTTGCGCAGGCGCAGTGGATTTCCAACGCCTATGCGCTGACGCTGTCGGCGCTCATCCTGGCGGGGGGCGCCGCCGGCGACCGGTTTGGCCTGCGGCGCGCCTTCGTGACCGGCATCGGGATGTTCATCACGGCCTCGCTCGCCTGCGCGGTCGCGCCCGATCCGCCTGTATTGATCGTCTTCCGCGCCATCCAGGGCATCGGCGCGGCGATCATGGTGCCGGGCAGCCTCGCCATCATCGCCAAAGCCTATCCGAAGAAGGAGCGCGGCCGGGCGATCGGCATCTGGGCCGCCGCATCGGCGCTGACCACGGCGCTCGGCCCCGTGCTGGGCGGCTTCGTTTTGACGACTTTCGGCAATGGGGTCTGGCGCGCGATCTTCGCCATCAACCTGCCGCTTGGACTGATCTCGATCTATCTGCTTCTGGCCAAGGTGCCGGCCGACCAGCCGACTGAAAAGCGCAGCCTCGATCTTGGGGGCGCGGCGCTGGCGACGCTGGCGTTCGGATCGTTGGCCTATGGATTGACGGCGATGAACGCCGAGGGCGGCGGGATGATGGCAGGGCCGGCGATCGTCGCCGGCGTCGTCCTGCTTTTCGTCTTCATCCTTTACGAGCGCTGGCAGCGCGAGCCGATGATCGATCTCGGCCTGTTTCGCATCGGCGCCTTTGCCGGCGCCAATCTGGCGACCTTCTTCCTCTATTTCGCGCTGTCGGCGAATCTCTTCTACCTGCCGATGGTCCTGATCGCGGGTTGGGGATTGAGCTCGGCCGAGGTGGGATTCATCTTCTTGCCGTTGTCGGCATCGATCGCGTTGCTGTCGGGGCCGGTCGGCCAGTGGTCCGACAAGATCGGCCCGCGCCTGCCGATCGCGGCCGGCAGCTTTATCGTCGCCATCGCCTTTGCCGGGCTCGCCCTGCTCTCTCATGCGGGCATCCATAATTTCTGGGCTGGCGCCTTTCCGCTGATGGCTGTGATGGGGCTTGGCATGGCGCTTGTGGTGTCGCCGCTGTCGACGGCGGTCATGACCTCGGTCGAGGACAAGGACACGGGGGCTGCATCAGGCATCAACAATGCCGTCTCGCGTGTCGGCGGGTTGATCGCGGTGGCGGCGATGGGCTCGCTGGCGGCTTTCGTCTATGCGCGGATGACCGGCAGTGCCCCCGGCATGCCCGGTTTCGGCGAGCCGCCCGCATCCGGGCTTGCCGCCAATCTCGATGCGGCTCGGGTGGCGGCAAGCGATTCGGCTTTCGCCGCGGTCGCGGCGGTCACGACGCTGCTTTGCGTGCTTTCCTCACTCACCGCCTGGTTCACGGTTCCCGGACAGGCGTCGCCATGGCCGCGGCAGACAGACGATTCGCAGGATTAGTTCGGAAGCTGCGAATCGGTCTTGGCGCTGGCAACCTTCAGCGCGTTGCCGTCTTCCTGCTTCAGAAGATCGTCGATGCGCTCGCGCTCGCGCTTGAAAGCGACGAGATCGTCTCCCTTCAACACCTTGCCGACCGGCAGACGCACGCGCATCGGGTCGACCTTGGTGCCGTTGACGATCAGCTCGTAGTGAAGATGCGGACCGGTGGCGAGACCGGTCTGGCCGAGATAGCCGATCGTCTGGCCCTGGCGCACGCGCATCCCGGGCTCGATGCCCTTGGCGAAAGCGCTCTGGTGATTATAGGAGGTCTCATAGCCATTGGCGTGGCGGATGATGATCTGCTTGCCGTAGCCGCCGGCCCAGCCGACCTTCTCGACGACGCCATTGCCGGCGGCGATGATCGGCGTGCCGATCGGCGCGGCCCAGTCGACGCCGGTATGCATGCGCACATAGCCCAGAATCGGGTGCCGGCGCGCGCCGAAGCCGGAGCGGAATTTGCCTGCGGGTAATGGATTACGCAGCAGGAACTGCTGGGCGCTCGAGCCGTTTTCGTCGAAATAGTCGGTGCTGCCGTCCTGCATCTGGAAGCGGTAGAAATTCTTCGTCTGGCCGCCGAAGGTCGCCGACACATAAAGAAGGTCGGAATTATCGGAGGTCTGGTCGTCGCTGTCGGGCTGCGAGAACAGGACCTCGAGGCGGTCGGCCGGTGAGATCCGCGACTGGAAATCGACATCGGAGGCGAGAAGCTTGATCAGCTTCTGCGTCATCGCTTTCGACATGCCGTAGGAATAAGCGGCGCGGTAGATTCCGTCATAGACATTAGGCAGGTTGCCGCGCACCACCACGGGCTGCGAATCATCGAACGCCGTCAAAAGCTCGGGATTGGCTTCCGGCTCCTGCGCCGGCACATACTGGCCGCGGTCGTTAAGCGCGATGGTGACGATATGCGTGGTCTTGTCATAGACGCTGGTGCGCACGACCTTGGCGATGTCGCCGCGCACTTCGAGGCCGACGCGCAGCACCGTTCCGGCCTTGAGCGCCGGGGCGTTCAAGAGCTTGCCGATCGCCTCCGCCATGCCGGTCGCGTCGTCGCCGGTGTAGCCCGAATCGGCAAAGGCCTCGGCGATATCGGTATCCCTGGTGAAGGGAATGATTTCCTCGGCGAAGGCCGGCGCCTGATCGTCCGGCGTGGCACGCGGCGCCACCGAAACATTTTCCTGCGTGATCTTCACGTCGTAGGAGCCGGCCATCGATTCGGCGAAGGCGTCGCCGAATCGCTGCGGGTCGACATAATGCAGCGCGGCGACCTGGACGGCGCCGTCGCTCAAGCCGTTGCTGGCGTCCCGCACCACCTTTTCCACCTCGTCGGCGGAGAGGTCGCTCTTTTCGTCGAAGGAAGCGGTCTCGACTGGAAAATCGACCGTCTTCAGGCTCATCTCGCTTTCGACCTTGGCGCCGTAGATCTGTCCGGCGGCCGCGGTGGCCGTTGCCGGCTGCGCATTGTCGTCGCCGTCGTCGCCGAATACCTGCATCGGGTCGAATGGCGGGTAGGGGCGGTTTGTGGTGTGGCCGGCGGCCAAGGCCATCTTGATCTGCACGAAAGGCATGGTGTGGATAACGTCGCGGTCGCCGACCTTGGTGACCATCGACACTTCCATGCGGCGCCGGTCCTTTGCCCGGGCGATCTGGCGGGGTGCTACCAGCCTTGTGGTCTTTGCCTGCTCGCCGGAATCGTCGCCGCCGCCGGCAAGGCCGATGAGCTCGGCGATTTCCGGCGGCGTCGCCAATTGCTGGCGGCCATCGAGGGCGGCGAACAAGGCCACGCCCATCAAAACACTCGACGTAATGCCGGTAAGGAACGTGCCCGACAGCCAGCGCGCCGAGACCTCGCGGCGGTCCGGCGGACCGCTGCGGCCGTCCGCGATCAGCGGCGGCTCGTTGCCGAGTTCGGCTATGACATCTTCCGTGTCTGGCATCCAGAAAGGCTGCTTCTTCCCCGGGCGAACGGCTTGTCGTTCTCGTTGCGGCCATGACATTTGCCTGTCACGGCGGTTGAAGTCAACGAAACGGCATGCCGGGGCCGATATCCCCAATCATGCGTTCTGCGCACGGCGCACTCGTCGTCTGTTGCGGTCGTCTGTCCTGGGGCGCCTCACACATATGCGCGCCTTCCTTATAGGCGCCGGTTTCACGCCTCAATGCGGCGGCAATAGGGCCTCGTTGTGGATGACCTGAGGGCTGCCGCAAGGGCAGCCGGCTAGCGAAAAAGCGGCTCGAAAAAATCGTCGCAAAAAATTCAAAAAAGTTCGAAATCGGTGTTGACGCGTCGAGGGAGCTCCGACTATATACGGCCCACGAACGAGGGCGGTGCGCCGCTGGCGGCAGAGAAGTTCGCTTCTAGGTTTGCCCTCTGAAGAATTCAAGAGAGCCGCGTGAGCGACACTCGGAC
>NZ_JAVIIR010000011.1:0-244063 GCF_033977325.1 Mesorhizobium vachelliae
CGCGCGGGAACTTGCCCACCATGCGCTCGAGATCGGCGAAGACGCGGTAGCGACGCTCGGCATGGAGCTGGTCGATCGCATCTTCGAAGAACCGCTGGTAATTCATGTCGACTTCCCAATTTCGCGGCGGATCATAGTCACTGCCCTATGCCGCGTCCACCGCGCCCAACCGGTCAAAATGCCACGCCCTTGCCCTGTTCCTAACGACGCCGGATCGTGGCCTATTCCCGGCTGTTTGAAGCAGTTTTGTTTCAGTACGATGCCTCGGACGGGAGGAACTGTTACGGACTTAACATTATAGGGAGGCATATGCATATCGCCCAAAAGTGCACAGCGACTTTGGGCGAACGACATGTGGTTTAACGGGCTTGCGGCGGGGTTTCCAGCACGGTGGCTGTTGAGACAGTTTCCGATAAATCTTGATCAGCGAGGTAGATGATGACGGTTTTGGTGACGGGCGGTGCCGGTTATATCGGCAGCCACATGGTCTGGGAGCTGCTGGACGCTGGCGAGAGCGTCGTGGTGCTCGATCGGCTTTCCACCGGCTTCGAATGGGCGGTGGCCCCGGAAGCAAAGCTCGTCGTCGGCGACGTCGCCGACCGCGACCTGGTCGGCCGGATCATCCGCGAGAACAAGGTCGATGCCATCATCCACTTCGCCGGCTCGATCGTGGTGCCGGAATCGGTCGCCGATCCGCTTGGCTATTACGAGAACAACACCTGCAAGACCCGCACCCTGATCGAGACCGCGGTGCGCGAAGGCGTGCCGAATTTCATCTTCTCCTCAACGGCGGCCGTCTATGGCGGCGCCGGGCTGGAGCCGGTGCGTGAGGATGCGCGCCTTGCGCCGGAATCGCCTTACGGCCTTTCCAAGCTGATGAGCGAATGGATGCTACGCGATGCGGCGCTGGCGCATGACATCCGCTACACGGCGCTGCGCTATTTCAACGTCGCCGGCGCCGACCCGAAGGGTCGCACCGGACAGTCGACGCCCGGCGCCACGCATCTGATCAAGGTCGCCTGCGAGACAGTGCTCGGCAAACGCCCCTTCATGCAGGTTTTCGGCACCGACTATCCGACGCCGGACGGCACCTGCATGCGCGACTATATCCATGTCAGCGATCTCGCCGCCGCGCATCGGCTGGCGCTGCAGCGGCTGCGCGATGGAGGCGAGAGCCTCATCGCCAATTGCGGCTACAGCCACGGCTATTCCGTGCTCGAGGTGATCGACAGCGTGCGCCGCGCCTTCGGCCATGACTTCGATGTGCGCATGGGGGATCGCCGGCCGGGCGACGCCGCCGCGGTGGTCGCCAATTCCGAGCTTGCCCGCAAGGAGCTAGGCTGGACGCCGCAGCGCGACGATCTGGACCTGATCGTCAACGACGCATTGGCCTGGGAGCGGATCCTGACGACAAAGAATTCCGTTCGAAACTGACATATTGGGCCAAGGGCTCGTCCAGCGCTCTTAGACGCGGTATTGAGGCTCGTTCGGGCCAGCGTGCAGACGCACGCCGCCCTGTTCGATCCTGAGGGGACGGCATGAAGGTCTTGGTTCTCGGCGCCGGCGTGGTTGGCACGGCGGCTGCCTACTATCTGGCTAAGGACGGTCACGAGGTGACGGTGATCGAGCGCCATGAAGCGGCGGCGTGCGGCACCAGCCAGTCGAATGCCGGTCTGGTGTCGCCGGGCGACGCCACCGCCTGGGCCTCGCCCGCCGCGCTGAAGACCTTCCTGCGCGCGCTCTGGAACCACGATCTCGGCATCAAGGTCAGGCTGCGCCTCGATCCGTATTTCTACGCCTGGAGCCTGCGTTTCCTGCGCGAATGCACGGTGGCGCGGCTGCGCGCCAACACGCAGGTCAAGCTCAGGCTCGCCCTCTATTCCCGCGACTGCATCAATCAGCTGTCGGAGACGACCGGCATCCATTACGACGAGCGCAAGAAGGGCATCCTCTACTTCTTCCGCACGCAGAAGAGCCTCGACACCGGCACCGACAACTACCGCTATCTGGGAGAACACGGACTGCCGATCGAGATCGTCGGCCGCGACCGGCTGGTCGAGCTGGAGCCTGGGCTCGCGGGCGTCAAGGAAAAGATCGCCGGCGGTGTCTACTCGCCGATCGACCAGACCGGCGATTCCAAGCAGCTCGCTGACAAGCTGTCCGCCTACGCGGCGGAAAAACTCGGCGTCAAATTCCTGTTCGGCACGACGGTTCAGGGCCTAGACATCGAGGGGGACCGGGTGCGCGCGGTCATGACCTCGGCAGGCCCGGTCACGGGCGACGCCATCGTCATCTGCATGGGGCCGGAAAGTGGCTTGCTCGGTCGCCGTTACGGCATCGACCTGCCTGTTTACCCGGTGAAGGGCTACACGGTCACCGTCCCGTTGGAGGACGAAGGCAAGGGGCCGACCATGGGCGGCGCCGACGAGGACCGGCTGATCGGCTATTCGAGGCTCGGCAATCGCCTGCGCATGTCCTCGACCGCCGAATTCACCGGCTTCGACCGCAGCTTCAAGCCGGGCGATTTCAGGACCATCCTGGAAACCGGCAAGGATCTTTTCCCTGGCGCCTTCGACGAGAAGAAGGCGCTGCTGTGGGCCGGCCTGAGGCCGATGATGCCGAGTTCGGTGCCTGTCTTCGGTCAGGCGAAATACCGCAACCTCTATCTCGACACCGGCCACGGCCATCTCGGCTGGACGATGGCCTGCGGCTCGGGAAAATTCCTGTCCGACCTCGTCGCCGGCCGCAAGCCGGAGATCGATCCGCAAGGGCTGCTCTACGGGCGCTGAGCAGATACGCGGCCTCTTAGAGCTTTGCAGCCTGCCGCCACGCGTTTGCGTATTCGCCCCACGCGCGCTCGGCCGGCGGGTCGGTTCGCTCGCCCTTGCTCGTCGCCGTGACGCCGTCCGAGGCCAGCAGCGCCGCGCCGATGCTTGTCCCGGTCGAGGTCTCCGACGCAACGACCGGTCTTCCAGTCGCTGCCGCCAGCATGCGGATGAAAAGCGGGTTGTGTGCGAAAGGTCCCTCGACCGTCGTCGATCCGTCGCCGCCGATCAGTTCCAGGCAGGTCGCTGTCATCAGCGCCAGGTAGAACGAGATGGCGGCGAAGCGCTGGCCGGGGGTTAGGCCGTCGGCATTGATCCACTGTGCGTCGCGATGCGGGAAAGGCCCCGACCCCTGTTGGGTGGAAGGCAGCAGCAAGACCTGGCGCGCCAGAACGGCGGCAATATCGGCTTCGCTCCATTCCTGTGGCTGGCCCTCGGCCAGCAAGGAAAACTCGCGTCCGCCCATGAAGCGCGCCGACGGCACGGGATCGCCGAGCGCGTTGACATTGACCAGCGTGTCGCGCGCTGCATCGAGCTCCACCTTCCGGCCGCCCACCGCCATCGACACCACCCACGTGCCGGTCGAGACGACGGAGAAGGGCGGCGCGTCGGACAACAGATGCGGCAGCAGCGAGGCGTTGGAATCGTGCAGGCCGCAGAATACCGGGGTCCGCGGGTCGAGCCCTGTCCGTCGGGCAATCGCCGGCAGGATCGATCCCAGCCTGTCCTTCGCCGGGCGCACCGGCGCCATCAGCGGACGCCAGCCCAACCTGTCGACCAGCGAGGAATAGTCGGACGCCCAGGGGTTCCACAGATCGGTATGGCAGCCGAGCGACGTCACCTCATTGGCGGCGACGCCGGTCAGCCGCAGCGCCCAATATTGCGGGTACATCAGCATCGCGGCGGTCCCGGCGAAGTCCACCGGGAAGCGCTTTTGCTGCCAGAAGAACTGCGCGCCGAGATTGAGGCCGATCGGCAGCCGCGGCGTGCCGGTCTCGGCGAAGGGCGGACGCACGGCGTCATAATCGGCAGCAAGCTGGTCGGGGCCGTCGAATTCGTAATCGAGCACCGGCAGCACCAGCTCGCCTGAGCGATCGACCAGCGCCCCGGTCGCGCCATGCGTGGTGATCGATATCGCATCGATCCGCCGTTCGCGGTCGAGATCGGCGAGGCTGCTCAGGATGAAGGTCCACAGCGCCTCGACATCGTGATGCGGGTAGGGCGCCTGCCGCACGGGCGCATTCGCGGCACGGCGCAGCGCGATCTCGCTCAGTGTCGCGAGATCGACCAGCGCCACCTTGGCGTTGGTCTTGCCGATATCGATGACGGCGACGATCATGCCATATGGAACATTGTTTCCAGCGGCACCGCCACCGGCTCGTTGTCGGGCCTGGTCTCCATGAGGTCGGCCATATGCGCCCACCAGCGCTGCATCACGGGATGCTTGGGCAGGTCCGCCATGCCGTGATCGTCACGCCGCCACAGCACCCCGAACAGGATGTTGGTCGCCTCGTCGAGATGGATCGAATAGTCGGAGACGCCGGCCTGCTTCAGAAGCACAACCAGCTCGGGCCATATCTCGTCGTGACGGCGCTTGTATTCGGCCTTCATGCCGGGATTGAGCTTCATCTTGAAGGCGTATTTTTCCATCAGGCGAAGCGCCCTTCGCGCAGCCGCCGCCACACGATCGGCAGCGCGATGACGATGATCAGCAACAGGCCGATGAAGATCGACATGACGATGCCGGGAACGTTGAGAAGTCCGAGGCCGAACGTCACCAGTCCCATGATGAAGGCGGCGAGCACGACACCCAGGATGCTGCCCGCGCCGCCGAGGATCGACACACCCCCAAGCACCACCATGGTGATCGCTTCGAGCTCATAGCCCTGCGCGATGGACGGCCGCGTCGAGCCGAGCCGCGAGGTGATCAGCATCGAGGCGATGCCCGACATCAGCCCGGTCAGGCAGAACAGGATGAATTTTATCCGGTCGACGCGCACGCCGGAGAACTGGCAGGCGACCGGATTGTTGCCGATGGCGAGGACGCGTCGACCGAAGCTCGTGCGGTGCAGCACGAACCAGTAGATCAAAGCCGCGACGAGGAACAGCGCCAGCTCGAACGAGAAAACCCACCAGACATAACCCTGGCCGAAGAAGGCGAAGCTTTCCGGATAGCCCTTATAGGCCTGGTCGCCGAGGATGATGAAGGCGATGCCGCGGAACAGGCTCATCGTGCCGATGGTGACGACGATGGAAGGCAGGCCAAGCCTGGTGACCAGCAGCCCATTGAAAGCGCCGCAGCCAAGCCCGACGACGATGCCGATCGCCACCAGCACCGGCGTGCCGGCGCCGGCCTGCACGGCCATGCCCATCATCGTCGAGGCTAAAGCCACGATCGCCGCGACCGACAGGTCGATCTCGCCAGAGATGATCAGCAGCGCCATCGCAAGCGCGATCAGGCCCTTTTCGGTGAAGTTGAAAGTGAGGTCCGACAGCGACCACGGATCGAGGAAATAGGGCGAGGCAAAGCTGTTCACCGCGAAGATAAGGATCGCGATGATGACGAGCAGCGCTTCCCACGAGAAGATCGCCGACGACAGCGGCTTGTCGAGCCGGTCGGGGATATGGCGCGGAGCAGGGGTGTCGGTCATGCCGCTTCCGCCTTTCTCAAGATGATGCGGCCCTGCCGGCGCTCGCCGCGCGCGTTGAGCACCACGGCCAGGATGATGGCGCTGCCCGAGATCGCCATCTGCCAGAAGGGCGAGATGTTGATGACCGGCAGCGCGTTGGAGATGATGCCGAGGAACAGCGCGCCGAGCACCGCGCCGCCGACCGAGCCGATGCCGCCGGCGATCGAGATGCCGCCGATGACGCATGCAGCGATGATGTTTAGCTCATAGCCGTTGGCGACCTCGACCGAGGCGATCACATAGCGCGAGATCCAGAGATAGCCGGCCAGCCCTCCGATCATGCCGGAGATGCAGAAGACGATGAATTTTGTGCGGCCGACATCGATCCCCGCATAGACCGAGGCGGTCGGGTTGACGCCGATGGCATAGATCGAGCGGCCGGTCGCGGTCCGCGTCATCACCAGGAAGAACAGCGCGATCACGATGATGGCGATCCAGGACAGCACCGGCAGGCCGAGAAAGGCGGCGCGCTGGAAGTTGATGAAGGCGGGGCTCATCTGGTCGGCATTGACCCAGGCGCCGCCGGAGACGACGAAAGTGGCGCCGCGATAGATGGTGAGCGTGCCCAGCGTCACCACGATCGACGGGATGTTCAGCCGCCACACCAGGAAGCCGTTGATGGCGCCGAGCACCAGGCCGACGGCGAGAGCGATGACGATCAGCACCGGGATCGGGATCGCCGGATGCGCGGCATTCAGCATCGCCACCACCATGCCGGTGAAGCAGAGATTGGACGCCATCGAGAGGTCGATCGAGCGCGTCAGGATCACCACCATCTGGCCCAGCGCCAGGATCATCAGGATCGACGTGTCGTTGAACACCTGCCGCAGATTGGCGGGGTCGGCGAAGCCGGGGAAGCGCGTCGAGATCAGCCCGATCAGAACGACGATGCCGGCAAGCAGCCAGATTTCACGGTATTTGAGGAAGCTCTTCATGCCGCGATCCCCGCTGCCGTTCGAACCAGCGTTTCGGCGTCGAGACCCTTGTTGTCGTAGGTCGCCGCGATACGGCCTTCGCGCATGACCACGACGCGGTCTGACATGCCGAGGATTTCGGGCAGTTCCGATGATACCATGATCACCGACAAGCCTTGTGCGACCAACTCCGCCATGAAGCCGTGCACGGCGGCCTTGGAGCCGATGTCTATGCCCTTGGTCGGCTCGTCGAGGATGATCACCTTCGGCGTCGTCGCCAGCCATTTGGCGATGACCACCTTCTGCTGATTGCCGCCCGAAAGCGTGCCGACATCCTGGCTGAGCGAGGAGGCGCGCAGATCAAGCCGCTCGGTGTAGGAGCGGGCCAGCGAGAACTCTTCCGCGAGCCTCAGCATACCGGATTTCGAGGTGCGCGCCAGCGAAGGCAGCGACACGTTCTGGAAGATCGGCAGGCCGATTACCACGCCCTGCTTGCCGCGTTCTTCCGGCACATAGACGATGCCGGCCTCGATCGAATCCGCCGCCGATTTCGGCGCGATCGTCTGGCCGTCCAGCGAAATCGCGCCTCGGCTGGTGCGCGTGATGCCGGCGATCGCCTGCATCACCTCGCTGCGGCCGGCGCCGACCAGCCCGTAGAAGCCGAGGATCTCGCCCTTGCGCAATTCGAAGCCGATGTCGTCGAATTCGGTCGGGTGCGACAGGCCGGAGACGGAGAGAACCGGCGCCCCGATCTTCGGCTCGCGTTGCGGGAAAATGTTGTCGACGTTGCGGCCGACCATCATGCGCACGATCTCGTTCTGGCCGCTGTCCTTGAGCAGGCCTTCGCCCACCATCTCGCCGTCGCGGAAGACGGTGTAGCGGTCGGCGATGCGGTAGATCTCGTCGAACTTGTGGCTGATGAAGAGAACCGCCTTGCCCTCGCTCTTCAGGAATTCGATCAAAAGGAAAAGCTCCTCGATCTCCTTCATCGAAAGCGCGGCGGTCGGCTCGTCCATGATGACGATGCGCGCGTCGATCGACATCGCGCGGGCGACGGCCACGAGGTGCTTGTTGGCAATGCCGAGGTCTTTCAGCCGCGTGTCGGCGTCTATATGACCGGCGCGCATCGTTTCCAGCACCTCGCGCGCATTTTTGCGCATGGTGCGCCAGTCGATGGTGCCGAAGCGGGTGCGCGGCGCGTGGCCGAGGAAGATGTTCTCGGCGACCGAGAGGTCATCGAACAGCACGGTTTCCTGATGGATGGCAGTGATGCCGTGGCCGAAGGCGGCATGCGCGCTGGGCAGCGCGGTTGTCTGGCCGTCGATGCCGATCTCGCCGGAATCCGGCTGGTAGATGCCGGTCATGATCTTGACCAGCGTCGACTTGCCAGCGCCGTTCTCGCCGATTAGCGCCGTGACCTGGCCCGGATAAAGCGACAGGCTGACATTATGCAGCGCGCGCACGCCCGGGAAACTTTTCGAGATGCCTGAGAGCGTCAGGCGAGGGGTGGAGGCCGGGGGGCGCTCGTCTACTTTGCCGTGATGGGCCGTCGTATCCATAATCGTATCAAGCCCGTCTATATTCCGTGTTGACTCCCCCTCACCCGACCTCCGCTTCGCTCGGTCGACCTCTCCCCGAGGGGAGAGGAGGCTTGCGAGCTTGGCTCCAGGCTCTTCTCCCCACCGGGGAGAAGGTGGCCGCGAAGCGGCCGGATGAGGGGGCAGCGCCGTCAGTCCGAGATCAATAGATCTTCGAGAACTTCTCGATGTTGGTCTTGTCGAACTGGAAGGGCGGAGCCATCGCAGCCGAGTTGGTGTCGTCGAGCGTCACCTTGCCGACGCGGCCGATCGACAGCGTGGCGCCGGGCTTGGCCTTTTCCTTCTTCACCGCCAGGTCATGGGCGAGGTAGATCGCCGAGTAGCCGAGGTCGATCGGGTTCCACAGCGCAACCGCCTGGCTGGCACCGTTGTCGATGAACTTCTTGAACTCCGACGGCAGCGCAAGGCCGGTGACGTTGACCTTCCCGATCAGATTCTCGTCGGTGACGACCTGCGCGGCGGCGACGACGCCGACGGTGGTCGGCGCGATGATCGCCTTGAGGTTCGGATAAGACTTCAAGAGGCCCTTGGCTTCGTCGGTGCTCTTGGCCGAGTCGTCATCTCCATAGACGGTGGCGACCAGCTTGATCTTCGGGAACTTCTCCGGCAGCACCTTCTTGGCCGCCTCGATCCAGGCGTTCTGGTTGGTCGCGGTCGAGGAGGCCGAGAGGATCGCGACGTCGCCGCCTTCAGGCAGATAGTCGGCGGCGAGCTTGATGATCGTCTCGCCGATCAAGCCGGTGTCGGACGGGTTGAGGTGGAGCTGGCGGCCTTCTTTGGCGACACCCGAGTCCCACGAGATCACGGTGATGCCGCGCTCCATCGCCTTCTTCAGCACCGGTACCAGCGCGTCGGCGTCATTGGCCGAGACGGCGATCGCGTTGACCTTCTGCGCGATCAGCGAGTTGATGACCTCAATCTGCGCTTCGGCGGTCGCCTTGGTCGGGCCGGTGTAGATGACATCGACGTCGCCCAGTTCCTTGGCCGCTTCCTCGGCGCCCTTGTTGGCGGCGTCGAAGAAGCCGTTGCCCAGCGACTTCACCACCAGCGCGATCTTGACGTTCTCGGCATAGGCGGCATTCACGAACATGGCGGCGGAAAAGGCCGCCGTAACCAGCAGTTTCTTCAAAAAGCTCATCGAATATCCTCCCTTGAGCGTTGCATTCCATCGCCGCTGCGGGCGCGAGTTTGTCTCAGGCCTGCAGTGAAGATTCTTCCTTGTCGCTTGACTGTCTGCGGGCGACGACGAGCGCCACACCCGCCGTTTCCAGCATCTTGGCCTCGCGGTCCTCGATGCCCTCGTCGGTGATCACGGTCGCGATGCGCGACAGCCCGCACAGGATCAGGCTGGAGCGCATGCGGAATTTCGAGGAATCGACCAGCACCACCAATTCGTCGGCCTGGTCGATCAGTTTCTGCTCGGCCTGGATCAGCAGCGGATCGCCTTCCATCAGCCCGAGCGGTCCCAACCCTTGAGCTCCCATGAACATGCGGCGCGCATAGAAGTTGCGCGTCACGTCATTGTCGAAGGGTGACAGGATGATGTTCTGCTCGCGATAGATTGTGCCGCCAGACAGCATCACCGTGTTCTTCGAATGCTTGAGCAGGTGCTCGGCGATCGGGAAGGAATTGGTGAAGATCGGCATGCGGCGTCCGGTCAGGAAATGCACCATCTGGAAGGTGGTGGTGCCGCCATTGATGATGATCGGCTCGCCGTCCGTGCAAAGGTTGACCGCCTCGCGCGCGATCGCCCGCTTCTGCGCGGCGTTCAGCGTCTCGTTGACCGAGAAGGGCCGGCCGGCAAGGCCGATGAACTGCGGCGGCGAGATCGCCTCGGCGCCGCCGCGCACCCGGCGCAGGCGCTTTTGCACATGCAGCGCCGCGATGTCGCGCCGGATCGTCGCCTCGGAGGAGTCCGTCAGCTCGACCATCTCCTGCACCGTCACCACAGGCTTTTCCTGGACGGCGGACAGAATGATCCTGTGGCGTTCTTTTTCGTGCATGGTTCCTCCCAGCCCAGGCATCAGGCCTTAGAAAACGCGCAGTGTCAATCATTTCCGATCAAATATTTTCATTGTGCAGTGCAATATGATCGATATTGATCGTTTGTGATTGACAAGCGAGGCGCTTGCGTAGACATTCCCGAGCGAGAAATGAGGGGCGCGGGTTCGCGTTCCAAGGGAGGATACCTATGCTCGACAAGCGCTCCGGCTCGCGCCTCGCCAACCTTTGGGACGATGCAAAAGCCGAAGGGATGAGCGGTCCTGAGCTCCTGGTCTATCGCTCGAACACGCTGGGCTCCGACAAGCGCGTCACCAATTATGGCGGCGGCAACACCTCGTCCAAGGTCTGGCAGAAGGACCCACTCACTGGCGAGGAGGTGGAAGTCCTGTGGGTCAAGGGCTCGGGCGGCGACAGCGCCTCGATCAAGCTTGACGGTTTCGCCACCCTCTACATGGACAAGCTGCGCGCCATCAAAGCTCTTTATCGCGGCGTCGAGCATGAGGACGAGATGGTGGGCTATCTGCCCCACTGCACCTTCAACCTCAATCCGCGCGCGGCCTCCATCGACACGCCGCTGCACGCTTACGTGCCGAAGGCTTGCGTCGACCATATGCATCCCGACGCCATCATCGCGGTCGCCGCGGCCAAGGATTCCAAGGCGATCACCAAGGAGATCTTCGGCGACGCCATCGGCTGGCTGCCCTGGAAGCGGCCGGGCTTCGAACTGGGCCTCTGGCTGGAGAAATTCTGCCTCGAAAATCCGGATGCCAAGGGCGTCGTGCTCGAAAGCCACGGCCTCTTCACCTGGGGTGACACGCCAAAGGAGTGCTATGAGACGACGATCTCGGTGATCAACCAGGCGATCGACTGGTTCGAACGCAAGTCTGAGGGCAAGGCGATCTTCGGCGGCGAGGTGGTCAAGTCGCTCGACGCCCCGGCGCGCCGCGCCATCGCCGCCAAGCTGATGCCGCGCATCCGCGGCCTGATCTCTGAGAAGAGCCACAAGCTCGGCCATTTCGACGACCAGCCGGCCGTGCTCGAATTCATCAATTCGAAGGACTTGCGGCCGCTGGCGGCGCTGGGCACATCCTGCCCCGATCACTTCCTGCGCACCAAGATCCGGCCGCTGGTGATCGAGTTCGATCCGGCAAAGCCGGATGTCGACGCCGTCATCGCGCGCCTGGCGGACGACATCGCCGAATACCGCGTCGGCTACCAGGCTTACTACGACAGCTGCAAGCACGCGGACTCGCCCGCCATCCGCGATCCCAATCCGGTCGTCTATCTGATGCCCGGCGTCGGTATGTTCACCTTCGCCGGCGACAAGGCGACGGCGCGCATCTCCGGCGAGTTCTATGTCAACGCCATCAATGTCATGCGCGGCGCCTCCACGGTCTCGTCCTATGTCGGCCTGCCGGCGCAGGAAGCCTTCGACATCGAATATTGGCAGCTCGAGGAAGCAAAGCTCCAGCGCCTGCCCAAGCCGAAGGCGCTGGCCGGCCAGATCGCGCTGGTCACCGGCGGCGCCGGCGGCATCGGCCGCGCCACCGCCAACCGGCTGCTGCGCGAAGGCGCCTGCGTGGTGCTTGCCGATATCGACGAGGCGGCATTGGCCAACGCCAATGAGGAGCTGTCGAAGGCGTTCGGCAAGGACTTCGTCCGTCCGGTGCGGATCGATGTAACCTCCGAGGACCAGGTGCTTTCCGGTTTCGCCGAAACGTCGGTCGAGTTCGGCGGCATCGACATTCTGGTCTCCAATGCCGGCCTGGCGTCCTCGGCGCCGATCGAGGAAACGACACTCGCCTTGTGGAACAAGAACATGGACATCCTGTCCACCGGCTATTTCCTCGTCTCGCGCGAGGCCTTCCGGCTGTTCCGCGCCCAGAAGATCGGCGGCAACGTCGTCTTCGTCGCTTCCAAGAACGGGCTCGCCGCGTCGCCGAACGCGTCTGCCTATTGCACCGCCAAGGCGGCCGAGATCCATCTGGCCCGCTGCCTGGCGCTGGAAGGCGCGGAAGCGCAGATCAGGGTCAACGTCGTCAATCCGGACGCGGTGCTGCGCGGCTCCAAGATCTGGACCGGCGAGTGGAAGGAACAGCGCGCCGCCGCCTACAAGATGTCGACCGACGATCTCGAGGAGCATTACCGCTCGCGCTCGATGCTGAAGCGCTCGGTCTTCCCGGAAGACATCGCCGAGGCGATCTACTTCTTCGCCTCCGACATGTCCGCCAAGTCGACCGGCAACATCGTCAACGTCGACGCAGGCAACGCGCAGAGTTTTACGCGCTAAGCGCACTTTCCCTACTCCCCGTTCCTGGGGAGTTGAGGAGTGGTCCGCGTAGCGGACGAAAAGCCAATTGCTTGGCTTTTCGAAAGACAAAGCCGGTAGGCGGATGAGGGGCAGCGCCGGCCGAACGCATTCTTGGGAGGAATTGCAGTGTCCGAAACGATCATCTCGACTGACGCCGTCGAAAAGAGTAACGCCAAGCGCAAAGCCGACCTCGACCGCGACTACGCTTCCCTCGGCGAGCGTCTCGATCGCCGCGGCATCGCCATCGACGCGATCCGCGACAAGGTCGAGAAATTCGGCGTGGCGATCCCATCTTGGGGCGTCGGCACTGGCGGCACGCGCTTTGCCCGCTTTCCGGGCCCCGGCGAGCCGCGCGACATCTTCGACAAGATCGAGGACTGCGCCGTCATTGCCCAGCTGACGCAGGCGACGCCGACCGTTTCGCTGCACATCCCATGGGACAAGGCCGACCCGAACCGGCTGAAGCAGGCTGCCTCGCGTTTCGGCCTCGGCTTCGACGCCATGAACTCGAACACCTTCTCTGACGCAAAGGACCAGAAGCTTTCCTACAAGTTCGGTTCGCTCTCGCACGCCGATGCCGGCACGCGCCGTCAGGCGGTCGAGCACAATCTCGAATGTATCGAGATCGGCAGGACGCTTGGATCGAAGGCGCTGACGGTGTGGATCGGCGACGGTTCCAACTTCCCCGGCCAGGTCAATTTCGCAAAAGCCTTCGAGCGTTATCTCGAAGCCATGCGCGACATCTATGCCGGCCTGCCGGACGACTGGCGGCTGTTCACCGAACACAAGATGTACGAGCCGGCCTTCTATTCGACGGTCGTGCAGGACTGGGGTACCAACTACATCATCGCCAGGGAGCTCGGCGACAAGGCTTTTTGCCTGGTCGACCTCGGCCACCATGCGCCCAACGTCAACATCGAGATGATCGTGTCGCGGCTGATCCAGTTCGGCAAGCTGGGCGGCTTCCACTTCAACGATTCCAAATATGGTGACGACGACCTCGATGCCGGCTCGATTGATCCCTACCGGCTGTTCCTCGTCTTCAACGAACTGGTCGATGCGGAGCTTTCGGGCGCCAAAGGCTTCCACCCCGCGCATATGCTCGACCAGAGCCACAACGTCACCGACCCGATCGAAAGCCTGATGCTGTCGGCGGTCGAGGTGCAGCGCGCCTACGCTCAGGCGCTGCTGGTCGACCGCAAGGCGCTCGAAAGTTTCCAGGAGGCCAATGACGCGCTGATGGCGACACAGACGCTTAAGGCAGCCTACCGCACCGATGTCGAGCCGATCCTCGCCATGGCGCGGCTCAGGACCGGCGGCGCCATCGATCCTGTCGCCGCCTATCGCGAGGCCGGCTACCGGGCGAAGGTCGCGGCGGAGCGGCCGGCGGTTGCGGGTGGTGGCGGCGGCATCGTCTGACACACTCCCCCTCATCCGGCCGCTTCGCGGCCACCTTCTCTCCGAGGGGAGAAGAAGTCGGCGCCGGCGTAGGCTCCTCTCCCCTTGGGGAGAGGTCGGATTGCCCGAATTGCTCTTGCAATTCGACTTGGCAATCCGGGTGAGGGGCCTCTCGCACCCTACTTCAATTGTTATTGGACTAATCCGACCTGACGGTCTTTCCTAGACGCACCCAACCGCCAGGAGCACCGCCATGCCCTTGACTCGTCGGACGCTGATCGGCGTCATCCTTTCGCTTGCAATCACCCTCACGCCGTCGACCATCGTCTTCGCTGCCTCCCCCGCTCCCGCCAAGGGCGAGCACGGCATGGTGGTGACGGCCCAGCATCTCGCCACCGAGGTCGGCGTCGATGTGCTGAAGAAGGGCGGCAACGCGGTCGACGCCGCGGTCGCCGTCGGCTATGCGCTGGCCGTCGTCTATCCCAATGCCGGCAATATCGGCGGTGGCGGTTTCATGACCGTGCGCATGAAGGACGGCCGCACGACCTTCATCGATTTCCGCGAGCGCGCGCCGCTCGCCGCGACCAAGACCATGTATCTCGACAAGGACGGCAACCCGATGAAGGGCGCAAGCCTTGATGGTTATCTCGCCGTCGGCGTGCCGGGCTCGGTCGCCGGTTTCGAGACGGCGCGCGAGAAATACGGAACGCTGTCCAGGCAGGACCTGATGGCGCCGGCGATTGCCTACGCCAGGGACGGCTTCGTGCTCAACCAGGGCGACGCGGCTTCGTTCGCCGGCAGCGCCGGCCGGCTGGCAAAAGATCCGGCCGCCGCCGCCATCTTCCTGAAAAAGGACGGCAAGCCCTACGGTATCGGCGAGAAGCTGCTGCAGCCGGACCTTGCCGCCTCGCTGTCGGCGATCTCGGAAAAAGGCCCGGACGCCTTCTACAAGGGCGCCATTGCGGACGCCATCGTCAAGGCGAGCGGCGCCAAGGGTGGCATCCTCGCCAAGGGTGATTTCGAGCAATATGCGGTGCGCGAGCTGAAGCCCGTGACCTGCTCCTATCGTGGCTACGAGATCATTTCCTCTCCGCCGCCGAGCTCAGGCGGGGTCATCATCTGCGAGATCCTCAACGTGCTGGAGGGCTATCCGCTGTCCTATCTCGGCGCCGGCTCGGCCGAGACGGTCCACGTCATGGTCGAGGCCATGCGCCACGCCTATGTCGACCGCAATTCGGCGCTGGGCGACCCCGATTTCGTCGACAATCCGGTCTCGAAGCTGCTCGACAAGGCTTACGCGAAAGGTATTCGCGACAAGATCGATCCGTTCCGCGCCGGCGTCTCGAAGGACCTGATGCCGAAGGGCTTCGGCGAATCCAAGGAGACCACCCACTATTCGATCATCGACAATGACGGCAATGCCGTCGCCGTCACCTATACGCTGAACGGCTCCTTCGGCGCCGGCGTTGTCGCCGACGGCACCGGCATCCTGCTCAACAACGAGATGGACGATTTCACCCAGAAGCCGGGCGTGCCGAACCTCTACGGGCTGGTCCAGGGCGAGGCCAACGCCATCCAGCCGAAGAAGACGCCCTTGTCCTCGATGAGCCCGACGATCGTGACGAAGGACGGCAAGCCGTTCATGGTCATCGGCAGCCCGGGCGGCTCGCGCATCATCACCATCACGCTGGAGGCGATCGTCAACGTCATCGACCACGGCATGGACATCCAGCAGGCGATCGACGCGCCGCGCATCCACCATCAATGGCTGCCGGACACGGTCTATGTCGAGCCTTTCGGACTGTCGCCGGACACGGAGCGGCTGCTTGCCGGCATGGGCTACCATCTCGACCTGAGTGACGAGACCTGGGGACAGGCAGCCGGCATCCTTGTCGGCGGCAAGAGCCTGGCGGAGATCGGGAAGGGCGGCGGCGCGCGCTACAACGGCGCCATCGACAGCCGCGCGGCCGCCGGTGAGGCGCTGGGATACTAGGCTCAGGGCCTATCAATGGCCGGCCATTTGACCGGCAATGGGTGCCGCCTCGACCAGCGCCACCCAACCGACCGCAGCGGCGGTGTTGTCATCGCCCGGCCAGGGAATGCGACCCTGGACGACCCATCGGCGCCACGATGGCTCAGGCCATTGAAGATTAATGGAAAATCGTTAGAAGGCGAAGAAGCGGACGCTGTCCCTGTATCTCTTAATATGCCCAGGCTCCTTGGGGCGGTGCTATAGTGGCGGTCGATGAATGAGTCAGAATTTTTCTTGGGTGGTTCCTACACGCGACGGAGCGCCGCACAGTCAAATAATTGCCGAAGAATATCGATGGATCGGGATTGAAATTCGGTATTTCGGCGATAGCCATTCATCGCCGCGATACATAGAAGATGTGCTTCGCAAAGTAGACTTGGCCACCACGCTATCCGTCAGGTTGGGGAGGTCGTATGTCGAAGGCATTCTGCCGAAGATTGCAGCCACTTCACGTATGGGATGGAAGCGGCTTTTCCGCAGGATCGCCTGTCGATGAATCCCTTTCGCTTCGCGACGTTCCAGCGGGCAAGGCTCGGCCCATCGGCTGGTGGCCGGCCGGCGGGAATCTTCATAACGCATGTGCTGAACGATCGAATACAGGCTCATTTTGACCGTCTCCGCAGCGAAACGCGGGAGATCATCGACTGGCAGTTCGCCTATAATCCGTGGACGTTGGGCGATCTCGTCGCCGGCCGAGGAGAATTCGAGATCGACCGGACCTCCGTGCGGGTGCGGCAAGCCGTGAATAACGGGAGCTTGTCGTCGGGCTATATGGACATCGTCCTCTTCTCTTTAGTGAAGTCTGCAAATCGGGAATTCGTTTGGGTTCTCGAATATGACGTCGACTTTGCCGGCCGGTGGCTCGATTTTTTCCAGCAGTTTTCAAACAACAGCGCGGACTTGCTGACGACGACGCTCAATACGCGTCGCCGCGACCCGCGCTGGGCATTCTGGAACTCGGCAAATGGACCGTGCCCGAAATCACGGTTCACGAGAGCATTTATGCCCATCATGCGCGTTTCGAGGCGCTTTATTGGCACCTACGAGGAGGCGCTTTCGACAGGCAAATGGAGTGGGCACTACGAATTCCTCGTGCCGACCATTGCGCGCGTTCATGGTCTGAGAATCGAGGACATCGGCGGGACCGGGCCGTTCGTGCCTTGGCGCCGAAGGAGACGAAACTATCTGAATGTGGCGAAGGACGCGCTTCTCAGTCCGGGGACATTCGTCTGGCGCCCATCGATGACGGCTTATTTTCACGAGGACGATACCGCCTTCAAGCGACGGGCCATGCTTTACCATCCGATCAAGGCCGACGTGGTCGAATGGGAGACCGAAGCACCTGTAGCGCTATCCGAGGCCATCTGATGCGGGCCTGGGTTGGTTTTTATCGCAGACCAACCGGATTGTTTCTCAGGTCACCAGTGTGATGGTCGAGGCGATCAGCATGACGGCGGCGATGGCGACGAACAGCGCATAGATACGCGGCCGGTCGAGCAGCAGCGCATTGCCCGAAATCCAGGCGGACGTGGCGCCGCCGAGCGCGAACAGGAAACCGTTGCGATGGCCGAAGGACATGGAGGCGGCCATCAGGCCACCGATGATCAGCGCGCCGAACACGATGATGACGGCGACGGCATATTTCTCGAAATCATTGCCGCTGCCCATCGCCGGCCCCATCGCATTGAGATTGGGCAGGTCGTCCGGGTCGAAGGGGCTGGCCGAGCCGTATTCGTCTTGACCGAGGGATTCGCGCATCATTCGTTCTCCGCTGGGCGGCAACAAACCATCAACGCCTGCCGAGCGCAACCCGGCAAAGCCGCCACGGCGGTGCATTCGCCGTCCGGCTGATGCCCGCGTGCCACGGTTTCCCGGTGAGGTTCAACGGCGTAGCGGCGTTGCGGTTCCCAGGGCGTGATGCCGAAAGTGTGAAGCGGTTTCGGACGACGTCATGCTCCATCTCCAGCCTTGACCTACCTGGAAAAATCGCTGCGCACGATGCCATGCCGCTGCAGCTTGTCGTAGAAGGTCTTGCGCGGGATGCCGAGCGCCTCGATGGTGCGGCGGACGTCGCCGTCATTGCGACCAAGTGTCTCGCGGATGATCTCGGCCTCGTAGCGATCGAGCCGTTCGGGCAACGGCAGCGCACCGTCGCTCTCCATTGCCGCCGGGGAAGGCGTTTCGCCGACATCATCGAGCCCGAGCACGAAGCGTTCGGCGAAATGGGCGAGCTCGCGCACATTGCCCGGCCAGTCATGGTCCTTCAGATGACGCTGGATCGCGGTGGAGATCGCCGGCACGGTGCGGCGGAAGCGGGCGGCGGCGCGCTCGGCGAAATAGCCGAACAGCAGCGGCACATCGTCCCGCCTTTCGCGCAGCGGCGGAATGGAGAGCGTCACCACATTGAGCCTGTAATAGAGGTCTTCGCGGAAAGCGCCGCGCTGGCCAGGATCGCCGAGATCGACCTTGGCGGCGGCGACGATGCGCAGGTCGACCGGCCGGATTTCATTGGTGCCAAGCGGCGTCACCTCGCGCGCCTCGAGCACGCGCAGCATCTGCACCTGCGTCGACGGCGGCATGCTTTCGATCTCGTCCAGGAACAGCGTGCCGCCGCTCGAATGCTCGATACGGCCGATGCGCTTCTTCTGCGCGCCGGTGAAGGCCCCGGCTTCGTGCCCGAACAGCTCGCTTTCGATGACCGTCTCCGGAAGCGTGCCGCAATTCAACGCGACGAAATTGCCTTTGGCGCGGCGGCTCCAGCGGTGCAGCAGGCCAGCCACCACCTCCTTGCCCGAGCCGGTCTCGCCGGTCACCAGCACGTCGACATCGGTGTCGGCGATCTGCCGCAATGTACGGCGCAGCCGCTCCATCGCCGGCGTCTGGCCGATCAGCGGCAGTCCTTCCTGCGCCTGCTCGGCCGCTTCGCGCAAGGCGCGGTTTTCCATCACCAGCCGGCGTTTCTCGGCGGCACGGGCAACGCTCTGCGCCAGCCGGTCGGCGGCGAAAGGCTTGGTGATGAAATCATAGGCGCCGTCCTTGATCGCCTTCACGGCCATCGCGATATCGCCATGGCCGGTGACCAGGATGACGGGAATGTCGGGATCGAGATGCAAGACGCAGTCGAAGAGCTGCAGTCCGTCGATCTCCGGCATGCGGATGTCCGACACCACCACGCCGGCGAAATCCCTGTCGAGCGCCGCCAGCGCTTCGCTCGCCACGGCGTAGGCCGACACCGCAAAACCGGCAAGCTCCAGCGTCTGCCTCGTCGCCTTGAGCAGGTCTCTGTCGTCATCGATCAGGATCACCGGCGCTGGGTCTTGCTTGGTCATGCTGCGTCGGCTTTCGACAGATGGATGGTGAAGCGGGTTCCCTGGCCGCTGCTCGACACCTCGATGCGCCCGCCATAGTCGGCGACGATTTCCTTGGCAATGACCAGGCCGAGCCCGAGCCCTTTTTCCTTGGAGGTGTTGAAGGGCGTGAACAGGGATTTCAGGATCGCGCGCGGGATGCCCGGCCCGTTGTCGGAGACGACCAACGCCACGCCCTCGGCGGTTTCGGCGGCGGAGACTTCGACCCTCGCATCGCCGCGGCCGTCAAGCGCCTCCAGCGCATTCTGGAACAGGTTGATCAGCACCTGCTCCAGCCGCAGCCGGTTGCCCATCACCTTGAGCGCCGGCGGCGGCAGCGTGATCGCCAGCGCATCCAGCCGGCCGGCGAAGCGGCTCCTCAGCAGCACCACGGCGCCCTCGATCACGCCGCGCAGCTCAACCGGCTCGGCGGCGGTGCGGCCCTTGCGGGCAAAGGCTTTCAGCTCCTCGGTGATGGAGCCGATGCGCTCGGTCAGCGCCGCGATGGCGCCAAGGTTCTCTTCGGCCGAAGCGCTCTGCTTGCGCTCCAGGAAGACGCGCGCATTGTCGGCATAGGCGCGGATCGTCGCCACTGGCTGGTTGATCTCATGCGCGACGCCGGCGGCGACCTGGCCAAGCGTGGCAAGCCGGTTCGCCTGCACCAGCTCCTGCTGCATCACCTGCAGCTTCGCCTCGGTGCTGCGATGGTCGATGATCTCGGCCTGCAGCCGGTCACGCGCCAGGCTGAGGTCCTGCGTGCGCTCGACGACCCGGCGCTCGAGCTCGGCGCGCGCCGCCTGCTCGGCGGCGATCCGCATCTGGCCGGACTGCCTGCGCCACAACAGATAGGCGGCAAAGGCGATGAGCGGCACGAGGACACCGAGCGCCAAGAGCCGCATTTCGCGCTGCGCCGCCGCGACCGGCGCTTCGGCCGGAACGAGATAGTCGAGCCGCCACGGTGTCGACGGCACCGCGGTCGACAGCCGCAGATATTCCGCATCGCTGCCGCCAGGCGTGATGGCATGGACAAGCGCGACATCTGGGCTGAGCGGTTGCGGCTTCGTGATCGGCAAGGGCACAAGCGGCGCATCGCCGAATTGCTGATTGGCGCGGATGTCGGCCGTGACCGGAGCGGCCAGAGGCGCGACCGTCATGAAGCGCCAGGAGGGCACGCTCGTGATCAGCACCACGCCATGCGCATCGCTGACATAGGCCGGCCGGTTCGCCTCGCGCCAGTCGGACTCCAACTGGTCGAACTCCATCTTGACCACGACGACACCGAGCGGCCCCGAGGCGCCGTCGACACGGCGCGAGATGTAGAGGCCGGGACGCTTGCTGGTGTTGCCGAGCGCGAAATACTCGGCCGTGCCGGTTTCCATCGCGCCCGAGAAATAGGCCCGGAAGCCATAGTCGTTGCCGACGAAGCTCACCGGTTCGCGCCAGTTGCTGGAAGCGATCGCCAGGCCGTCCGTGCCGGTCACGTAGAGCACCGAGGCCTTGGTCCCCGACACCAGCCCTTCGAGCTTGCGGTTCAAGACGTCGATCGCGGCAGGGCTGCGTTCGCTCAGCGCGTCATGCACCTGCTGGTCCTCGGAGAGGAGCAGCGGCAGCGCGCGCGGGTTTTCCAGCACCGCGCGCAGCAGCGCCACCTTGAGGTTTGCGTCGGTGCGTCCCTGCGTCGCCAAAGCCTCGATCTCGGTCGAGCGGCCATAGAGGCCTGCGCCGTAGAGAGCTGCCGCGATAATCGCCAGCGCGGCCGCCGTAAACAGCAGCCAGGCGCGCCGCGCCCGCCCGGCAAGCAGTTCGGGCGTCGGGACGAGGACAGCGGCAGGACGTTGCAGCATGCCACATCTGTGCATGTTTTCACACAAAGCACAATTCGACCTATGCGGATAACCGCACGGAAGCTCTCGAAGCTGCCCGTCTGCGATACAAAAAAGAAAACAAAATCAATGCTCAGAAGCTTCGGGCGTCATCTGGCACGCGCGTTGCAAATGCATCCGCAGCAGCCGCGAGGCTGTGGAGGTCAACAGCCCCCAGGGAGGTCGAGCGTCTCGATCGGGGGCCGAACGGAGGACATGATGCAGACAGCAATCGCTACCGCCGAACCGCGCGGCAAAATTCCCCTTTACCGGCATCTCTATGTGCAGGTCCTAGTGGCGATCGCCGCCGGCATCCTGCTCGGCCATTTCTATCCCGACCTGGGCGCCTCGCTGAAGCCGCTTGGCGATGCCTTCATCAAGCTGGTCAAGATGGTCATCGCGCCGGTCATCTTCCTGACGGTGGCGACCGGCATCGCCGGCGTCTCCGACCTGCATAAGGTCGGCCGCGTCGCCAGCAAGGCGATGATCTATTTCCTCGTCTTCTCGACACTGGCGCTCGTCGTCGGCCTGGTCGTGTCCAACGTCATCCAGCCCGGCGCCGGCATGCACATCAATCCCGCCACGCTCGACCCGTCGAAGGTGGCGACCTTCACCGAGAAGGCGCATGACACTTCGATCGTCGGCTTCCTGATGAACATCATCCCCGACACCATCACCGGCGCGTTCGCCGAGGGCGACATCCTGCAGGTGCTGTTCTTCTCGGTGCTGTTCGGCATCGCGCTTGCGCTGGTCGGCGGGCGTGGCCGCCCCGTGGTGGATTTCCTGCAGGCGCTGACCGCGCCGGTCTTCCGCCTCGTCGCCATCCTGATGAAGGCGGCTCCCATCGGCGCTTTCGGCGCCATGGCCTTCACCGTCGGCAAATACGGCATCGGCGCGATCGCCAACCTCGCCATGCTGATCGGCACTTTCTATCTGACGTCGCTGCTCTTCGTGCTCGTCGTCCTCGGCGCCGTGGCATGGTATAACGGCTTCTCCATCCTGGCGCTGATCCGCTACATCAAGGAAGAGCTGCTGCTGGTGCTTGGCACCTCGTCGTCGGAAGCAGCACTCCCCGGCCTGATGGCCAAGATGGAGCGCGCCGGCTGCAACCGCTCGGTGGTCGGCCTGGTCATCCCGACCGGCTATTCCTTCAACCTCGACGGCACCAACATCTATATGACGCTGGCAGCGCTTTTCATCGCCCAGGCGACCGACACGCCGCTCAGCTTCGGCGACCAGATCCTGCTGCTTCTCGTCGCCATGCTGAGCTCAAAAGGCGCGGCCGGCATCACCGGCGCCGGCTTCATCACCTTGGCTGCCACGCTCTCGGTCGTGCCCTCGGTGCCGGTCGCCGGCATGGCGCTGATCCTCGGCGTTGATCGCTTCATGTCGGAGTGCCGCGCGCTCACCAACTTCGTCGGCAACGCGGTCGCGACCATCGTCGTGGCACGCTGGGAAGGCGAGCTCGACCAGACCAAGTTCGCCGCCGCCATGGCCGGCCAGCTGTCGGAAGAGGCGGACCTCGCGCTTTCGGGCGGCCTGCAGCCCGCCTAAAGCATGTCTCCCGAAAGTGGGAACCGGTTTCGGGTATGCGTAAAATCAAAAACCTAAAGCGCATGGAGCGAATCTGAAAGATCACGACGCGCTTTGGCCAACCAGCATCCTCCCGATGCCGAACAGGTCGCGGCGATCGCCGCGACCTGTTCTTTTTGCCAGCCGCCGCATAGGCTGCGCGCGCCGGATTCCCGGCGAGACATTCAACCGAGAGGGCCGTCGATGAGCAGCGCGTATCCCGAGATCTATGTCGTTCGCCATGGCGAAACGGAGTGGAGCGCCTCGGGCAAGCATACCGGACGTACCGACATTCCTCTGACGGCCAAGGGCGAGGAGGCCGCGCGCGCAGTTGGCGAGCGGCTCAAGGGGCTGACTTTCCAGGCGGTCTGGTCGAGCCCGTCGCAGCGCGCTTTCGACACCTGCCGTCTCGCCGGCTTCGGCGAGCGCGCGGTGAAGAAGCCCGACCTGCAGGAATGGGATTATGGCGCCTATGAAGGCGTGACGACCAAGGAGATCCTGTCCAAGCGCCCCGGCTGGCAATTGTTTCGCGACGGCTGTCCGGGCGGCGAGACGGCGGCCTATGTCGGCGCCCGCGCCGACGCCATCATCGCCGGGCTTCGCGCGGTTGCCGGCAATGTGCTCATCTTCTCCAGCTCGCATTTCCTGCGTGTCTTCGCGTCGCGCTGGGTCGGCCTGCCGCCCGAAGGCGGCGCGCATTTCGTGCTCGACACCGCCAGCCTCAGCATCCTCGGCTACGAGCACGACCTGACCGAGCCGGTCATCCGGCGGTGGAACCAGAAATAGTCGATCGCCGGCTCCCCCTCATCCGGCCGCTTCGCGGCCACCTTCTCCCCGGTGGGGAGAAGAGGTTGGCGCCAGCGCTCACGAGCTCCTCTCCCCACCGGGGAGAGGTCGGATTGTCCCGAATTGCTCTTGCAATTCGGTTGGCAATCCGGGTGAGGGGAGTGCTAGGCGCCGCCCAATATCGCCAGTTCCTCGGCCGTTAGATACCGCGCCTGACCCTTGGCAAGCGCGCCGAGCTGCAGACCGCCGATCGCCACCCTGATCAGCCGCAGCACCTCGACATCGAAAGCGCCGAGCAGCCTGCGGATCTGCCGGTTGCGCCCTTCGTCGAGCACTATCTCCAGCCAGGCCGTCCGCCCGCCGCTGCGCAACAGCGCGATCGAGCTTGCGGTGAGCAGCTCGCCATCGACGACCGCGCCTTGACGAAAGCGCCCGAGCATCGCGTCGTCGGGCGCTGAGGCGATCTGCACGTGATAGGTCTTGGCGACATGCGAGGCGGGGTCGAGCAAACCATTCGCCCAGCGCGTGTCGTTGCTCAGCAAAAGCAGCCCTTCGCTCGCCTTGTCGAGCCGGCCGACCGGCGACACGAAGGGCAGGTCGAGCCCTTCCAGGCAGTCATAGACGGTGCCGCGGCCTTCGGGGTCGTCCCGGGTGGTGACCAGCCCGCGCGGCTTGTTGAGCATCAGATAGACCTTGCGCTCGGCAACGACACGTTCACCGTCGACGGTGATGCGGTCGCGGTCGGGATCGATGCGCAGCAAGGCATCGCGCGCCGTCTTGCCGCCGACCTGCACGCGCCCCTCGGCGACGAGACGCTCGGCCTGCGTGCGCGAGCAGAAGCCGAGCTTGGAGAGCGCCCGGGCGAGGCTGATCTTGGGGGTTGCGGATCGTCGGTCGGGTTGGCGTGCCACTATCTTTGTCTTCGAACCTGCTCAAAACGCCGCAACCGATGCCACGCTTGGCGAAGTTGGCGCAAGCGACTCCATTCCCGGCTCGGGCCGCCAGTTTCACTCCTGCGGCGCGCTCAGCCGCCGGTAGGAGATGCCGTCGAATGTTGCCGTCACGAAGCCCTGGACCGACATTTTGCGCTTGCGCCCGTCGCTGCAGGCATAGAGCGGCCAGCCAGCCTCGCTGCACTCGCTGGCCACGCAGATCCGGCCCACGCAGTTGCCGACGGTCAGCCGGAAGCCGCCCTTGCCGGCAAATCCCTGCAGCAGGCTGCCGTCGGCCGAGCGCCATGTCCGCTGCTGAAATTCAGGCCGCAGCAGGCGAGGCTCGAGCGGCGCGGCGAGGCCGGCTGTGCCCCTGGCTCCCGCGAACAGCAGCCGGTAGCGCGCCATGCCGGTCGTGTATGCGGTGACGAGGTCGGATTCGCCCAGATATGTCGTCGCCAGATCGGAGCGGTCGAAAAGATGGGACACGCTCATATTCGCCTCTGACGGCCTCGTCAGGGCGGTGATGGCGACAACGGCCAGGCAGACGCGCAGCATCTCGATTTCCAGCAGCCATACCGATCCGGCGTGCCGGGTTGCCCGGCTGCCTGCGCCTACAATCTTTCCAATCGGGTTTTCACGCAAGCGCCCGTTCACGGGGCGCGGGATTGTCAGCCATTTGCGGCCGGCGGCAGCTCGAACAGGGTGGCGCCGTTCTCCCGCCCCCGGTCGACATAGCCGATCACGCGGAACCATTTCGCGACCTCGGGCCTGTCCAGCCAGCTGCGCGAATGTATAGGAAGGTTGCCGGCAAGCGCCTGGACGTGGCGGATGTGGCGCTTGCAGAATCGGACCGTCGCGGCGTTGAAGAAATCCTCCTGCGCGGCAAACAGCGTATCGGCGGCGTCCGCGTGCTCGTGCCAGGCGATGATCGCCACCGTCCTGTCGCCCTCGACGAGCGCATGCGCCCGGCCTTCCTTCAGATTCATCATCAGATTGTCATAGGCGCTTTTGCTGTCCTTGCCGGCCGCCACATACTCGTCCGACATTCGCTTGGACAGGCCGCGGAACACATCTTCCAGATCTCCGACCGTCGCCGCGCGTGCTCTCATTTCTCCTCCTGACAGCCCGCTGGCAGTTTGCCCCAGCAAATGAGGATCACCAAGGAAAGAAAATCCCCAATCGGGCCAATGCGAAAATCTCATTCCGCGCTGGTCGGTCCGATCCCTGACCGCGCGAGCATATAAGCATTGGCTTGAGATCGCATTTCCATTGTTGGATACTGATGGTCTTCTGGACCTGCCCGGCCCGCATCGTTGTCTCGGCACCATCAAGCGCGTCTTCCAGAAAACCGGCACTCACCAGCAGAGCCAGTTGGTCGCCATGTAGAAGACGCTGCAGCCGCTGGCCTCACTGCCGCCGCAATAACAGCGAGGCTGCGCCACAGCAGCAGCCCGAGACAGCACGTTGAATTGACAGTACGTTGAATTCGTTGGCCGCCTGCCATAAAAGGCGCAAGTTTTCGATCGGCTGGGGATATCCAGACGTGCCTGAACCTGCGGCCATGACAGGTTTGGGCTGCGCTGGCCGGCGCGCCGTCGGCAAGCGGTCGGTCCGTGAATGGTCAGGCTACAGCATTTGGGGCATGTATTGACGTCGAGCAGGCCTATCCTGATCACCGGCGCGGCCGGCTTCATAGGTTTTCACCTCTGCCGCAGGCTGCTCGCCGAAGGCCGGCAGGTTGTCGGCCTCGATTCCATGAACGAGTATTACGACATCGCCCTGAAGCAGGCGCGACTGGAGCGGCTGCAAGGGTTCGCGAACTTTCGTTTCGAGCATGTCGATCTCGCCGATCGTGATGGCATCTCGGCGGTCTTTGCCTCGGCCGCGCCGGAGATCGTCGTCAATCTCGCCGCACAGGCGGGCGTGCGCTATTCGCTGATCAATCCGCACGTCTACGCGCAAAGCAATCTCAACGGCTTCCTCAACATCCTGGAAGGGTGCCGGCAGGCCTCGGTCGGCCATCTCGTCTATGCCTCGTCGAGCTCGATCTATGGCGGCAGCACGCGCATGCCGTTTTCCGTGCACGATTCCGCCGACCACCCCTTGAGCCTCTATGCCGCCAGCAAGAAGGCGAACGAGCTGATGGCACACACCTACAGCCATCTGTTCGGGCTGCCGACGACGGGCTTGCGCTTCTTCACCGTCTACGGTCCGTGGGGACGGCCCGACATGGCCTTGTTCATCTTCACCAAGGCCATCCTCGCCGGCCAGCCGATCGATGTCTTCAACCATGGCAACATGCAGCGCGATTTCACCTATATCGACGACATCGTCGAGGGGGTGGTCCGCGTCATGCAGCATCCCGCGAAGCCCAACCCCGATTGGACAAGCGCGGCACCCGATCCCGCGACGAGTACCGCGCCGTTCAGGATACACAACATCGGCGACAGCTCGCCCGTCGAGCTGAGCCGGTTGATCGACGTCCTGGAAGACGCTCTCGGGCGCAAGGCAATCCGCAACATGATGCCGCTGCAGCCGGGCGACGTGCTTGCAACTTATGCTGACGTCACCTCGCTCGAGGAGGTGATCGGCTTCAAGCCCAGGATCCCGATCGAGATCGGCGTCCCGCGCTTCGTGGAATGGTATCGGGATTTCTACCAGGTCTGATTGCAGGCCAAGTGTGATTACGGGTCAAGTCTGGTTGCACGTTCGCGGCGACGAACCGGGCTCGCGGCTCATTCAGTCGGCCTGGCGTGCCTGCCTGTCGATCCAGAGCGCGATCAGCGTGCAGGCGGCGCCCGAAAGCAGATAGGCGCCGGCGGCGATGAGGCCGAAAGTGCCGGCCAGCAGCAGCGCGGCGAGCGGCGCGAAGCCGGCGCCGAACATCCACGCCAGGTCCGACGTCACTGCCGAGCCGGTATAGCGGTGCTGGCGCGAGAAGCTCGACGCCACGACGCCCGAGGATTGTCCGAAGCTTAAGCCCAGCAGGATGAAGCCCAGCACCATGAACACCGTTTCGCCGACGGTGCCGCCATTGAGAAGCTGCGGGGCAAAGCCGCTGAATGCGGCGATAGCCACGGCGCCGCCGCCGAGCAGGGCGCGGCGTCCGACACGGTCGGCCAGCGGCCCCGATGCGACGATCGCCGCAATGCCGAACAGCGCGCTCACCGCCTCGATCACCAGGAAGCGCTCCGGACCCTCATTGGTGAACAGGAACACCCAGGACAGCGGGAACACCGTCACCATGTGGAACAAGGCGAAGCTCGCCAGCGGCGCGAAGGCGCCGACGACAACGTTGCGGCCTTCCGTGCTGATCATGTCCCTGATACGGGTCGGCTGCAGGTCGCCGCTCTCGTAAAGTTTCGAGAATTCGGGCGTCACGACGATGCGCAGCCTGGCGAACAGCGCCACGACATTGATGGCGAAGGCGACGAAGAAGGGATAGCGCCAACCCCAGGCGAAGAAGTCTTCGGCCGAGAGGTTGGCGACGAAGAAGGCAAACAGCGAGCTGGCCACGATAAGGCCGATCGGCGCGCCGAGCTGCGGGATCATGGCATAGATGCCGCGCCGGTTCTGCGGCGCATGCAGCGCCAGAAGCGAGGGCAGTCCGTCCCATGTCCCGCCCAGTGCCAGGCCTTGCAGGAACCGGGTAAGCCCCAGCAGCCAGGCAGCGACCGCGCCGACATCCTCATAGGAAGGCAGGAAGGCCATGGCGACCGTCGAGGTGCCGAGCAGGAACAGCGCGATCGTCAGCTTGGCGCCGCGGCCATAGGCGCGGTCGATCGCCATGAACAACACGGTTCCGAACGGGCGCGCGACGAAGGCCAGCGCGAAGATGGCGAAGGAATAGAGCGTTCCGACCAGCGGATCATGCGTCGGAAACACAAGCTTGGGGAACACGATCACCGACGCGATCGCGTAAACGAAGAAATCGAAGAATTCCGACGTTCTGCCGATGATCACGCCGACGGCGATATCGCCGGCGCTGACCTGGCCGTGATGCGAGCCGATCAGCCTGCTGTCAGTTTCGGCAGTCGAAGTTTCAGCCATCTTGTCCGTTGCCACCGAGCTCGATCCGGGACGCGCGCCCGGTCTGAGATACGATTGTCATCCCATAATGCCCGGCCAGTTTCGTCAAAGCCACCCCGACTGGGCATTGGACAAATTGTCCAATGTCGTCGCGATGCCGGCGGCAGTAGCCGTTGGGCCCTATCGCATCGCAACCTGCAAAGATCCGCGCAGGGCCATCGAGGGCAGCGTTTGATGAAACGATCCGGAGTCTTGCTTCTCCTCCCGCTCGCCGTGCTGCTGAGCGGCTGCGACTTCGTCGTGCTGGCGCCTGCGGGCGATGTGGCGGCGCAGCAGCGCGACCTGCTCGTCGTTTCGACCCTGCTGATGCTGCTCATCATCGTGCCCGTCATGGCGCTGACCGTGCTGTTTGCCTGGCGCTACCGGCAATCGAGCACCACGGCGACCTATACGCCCGACTGGGACCATTCGACCAAGCTGGAGCTGGTGATCTGGGCAGCACCGCTGCTCATCATCATTTGCCTCGGCGCGCTCACCTGGCTCGGCACGCATCTGCTCGATCCCTACCGGCGCATCGACCGGATCGAGGCTGGACAGCCGGTCACGCAGGACCACAAGCCGCTCAGGGTCGACGTTGTCGCGCTCGATTGGAAATGGCTCTTCATCTATCCGGATTACGGCATCGCTTCCGTCAACGAGCTGGCGGCGCCGGTCAACCAGCCGATCGACTTCCGCATCACCTCGTCCACGGTGATGAATTCCTTCTACATCCCCGCCCTTGCCGGGCAGATCTACGCCATGCCCGGCATGCAGACGAAGCTGCACGCCGTCATCAACCGCCCAGGCACCTATACCGGCTTCTCGGCCAATTACAGCGGCGCCGGCTTCTCCGGCATGCATTTTGCGTTCCATGGCCTCTCCGACCAGGCGTTCGGCGAGTGGGTGGCGCAGGCCAAACGCGCGCAGGCCACGCTCAGCCGCGAGGCCTATCTCGAGCTCGAACGTCCGAGCGAGAACGAGCCGGTCCGCCACTATGCCTCCGTCGATCCCGACCTCTGGGGCGCCATCCTCAATCTGTGCGTCGAACCGGGCAAGATGTGCATGAACGAGATGATGTCGATCGACGCCAAGGGCGGCCTGGGGCTCGCCGGCGTGCGCAACACCTTGCCGCTGCAATATGACAAGCTTGCGCGGCGCGGGGCGGTGTTCGGCAACGACCCGTCCTATGTCGCCAGCATCTGCACGGCGGAGGAGGCGGCTGCCGCCTCGCGCGCGGCCCGTGACGACGATGACAGGGGTTGGCCGCTAAGGGACCTGTCCCCGCTACGCGGCGTTGGCCTGCTTGCGCCCGGCGCCGGCAGTCGCCGCGCCGATGCCGAGACGCGGTCGCTCGGCCTGCTGCGCTTCGAACTGTGAGGAATGGCGGATGCCTGAGTCGCTGACCAAATTCATCTTCGGCCGCCTCACTCTGGAGTCGCTGCCGCTGCACGAGCCGATCGTCGTCGGCACCTTCGTCGTGGTGGCGCTCGGCGGTCTCGCGCTTCTCGGCGCGGTCACCTATTTCAAGCTTTGGACCTATCTGTGGCGCGAGTGGTTCACCAGCGTCGACCACAAGAAGATCGGCATCATGTACATGGTGCTCGGCCTCGTCATGCTTTTGCGCGGCTTCTCCGACGCCATCATGATGCGCCTGCAGCAGGCCATCGCCTTCAACGGTTCCGAGGGCTATCTCAACGCCCATCACTACGACCAGATCTTCACCGCCCATGGCGTGATCATGATCTTCTTCGTGGCGATGCCTTTCGTCACCGGGCTGATGAACTTCGTCGTGCCGCTGCAGATCGGCGCGCGCGACGTCTCGTTCCCCTTCCTCAACAATTTCAGCTTCTGGATGACGGTCGGCGGCGCCATCCTGGTCATGGCCTCGCTGTTCGTCGGCGAGTTCGCCCGCACCGGCTGGCTGGCCTATCCGCCGCTCTCGGGCATCAATTACAGTCCCGATGTCGGCGTCGATTATTACATATGGGCGCTGCAGGTCGCCGGCGTCGGCACGACCTTGTCCGGCATCAACCTGATCTGCACCATCATCAAGATGCGCGCCCCCGGCATGACCATGATGCGCATGCCCATCTTCACCTGGACCTCGCTCTGCACCAACGTGCTGATCGTCGCGTCCTTCCCGGTGCTGACCGCGGTGCTAACGCTTTTGGCGCTCGACCGCTATGTCGGCACCAACTTCTTCACCAACGACTTCGGCGGCAACCCGATGATGTATGTGAACTTCATCTGGATATGGGGTCACCCGGAGGTCTACATCCTCATCCTGCCGCTGTTCGGCGTCTTCTCCGAGGTCACCTCGACCTTCTCCGGCAAGCGCCTGTTCGGCTACACCTCCATGGTCTACGCCACGGTGGTCATCACCATCCTGTCCTATCTGGTCTGGCTGCACCACTTCTTCACCATGGGCTCCGGCGCCAGCGTCAATTCCTTCTTCGGCATCACCACGATGATCATCTCGATCCCGACCGGGGCGAAGATATTCAACTGGCTTTTCACCATGTATCGCGGCCGCATCCGCTTCGAGCTGCCGATGATGTGGACGGTGGCCTTCATGCTCACCTTCGTCGTCGGCGGCATGACCGGCGTGCTGCTTGCCGTGCCGCCGGCCGACTTCGTGCTGCACAACAGCCTGTTCCTGATCGCGCATTTCCACAACGTCATCATCGGCGGCGTGCTGTTCGGCCTGTTTGCCGGCATCGCCTACTGGTGGCCCAAGGCCTTCGGCTTCAAGCTCGATCCGTTCTGGGGCAAGGTCTCGTTCTGGTGCTGGGTGCTCGGCTTCTGGTTCGCCTTCATGCCGCTCTACATCCTCGGCCTGATGGGCGTGACGCGCCGCATGCGCGTCTTCGACGATCCCTCGCTGCAGATCTGGTTCGTGATCGCCGCCTTCGGCGCGGTGCTGATCGCCGGCGGCATCGCCGCCTTCCTGGTCCAGATATTCGTCTCCATCCGCAAGCGCGCGGAACTGGTCGATGTCACCGGCGACCCCTGGGACGGCCGCACGCTCGAATGGTCGACCTCCTCGCCGCCGCCGGCCTACAATTTCGTTTTCACCCCCATCATCCGCGACAACGACGCCTGGTGGGACATGAAGAAGGCAGGCTACCGGCGTCCGCTCTCCGGCTTCAAGCCGATCCATATGCCGAGCAACACCGGCACCGGCGTGATCCTCGCCGCCTTCAGCGTCGCGCTCGGCTTCGGCCTGATCTGGTACATGTGGTGGCTGGCGGCGCTGAGCTTCGTCTGCCTGATCGCCACCGCGATCGGCCATACCTTCAACTACCACCGCGACTTCGACATCCCGGCGGCGGAGGTCACGCAAACGGAGGAGGCGAGGACGACGCTCCTCGCCGCTCAGGGGGCCAGGGCTTGAGCATGGCATCGACGATCACGGCCAAGGCCGAACCGGTCTTCCACCTGGAAGAGGAGCACGCGCACGCCGAAGGCGGCAGCACCATGCTCGGCTTCTGGCTCTATCTGATGAGCGACTGCCTGATCTTCGCCATGCTGTTCGCGGCCTTTGGCGTGCTCGGCGGCAATTACGCGGCCGGTCCGGCGCCGAGAGACCTGTTCGATCTCGGCCTGGTGGCGGTCAACACCACCATGCTGCTGTTGTCCTCGATCACTTATGGCTTCGCCATGCTGACCATGGACAAGGGCCGCGTCGGCGCGACGCAAGCCTGGCTTGCCGTGACCATGCTGTTCGGCCTGGCGTTCCTCTCCATCGAGCTCTACGAATTCGCGCATATGATCCGCGAGGGAGCCACCCCGCAGCGCAGCGCCTTCCTGTCATCCTTCTTCACGCTGGTCGGCACGCACGGCCTGCACGTCACCTTCGGCATCGTCTGGATGATGACGCTGATGGTGCAGGTCGCGCGATACGGCCTCATCAAGGCCAATCGCCGCCGGCTGATGTGCCTCTCCATGTTCTGGCACTTCCTCGACGTCGTCTGGATCGGCGTCTTCACCTTCGTCTATCTGATGGGGATGCTGCGATGAGCGCTCATGATCATGCCGATCACGACCACACGCATGGCGCCGCCGCGCACGGGTCGCTGAAGGGCTACCTGATCGGCTTCGTCCTGTCGGTGATCCTCACCGCCATTCCGTTCTGGATGGTCATGACCGGCGCCATCGACAACAAGCAGGCCACGGCCATCATCATCATGGCCTTCGCGGTGGTGCAGATCGTGGTGCACATGGTCTTCTTCCTGCACATGACGCCCGCCTCGGAAGGCGGATGGTCGATGCTGGCGCTCATCTTCACGGTGATCCTCGTCGTCATCGTGCTGAGCGGCTCGCTCTGGGTGATGTACCACCTCAACGCCAACATGATGCCGGGACTCCACGAGATGCGGGAGATGCCATGAGCCCTGTGTCGGGCGCGGGGAGGGCCAAGTTCGAGGCAGAAGACATGATCGGCCGGGCAGGCGCTGGCCCTCATGCCACCTCGAAGGGCTCCGCGTCGCGATTCTTGGCTGTGGCGTTAGGGCTCCTCGGCGTTCTGGTATTTCTCGGGCTTGGCATCTGGCAGCTGGAAAGGCGGGTCTGGAAACTCGACCTCATTGCCCGCGTCGACCAGCGCATCCATGCTCCGGTCGTCGATGCGCCTGGCCCCGCCACATGGGCTGATATCGACGCGGCCGGCTATGAATACCGCCATGTGCGGCTGGCCGGGCAGTTTCAAGGCGCCAACACGCTGGTGCAGGCGGTGACCGAGCTCGGCGGCGGCTATTGGGTGCTGACGCCGATGCGCGACGGCCGCGGTTTCACGGTCCTCGTCAACCGCGGCTTCGTTCCGCAGGAGCGCAAGGCGGAGTTCGAGCGGGAGAGCGGCGGTTTCACCGCGCCTGCCGAGGTCGACGGGCTGCTGCGCATCAGCGAGCCTGGCGGCGGCTTCCTGCGCAGCAATGATCCGGCCGCCGATCGCTGGTATTCGCGCGATGTCGCGGCAATCGCCAAGGCGCGCGGCCTGGCCGATGTCGCGCCCTATTTCATCGATGCTGGGGCGTCCGGCCCCGATAGCTGGCCGCGCGGCGGGCTCACCGTCGTCAAGTTTCGCAACGCGCATCTTGTCTATGCTTTGACCTGGTTCGCCCTGGCAATCGCCCTAGCCAGGCCGATCTTCGCCAACCGTCGCCAACGGGAGGCGCCAAGATGAACATTTCGATCGCGCGGCTTCATCACGACAAGTCGATCCCGGCGGCCTCCCTTGCCGGCCAGGGCAGTGCCTCGAATTCCGACGCGACGAACCGGAAGAACCTGCTGCTCCTCATCCAGCTGCGCTGGCTCGCGGTGGCCGGGCAGGTGCTGACCATCCTGGTGACGCAATACTGGTTCGCCATCCCGTTGCCGCTCACCGAGATGGCCGGCGTGGTGCTTTTCCTCATGGGGTTGAACATCTTCAGCCTGCTCGCCCTGCGCGGCAATCGCCGCATCTCCAATGCGCAGCTCTTCGTCGCGCTGATCTTCGACATGGCGGCGCTGACCACGCAGCTTTACCTGAGCGGCGGCGCCTCGAACCCTTTCGTGTCGCTCTACCTCCTGCAGATCACGCTGGGCGCGGCGCTGCTGGCACCGTGGTCCACGTGGATCCTGGTGGTTGCGGCCTCCGCCTGTTTCGTCTTCCTCATCTTCGTCTTCCAGCCGATCGCCATCCCGCATCACGGCGGCAGCGACCTTCTGGCGCTGCATCTGCGTGGCATGTTCATCTGCTTCGTGCTCGCGGCCGGCCTGATCGTCATCTTCATGACGCGCATCAACCGCAACCTGCGCGAACGCGATGCCTATCTCGCCGGCCTGCGCCAGCGTTCGGCCGAGGAAGACCACATCGTGCGCATGGGCCTACTGGCCTCAGGCGCCGCGCATGAGCTTGGCACGCCGCTCTCGACCATATCGGTGATCCTGTCCGACTGGCGCCAGATGCAGGGTGTCAAGCGCAACCGCGAGCTCTCCGAGGACGTGGCCGAGATGCAGGCGCAGATCGAGCGCTGCAAAAGCATCGTCACCGGCATCCTCATGTCCTCCGGCCAAGCCCGGGGCGAGGGCACGATCCGCACCACGATCCGCCATTTCCTCGACGACCTCGTCCAGGAATGGCGGGTCAGCCGCCAGCCCTTCAGGCTGGACTACAGGAACGGTTTCGAGCCGGACGAGCAGATCGTGTCCGACACGGCGCTGAAACAAGTGATCTTCAACGTGCTCGACAATGCGCAGGAAGCATCGCACGATTGGGTCGGCGTCACTGCCGAGCGGCAGGACGAGAAGCTGGTGCTCTCCGTCGAGGATCGCGGACCGGGTTTCGACAAGGATATTCTGGCCGCGCTCGGCCAGCCCTATATGTCGAGCAAGGGGCGGCCGGGCGGTGGCCTGGGCCTCTTCCTGGTGTTCAATGTCGTGCGCAAGCTCGGCGGCGACGTTTCGGCGCGCAACATGGCGGAGGGTGCGTGCGTTACCCTTTCGCTGCCGCTGGCGGCGCTGACCGATGGAGGCGATCGTGAAATCTGATCGATCCTTGTTTGTCGTGGAGGACGACGTGACTTTCGCGCGGACGCTCAAACGCTCCTTTGAAAAGCGCGACTACGACGTCGTGGTCTCGCACGACCGGGAGGCGCTGCTTGTCGCGCTGGAAAAGACCGTTCCGGCCTACGCCGTCGTCGATCTCAAGCTTGGAGCGGGGTCCGGGCTCGAATGCGTCAAGCTGCTCAGCGCCCGCAACCCGTCGATGCGCATCGTCGTATTGACGGGATTTGCCAGCATCGCCACGGCGGTCGAGGCAATCAAGCTCGGCGCCTGCCACTATCTGGCCAAGCCCGCCAATACCGATGACATCGAGGCCGCCTTCGGCCGCGCCGAGGGCGACGTTTCGGTGCCGCTCACCAGCCGCCCCACCTCGATCAAGAACCTCGAATGGGAGCGCATCCACGAAACGCTGGTCGAGACCGGATTCAACATCTCCGAAACCGCGCGCAGGCTCGGCCTGCACCGGCGCACGCTCGCCCGCAAGCTCGAGAAGCGCGTGGTGCAGTAGGAGGGTCGCCAGGATTATCCCTGAACCGCCACGCCCAGCACCGAGACGCAGTCGCCCGCCTTGACCAGGCCGGGAAAGTGGCGCGCGGCGAGCAATCCCGGCATCCTGGCCTTGATCTCCTGCGGCGCCTGGCCGGTGCGGCCGACCGGATGGATGCGCGCCACCACCTGGCCGTCCTGCACGGGTTCGCCGAGATCGACCATGGTCTCGATCATCCCGTCCTCCTCGGCGAAGGCGAAGCAGTCGCCCGACGGCATGTCCAGCCATTGGGTTCTAGCCTTTTCCACCGCGCCATCGACGATGCCGGCGTGGCGCAGCACGTTGAGGATGCCGCGCCGGGCGACGCGAACGGTTTCGGCGCGCGAGGTTCCGCCGCCGCCGAGCTCGGTGGTGACGAAGACCTTGCCCATCTCCTCGGCGGCAGTGTCATACATGCCGACCGCGTCGATCTCGGTCATGCGCATCGAGAACGGCGCCGAGAAGGCCTCGACCGCGGCGAAGGCCTTTTTCTCCTGCGCCTTGTCCGGAAGCGTATGCGCCGCGCAGAACGGCACGAAGTCCAGCGTCCTGCCGCCGGAGTGGAAGTCGAAGACGATGTCCGCGCGAGGGAGCAGCTCGCGCTGGAAATAGTCGGCGATCTTCTCCGTCACCGTGCCGTCGGGCCGACCGGGGAAGGAGCGGTTCATGTTGCCCTTGTCGATCGGCGAGGTGCGCGTGCCGGCGCGGAAGGCCGGATAGTTCATCGCCGGCACGATGATGACCGTGCCGGAGACGTTCTTGGGGTCGAGCGCGCGGGCGAGATCGTAGAGCGCCAGTGGCCCCTCATACTCGTCGCCATGATTGCCGCCGGTGAGCAGCGCCGTCGACCCCTTGCCGTTACGGATGACGCAGACCGGGATCATCACCGACCCCCAGGCGGAATCGTCGCGGCTGTAGGGCAGGCGCAGGAAGCCGTGCTGGACGCCGTCGCGCTCGAAGTCGACGGTCGGCGTGATCGGCGATGGACGCAGGGCTGGCATCGGCTCAGTCCTTCACGACGAGCTTGCGCGGCACATTGGCCAGGCACTCGACGCCGGTGTCGGTGATCAGGATCGACTCGGTGATTTCCAGCCCCATCGTCTCCAGCCACAGTCCGGTCATGAAATGGAAGGTCATGCCGGGCTTGAGCTCGGTGCGGTCGCCGGGACGCAGGCTCATGGTGCGCTCGCCCCAGTCCGGCGGATAGGACAGACCGATCGAGTAGCCGGTGCGGTTATCCTTGACGATGCCGTACTTCTTGAGCACCGCGAAGAAGGCGTTGGCGATGTCCTCGCAGGCATTGCCGGGCTTGGCCGCGGCAAGGCCGGCCTCCATGCCTTCCAGCGTTGCCTTCTCCGCGTCGAGGAAAGCCTGCGTCGGCTTGCCGAGGAAGACGGTGCGCGAGAGCGGGCAGTGGTAGCGGTTGTAGCAGCCGGCGATCTCGAAGAACGTGCCTTCGTTCACCTTCATCGGCTGGTCGTCCCAGGTGAGGTGCGGCGCCGAAGCGTCCGCGCCCGAGGGCAGCAGCGGCACGATCGCCGGATAGTCGCCGCCGATGCCGGCGACGCCACGCGTTCCGGCATCGTAGATCTCGGCGACGAGATCGCATTTGCGCATGCCGACCTCTATCTTGTCGACGATGCGCTGGTGCATCGCCTCGACGATACGGGCGGCCTTGCGCATATAGTCGATCTCGGTCGGGCTCTTCACCGCGCGCTGCCAGTTCACCAGCGCGGTGGCATCGGCGAAGCGGGCATTGGGCAGGTGCTTCTGCAGCGCCGCGAAGGCGGCGGCCGAGAACCAGTAATTGTCCATCTCGACGCCGATGCTGAGCTTGTCCCAGCCGCGCTCGGCCAGCACGCTGGCGAGGTAGTCCATTGGGTGTCGCTCGGTCGACTGCACATAGTGGTCGGCGTAGCCGATGATGTTGTCATGCGCGAGATAGGCGGTTCGCTTGGCGCCGTTGGCGTCCTGGCCGCGTCCGTACCAGACCGGCTCGCCCGAAGGCGGCACGATGACCGCCTGATGCACATAGAAGGACCAGCCGTCATAGCCGGTCAGCCAGGCCATGTTGGAAGGATCGCTGACGATCAGCAGATCGACCCCCTTGGCCTCCATGGCTTTCCGCGTCTTGGCGAGGCGATCGGCAAATTCGCTTCGCGAGAATTTCAGGTTTGGCTGCATCGTTCTTGGTCCTCGTTGTTGGGCCTATTTCTGTTTGAGCGTGATCTTTTCGGAAAACCGGTTCCCACTTTTCCGGATCGCGCTCTGGCCAGGTATCAGCTTTCGAAAATGGTTCCGGCATTCGCCGCCCGCGCACGGTCGCGGGTGAGCGTGGCGATCGCGGTGTCCTGCACGCCGGTGCCGGTGAGGTCGGCAATGGTGATGTCGCTGGCCGAGCGCCGGCCGGGTTTGCCGGCGATGATCTGGCCGAGTTCGACGACGTCAGCATCTGCCGCCATCACGCCGGCCTCGATGGCATGGTGAAGCTCGCCGAGCCGCCGCGTCTGCTTCGCGCTGTCTGCGACATAGAGGTCGGCCATGCGCAGGATCGCCGGCGCGATCTCGTTCTTGTGCTCGGCGTCCGAGCCCATGGCGGTGATGTGCTGGCCGGCGGAGACGAAGCCCGGCTTGATCAGCGGCTCGGTCGATGGCGTCGTGGTGACGATGATGTCTGCGCCGGCTGCCGCGTTCGCCGCATCCGGCTCGGCGCGCACCAATATGCCCAGTTTCTCTCGCAAGCGTGCGGCTGTGGCCTCCGCCCTGGCGGCATCGCGCGCCCAGATGCGCGCTTCCTCGATCGGCCGCACGAGGCGCAACGCTTCGAGCTGCAGCCCGGCCTGCACGCCGGCGCCGAAGATCGCCGCCACCTTGGAATCTTCGCGCGACAGATGCCTGGCCGCGACCGCGCCGGCGGCGGCCGTGCGGATATCGGTGAGGTAGCCATTGTCGAGCAGCAGCGCCTCGATCAGGCCGGTCTTCGCCGACAGCAGCACCATCATGCCGTTGACGCTGGGCAGGCCAAGCTTCGGATTGTCGAAGAAGCCGGGGCTGATCTTGATCGCGAAACCGTCGATACCCGGCACATAGGCCGTCTTCACGTCGACCTCGCCACGCTGCTCGGGCATATCGAGCCGAAGGATCGGCGGCATCGCCACCGGCAGCGTGGCCAGGGCGCGGAAGGCGTTCTCGACACAGGCGACCGCTTCCAGATCCAGCGTCACGATCTTGCGCAACTCGGCTTCGGTGAGGATGGTCATGCGGCTCATGCTGCGCGCTCCGCGATTGCCTCGCCGCAGACGATGCGGCGGTGCAGGCTCATGTCGATGTTACGGCCGGAGAGGATGAGAACAGTGGGGCCGCTCACTTTGACCTTGCCGGCAAGCAGCGCGCCCATGCCGACGGCGCCAGCGCCCTCGACGATCTCGCGCTCCAGTTCATAGGCATGGCGGATGCCGGCGGCGATCTCGTCCTCGGCAAGCAGGATCACGTCGTCGAGCAGGCCGCGGCACATGGCAAAGGTCAGCCGGTTGTCGAGGCCGATGCCGCCGCCGAGCGAGTCCGCCAGCGTCGACAATTCCTCGACCTGCACGGGCCGGCCGGCGTCGAGGCTGGCTTTCATCGCCGCGCCGCGCGCCATCGAGATGCCGATGACTTTCGTGCTCGGGCTCACGCCTTTGACGGCCGCCGCAACACCGGCCGCCAGCCCGCCGCCGGAGAGCGGCACCAGCACGCTTGCTGCGTCCGTGACCTGCTCCATGATCTCCAGCCCAAGCGTGCCTTGCCCGGCGATGATATCGGGATGGTCGAAGGGCGGCAGCATGACCAGCCCTTCTTCCGCCACCAGCCTGTCGACTTCCTGCTGGGCATCGTCCTGGCTGTTGCCGACGATGCGGACATCCGCGCCGAGGCGGCGGATTGCGTCGAGCTTGTTTTCCGGTACCAGCCGCGACATGCAGATCACCGCGCGGATGCCTTCGAGCTTCGCCGCATGCGCCAGCGCGCGGCCGTGATTGCCGGTCGAGGCGGCGACGACGCCGCGCGATTTTTCTTCTGCGCTCAATGCAGCGATCGCATTGGAAGCGCCGCGCAGCTTGAACGCGCCGGTGGTCTGGTGATGCTCCAGCTTGAGATGAACAGGATGGCCCGCGCGTTCCGACAGGCTTTGCGACGGCACGGTGGGTGTCCGCTCGACCTTGCCGGCAATGCGCTCACGCGCGGCGCGAATATGTTGAAGCTCGACAGTCATTTCGATCACGGGCTTTCGTTCACTACGCCAGCGGCTTCGTCCACAGCCGGCCGAACTCGGGTCGCGGCGTGTCGTCGCCGCAAAGCCGCAGGCAGTTCCAGGCGCTGGCCTGGTTGCTGGTGACGACCGGACGCCCGATCGCTTCCTCCATGCCTGGAACCGCGAGCGCGGCGCGCAGCGCGGTGCAGGAGACGAACAGCGCATCGGCCTGCGGATGCATGGCCTTGCGCGCCATCCCGACCAGGGACGCCGGCGTGATGCGGGCCATCTCGCGGTCGTCCTCGAAACCGAGGCAGGTGAAGCTCTGGATGTCGAAGCCATGCGCGGCGAAATAGGCGGCCATCGGCCGACTGGTCTCGACGGTATAGGGCGTGAGGATGCTGATGCGCTTCACCCCGAAGGCGTTCAGGCCGCGCATGCCGGCCATCGGCGGCGTGACCACCGGGACGCCGGGCTTGGCCGCCTGGATGGCAGCTTCGATCTCGGCATCGCCGATCACCACCGAGGCCGAGGTGCAGGAGTAGCATACGGCATCGAGCTGCTCGTCCGGCAGGATCAGCGCCGCGCCCGCCGAGAGCGAGGGCTGCATCTTGCGCAAATTCTCCGGCGTCGTCGGGTTGGCGTAGGGGATGCGCGCGACATAGACGCCGATCCGCTCGCTCGCCACCATGCGGCGGAAGTCCACCTCGCTGGTGTGGTCGGTGGCCAAGGCAATCAAGCCGACGCGCTTTTCCAGCGGACGCGCGTCCAGCGTGGGGCGCGCCGTTTCGAGGCTGATGTCGGGCAATGCTTTCATGACTTTCATCTTTCGATCCTGCCGTAGCGATGCTCCAGCCAGCGCAAGAGTACGACGGAGCAGAGGCTGATGACGAGGAAGAAGGCGCCGACCAGCGTCATCGGCTCGATGTAGCGGTAATAGGTGTTGGCGACGCTCTTGGCCTGGTTCATCAGCTCAAGCACGGTGATCGCCGACAGAAGCGGCGTCTCCTTGAACATGGCGATGAAATAATTGGCCAGGGCCGGGATCATCGGCGGGATCGCCTGCGGCAGGATGATATGCGTCCAGGTGTGGCGGCCGTTGAGATTGCAGGCCTTGGCCGCCTCCCATTGGCCGCGCGGCACATTGTCGATGCCGGCGCGATAGACCTCGGCCGTGTAGGTGCCGTAGTGCAGGCCAAGCCCGATGACGCCCGCCACCAGTGGCGGCAGCAGGATGCCGATATCGGGCAGCACGTAGAAGATGAAATAGAGCTGCACCAGCAATGGCGTGCCGCGGATGAACTCGGCGAACCAGCCGACGCTGCGCGCGACGATCCGGTTCTCCGAGCGCCGCGCCAGCGCGATGGCGAGGCCCACGATCGCCGCCAGGATCGAGCCGAGGATGGTCGCCAGGATGGTGATCTTCACGCCCTGGATCAGGGTCGGCATGATCTCCCAGACGAAGTTCCAATCCCAATCCATCAGACGCGCACTCCATCGAGGCCGCGCGCCATGCGGCGCTCCAGGGTGCGAACACCCCAGGAGATGATCAGCGCCAGCGCGAAATAGATGACCAGCACCGAGACGAAGGGCATCAGCGTGCTGCCGGTCTGCGAGCGCACCACCTGCGCCTGGAAAGTCAGGTCGGCGAGCGAGATCAACGAGACGACCGACGTCGCCTTGAGCAGCTCGATCGCGTTGTTGCCGAAGGTCGGCAGCATCACCAGCAGCGCCTGCGGCAGGATCACATGGCGCATGCCTTGCCAGCGGCCGAGATTGAGCGCGGTGCAGGCCTCATATTGCTCGCGCCCGACCGACAGGATGGCGCCACGCACGACTTCCGCCGCATAAGCGCCGACATTCAAGCCCAGCGCCAGCACGCCTGCCTGCAGCGGCGTCAGCGACAAGCCGGCGAAAGGCAGCACGAAATAGGCCCAGAACAGCTGCACGAAGATCGAGGTGCCGCGGAAGAACTCGATATAGGCGGTGGCGATCGCTCGCAGGATGAAGAATCGCGACACGCGCCCCATGCCGGCTAGGAAGGCCATGATCAGCGCAAGCACCGACCCCATCAGCGTCAACTCGACGGTGACAAGCGCTCCTTGCAATATCAGGCCGAGATAGCCGGACCACTGGGTCATAAAACTAGAAGTTTCCCAACATTGACATGCTTGGCCCCTCCCATCGACAGGGAGATGCCGGTTTACCCTCCGTAGCTGCAGCGCAGCTGCTGCGTAGGACGGGCAGGCAGATGAGGGGCGGAGCCAGCCTTACAGAACTTGGCACTGCCCCTCATCCGTTACTTGTCGGTGCATGTCGTTGTCCCAAAACCGTTGCGCACTTTTGGGCGACCTGCATCAGGTGACACCTTCTCCCCGTGAACGGGGAGAAGGCACAACTCGCAACTTACTTCGCCGAGCAGAGCTTCTCGCGCGTCGTCGACATAGCGGCCGCGGCCGAGAAGCCGTAGGGCTCGATGATCTTGGCGAACTCGCCGGACTTCTTCATCTTGGCGAGCTCGACGTCATAGGCATCGCGCAGCGCCTCGTCGCCCTTCTTGAAGGCAGCGCCGTCGCAATAGACCGGCGCGCCCTGCACCGGCGCGATCACTTCGAGGTTCGGGTCGTTGGCCTTCTTGATCAGGTCATTGATCGACAGCACCGGCAGCGAATAGGCGTCGATGCGGCCGTCCTGCACCATCTTCAGGCCGCTCTGGCCGTCCGGCACGACGATGACGCGGTCGCGCGGCACGCCGGCGTTGAGCGCGAGCTTCTCCTCGGTGCCGCCGCCGGGCGCGCCGACCGTCGCCGAGGTGTCCTTGGCGATGTCCGCATAGCTCTTGAAGTGCTTGGGATTGCCTTTCTTGACCAGCATCGCCTCGGCGTCGCACAGCACCGGTTCGGAGTAGGCAACCGCCGCGCAGCGTTCCGGCTTCATGAACAGACCGGCGGTGACGACGTCGAAGCGGCCCGCCTGCAGGCCGGGGATCATGGCGCCGTACTCCGAGATCGAGGCGACGACGTCGGCGACGCCGAGCTTCTTGAAGATCTCGCGGGCTACGTCCGGCGCCGCGCCCGAAACCTTGCCGTCGGCGGCCACAGCCGTATAGGGCGGCTCGTTGGCGATGGCGAGGCGGGCGAAGCCCTGCGCCTTCAACTGCTCGAGCTTGCTGTCGTCGGCCGAGCCGGCGCTCGTGGCGGCGAGCATGGCGGTCAGCGCAAGGCCGGCGACGCCAGCCAGAATGCCAAGTTTCTTCATCGTTCCCAACTCCTTGTTTCTATTCTTGGTTTGCTCGGTTAGCGGCAATTGCATCGCCTCGGGACAACTTTCGCCGCCCTTTGAGGACGATTTCATCGCCTCTTTGCATTGCGGTCAGACGCGATGTCCGGCCGCGATGATCTTCTTCAGGAAGCTCTGCGTTCTTTCCTGTTTGGGATGGCGGAAAATCTCATCGGGCTTGCCTTCCTCGACGATCCTGCCGCGGTCGAAGAACAGCACGCGGTCGGCGAAGTCGTGGGCGAAGCCCATCTCATGGGTGACCAGAAGCATCGTCATGTCGGTCTCGGCGGCGAGCTTGCGCATGACATTGAGCACTTCCTCGACGAGCTCGGGGTCGAGCGCCGAGGTGACCTCGTCGAACAGCATGATCTTGGGCGACAGCGCCAGTGCCCTTGCGATCGCCACGCGCTGCTTCTGGCCGCCGGAAAGCTGCGCCGGCATCGCCTTCGCCTTGTCCGCAAGTCCGACCATGTCGAGCAGTTCCATCGCCCGCTTCTCGGCGGCGGCGCGCGCGACGCCCTTGGTCAGCATCGGCGCCAAGGTCACATTGTCCATGACGCATTTGTGCGGGAAGAGATTGAAGAGCTGGAAGACCATGCCGATCTTCTGGCGCATCCTGGCCAGGTGCCGTTCGTCGGCCGGCAGCAACTGGCCGTTGCGCTCCATGTGGTAGAGCTGCTCGCCATCGACCTGGATATGGCCGCCGTCGATCTTCTCCAGCGTCATCAGGATGCGCAGGATCGTCGTCTTGCCGGAGCCGGACGGGCCGATCAGCGCCAGCTTCTCGCCAGGCATGACCTGCATCGACAGGCCGTCCAGCACCTTGAAGGCGCCGAAGCTCTTCGAAATCGCATCAACCTTGATGATGGGCGCGGGCAATCCTTTTCCCCGTTCTGGAGAAGCCTATGCCCTTAACGATGCGAAACGTGCCAAATCATGTCAATTGAGAAAATAATATCATGACAATATTTCCGGCGCGGCACAATTTCAGGGCAATCTGAGCTCCATTTGTGCATCAGATGGCGAGCAGGAGATGCTCCGGATCGCCGAGCAGCAACTTGGCGACAACGCTCAGGCCCGCGCGCAGTTCCCCCTCCGTGGTCGATCCGAGCGAGATACGGATCGCAGGATGCCAGGGCGTGTCGGCGATGCGGAACGAGGTGCCCGGCGCGATCGCCACCCCGCGCAGGCGCGCCTGCGCGACAAAGCTCTCCTCGGCCCGGTCGCCCGGCAGCTCGAGCCACAGATGCAGCCCGTCGCGATGACTGCGATAGCCGACACCCGTGAGCACTTCCGCGGCGATCTCATGCCGGCGTCTCAGCGCGCCGCGCTGCCAGTTGACCAGCTCAAAAGCCGTGCCGTCATTCACCCAGCGCGTCGCGATCTCCGCCACCATCGGTGTCGCCATCCAGTTCGACACGAGATGGCGGTTCGCGACGGCCGCGACGTAGCGGTCGGGCACGGCGAGATAGCCGATGCGCAGGCCCGGCACGACGATCTTGGTGAAGGAGGTGACGTAGAGCGTCCGCTCGGGCGCGAAGGCGGCGACCGCCGGCGGCCGGCCTTCGACAAGCGGCCCGAGCACGTCGTTCTCGATGATGGCGATGTCATGCTTGCGCGCCACCGCCGCGATCTGCTCGCGCCGGGTGGCGTCCATCAAGGTGGCCGTCGGGTTGATCACCGAGGGCTGGACGAAGACGGCGCGGATGTCGGACAGCCGGCAGGCCTCGTCGAGCGCTTCGGGGATCAGCCCGTTGCCGTCGATCGGCAGGCCTTCGAGGTTGAAGCCGAGATAGCGGGCGAGCGGGATGAGTGTGTGGTGGCCGATCGCCTCGGTTGCGACTGTCGAGCCCGGCGGCGCCACGCTCATCAGCGCCACCGTCATGCCGGCGGTGGCGCCGTTGGTCAGGCTGATATTCTGCGGCGACGCTTCGAGGCCGCAAAGCTTCAGCCATTCGACCGCGACCGCGCGGTGACGCGGGAAAACCATGTTCGGCCGGAACGACAGCGCCGAGCTCGACGGCAGGTTCTCGGCCAACCACCTCAGCGCCTGCTTCAATTTCTCCAGATGCATCGGCTCGCAGACCGGCTTCAGGATCGAGAGGTCGATGACCTCGCCCAGCCGTTCCGGAAGGTAGGGCGGCTCCGGCTCCCTGCGCTGCGTCTGCACGAAGCTGCCGCGTCCGACCTCGCCGGAGATCAGCCCGCGGCGGATCAATTCCTCATAGGCGCGGCTGACGGTCTGAACCGAAAGCTTCAGATCGTCCGCCAACTGGCGGTGCGTCGGCAGCCGCGCGCCATTGGCCAACCGCCCGTCATGGATGGCGCGCGCGAACTGGTCCGCCAGCGAGAGATAGGCCGGACGGCGGATGAGAGCAGGATCTGGCTGCCATAATGTCATGACTTATTAGAGATCGAAATCAGTCCAATTGACAATCGAAATAATGCATCGTCATGGTGTCTCCAACGAAAGGCGAATCCCGCATGGCGGCAGCGAAACTCGACCCGATCGACCTCAGGATCCTCGACGCCATCCAGCGCGACGGGCGCATCACCAAGCTGGCGCTGGCCGAGAAGGTCGGCCTGTCGCCGACGCCGTGCTGGATGCGGCTGCGCAAGCTGGAGAAGGCCGGTATCGTCTCCGGCTACCACGCCGCGATCGCCATGCGCGTTATCGCGCCGGTGGCGACAGTGCTGATGGAGGTGACCCTGGCCAACCACCGTCAGGCGGACTTCGACCGCTTCGAGCGTGTGGTGCGCGATGTTCCCGAGATCGTCGCCTGCTGGTCGGTGGGCGGCGGCGTCGACTATGTGCTGAAAGTGATGGCACGCGACATCGACGCCTATCAGCGGCTGGTCGACAGCCTGCTCGAACGCGAGATCGGCATCGACCGCTACTTCACCTATATCGTCACCAAGACGGTCAAGGACGAGACGGTGCTTCCGGTGGCCGATCTGCTGCCGTGAGCAAGCCTGAGGGAGAGAGATTATCTGCGGCATCCGGCCAATAGAGACAATCTCTCTCTGCGAGCTTGCCGAAACAGCCTCTTTGTCTCGATCGCGCGACTAGTCTCTCCATATCGCCTTGGCACCGGGAGACCCGACTGATGTCTGCGCATTTTGCCCGCACCAACCACCATGAAGCGCTCGACCGCCTCGCCGATCGCCGGCTGCTGCGCGCGCTCGCCTATGTCGATGGCCATTGGACGGCGAGCGAAGCGGCGGCAAGTTCTGAAGTCACCGATCCGGCGACCGGGGCCACCGTCGCCTTCGTGGCCGCGCTCGATGCTGCCCAGACGACGAAAGCGATCAACGCTGCGTCCCGTGCGTTTCACGCCTGGCGGGCGCTGTTGCCGCAGGAACGCTCGAAGATCTTGCGAAAATGGTTCGACCTGATCATCGCCGCCAAGGACGACCTGGCGCTGCTGATGACGCTGGAACAAGGCAAGCCGCTGAAGGAATCGCTTGGCGAGATCGACTACGCCGCCTCTTTCGTCGAGTGGTATGCCGAGGAGGCGAAACGCCTCAACGCCGAAAGCGTCACCAGCCATCTGCCGAATGCCGAGATGTCGGTGCGCCGAGAGCCGCTCGGCGTGGTCGGCGTCGTCACGCCCTGGAATTTTCCGTCGGCCATGCTCACCCGCAAGGCGGCCGCGGCCCTTGCCGCCGGCTGCACGGTGGTGGCGCATCCGTCCTCGGAGACGCCGCTGTCGGCGCTGGCGCTGGCCGAGCTCGGCGAGCGCGCCGGGCTGCCGGCAGGCGTCTTCAACGTCGTCACCGGCGATGCGCGCACCATCGTCGGCGCGATGTGTGCCGATGCGCGCGTGCGCGCCATGAGCTTCACCGGCTCGACCGAAGTCGGCCGGCTGATCGCCGCGCAGAGCGCGCCGACGATGAAACGGCTGGTGATGGAGCTCGGCGGCCACGCGCCGCTGATCGTCTTCGACGACGCCGATATCGACAAGGCCGCCACGATCGCGCTCGATGCCAAATTCGCCACCTCCGGCCAGGATTGCCTGGCCGCCAACCGCATCTATGTGCAGCGGCCTATCTATGATCGCTTCTGCGCCGCCTTCGCGCGCCGCATCGAGCAGCTTCGCACCGGCAACGGTCTATCCGCTGACGCCGATATCGGGCCGCTGATGCATGAGCGCGCAGTCAAGAAGGTCGAGGAGCAAGTCGCCGATGCGCTCGCTCACGGCGCGCGCTGCCTCGTGGGCGGCAAGCGTCACGCGGCCGGCCCGCTGTTCTATCAGCCGACGCTGCTCGTCGACGTGCCGGACGAAGCGCTGATCATGCATGAGGAAACCTTCGGCCCTGTCGCCGCCGTGACGCCGTTCGACGACGAGGCGGAAGTCGTCGTACGGGCCAACGCCACCGAATATGGCCTGGTCGCTTATGTCGTGACCGAGAACGGCGCCCGGCAGGCGCGCTTGGGCCGCGCCCTGGAGTACGGCATGGTCGCGATCAACCGCGTCAAGATCACCGGCGCGCCGATCCCCTTCGGCGGCGTGAAGCAGTCCGGCATCGGCCGCGAAGGCTCGCGCCACGGGCTCGAAGCTTTTACCGATCTGAAATACGTTTGCCTGGACGTCGCCTGAGCGCGCGCCGGCAGGATCCGAACAAGGAGAAAAAAGATGCTCGAACAATCCAACGAACTCTCGGCCTGGGATCGCGACCATTTCTTCCATCCCTCGACGCATATGGGCACGCACGCGCGGGGTGAGTCGCCGGCGCGCATCATGGCCGGCGGCGAAGGCGTCACCATCTGGGACAACACCGGCAAGAAGAGCATCGATGCCTTCGCCGGCCTCTATTGCGTCAATGTCGGTTATGGCCGCCAGAAGATCGCCGATGCCATCGCCGCGCAGGCGAAGAACCTTGCCTACTACCACGCCTATGTCGGGCACGGCACGGAGGCCTCGATCACGCTTGCCAAGATGATCATCGACCGCGCGCCGAAGGGCATGAGCCGAGTCTATTTCGGCCTCTCCGGCTCCGATGCCAACGAGACCAACATCAAGCTGATCTGGTACTACAACAACGTCCTTGGCCGGCCGGAAAAGAAGAAGATCATCTCGCGCTGGCGCGGCTATCACGGCTCGGGCGTGATGACCGGATCGCTGACCGGTCTGGAACTCTTCCACAACGCTTTCGACCTGCCGCGCGCGCCGATCATGCACACCGAGGCGCCCTATTATTTCCGCCGCGCCGACCGCTCTATGAGCGAGGAGCAATTCTCGCAATATTGCGCCGACAAGCTGGAAGAGATGATCCTCGCCGAAGGCCCGGACACGGTCGCGGCCTTCATCGGCGAGCCGATCCTCGGCACTGGCGGCATCGTGCCGCCGCCGGCCGGCTACTGGCAGAAGATCCAGGCCGTGCTGGACAAATATGACGTGCTGCTCGTCGCCGACGAAGTGGTGACCGGCTTCGGCCGTCTTGGCACCATGTTCGGTTCCGACCACTACGGAATGAAGCCGGACCTGATCACCATCGCCAAGGGCCTGACCTCGGCCTATGCGCCGCTCTCCGGCGTCATCGTCTCCGACAAGGTCTGGCAGGTGCTGGTCAAGGGCTCCGACAAGCTTGGCTCGCTCGGCCATGGCTGGACCTATTCGGCGCACCCGATCTGCGTTGCCGCGGGCGTTGCCAATCTGGAGCTGATCGACGAGATGGACTTGGTGCGGAACGCCGGCGAGACCGGTGCCTATTTCCGCGCCGAGCTTGCCAAGGCCGTCGGCGGCCACAAGCATGTCGGTGAGGTGCGCGGCGACGGCATGCTTGCCGCGGTCGAGTTCGTGAAGGACCGCGACGACCGCGTCTTCTTCGACCCCGCATTGAAGGTCGGACCGCAGATCGCCACGGCCCTGGCCGCGAGCGGCGTCATCGGCCGCGCCATGCCGCAGGGCGACATTCTCGGCTTCGCGCCGCCGCTCTGCCTGACGCGCGAGGAGGCCGACATCATCGTCGCCAAGACCGCCGACGCCGTGAACGGCGTGTTTGCCAGCATCTGAGCAATTCCAGGAAAAGTGCCGAAGCGGTTTTCCGTCCGGAATTGCGTTGGAAACAAAGACAGAAGCGACATGAATGCCATGACCAGAACTGTTCCCGCCACCATGGCCGCCGTGCAGCTTACCGGGCATGGCGGCCTGGAGAAGCTCGTCTACCGCACCGATGTCAAAGTGCCCGCGCCGGCGGCCGGCGAGGTGCTGGTCAAGGTCAGCGCCTGCGGCATGAACAACACCGATGTCTGGGTGCGCCAGGGCGCCTATGGCACGGAGGAGGATGCGGCTGCCGTCTCGAGCTGGCGCCGGCAAGGCAACACGCTCACCTTCCCGCGCGTCCAGGGCACCGACACGGTGGGCACCATCGTCGCTGTCGGCGACGGCGTGCCAGCGAACCGCATCGGCGAGCGCGTCATGGTCGACTTCTCCATCTACAACCGTGACGACGATTCGCTGGCCGACATCGACTATATGGGCCATGGCCGCGATGGCGGCTACGCCGAATACCAGGCGCTCCCGGCCGAGAACGCGCATGTCGTCGACACCGACCTCAGCGATGTCCAGCTCGCCACCTTCTGCTGCGCCTATCTCACCGGCGAGCAGATGTTGGAACGCGCGGCGCTGAAGGCCGGCGAGCGTGTGCTGGTCACCGGCGCGTCCGGCGGCGTCGGCTCGGGCATCGTGCAACTGGCAAGGGCGCGCGGCGCCATCCCTTATGCGGTCGTCGGCAAGGGCAAGGAACAGGCCGTGCTCGACATCGGCGCCGAGAAGGTGATCACGCGCGGCGTGGCCGACCTGCTCACCGCCGTCAACGAAGCGACCGGCGGTCTGCCCATCGACGTGGTCGCCGATCTCGTCGGTGGCGCCATCTTCAACGACCTGTTGCGCATCCTGCGGCCCGAAGGCCGCTACACCACCGCCGGAGCGATCGCCGGGCCGGTTGTGCAGCTCGATCTGCGCACCATGTATCTGAAGCAGCTGCAGCTCAACGGCTCGAGCCAGGGCACGCGGGCCGACTTCCGCCGCATCGTCCGCTACATCGAGGAAGGAAAGATCAGGCCGCTGGTCGGCGGGATCTATAAGCTTTCCGATTTCCACCGCGCCCAGACGGACTTCATGGGCAAGGACTTCGTCGGCAAGCTGGTGGTGGTGCCGGACGCGATGTGGAGCGGCGCCTGACCCAGAAAAGCGCGCCCGGCGCGGTCAGCCATTGACCGCGCTGCCCTCGACCCGGCCGTAACTTTCAGCGGCGGGCGCGTCCCTCAGGCTGATCAGTTCAGCCACGTCGACGACCTTCAACTGACTTGCCACGCCGAGCGCATCGCGGATGCGGTTTTCGCTGGGGCGTTCCATGACGCCATCGGCGCCCTGCCAGACGCGGCCGTCGCCGGCGGCTCGTGCAGGCTCACAGCGTCTCTTCGGCGATCTCGCCGCCTCAGGCTCCCGGTACCTGCGGGTCGCAACCGTTGCTATGCCCAATCGAGAAAATCGTAATAGCAGCTATTACGACTCAGGTGATTGACCTTCGCGGCGATGCGTCCGCTAATCCGCGGCGTTGGGAGGGTTGGGCAGCCGGTTGTCGCCGGGCGCTTTGTATTTTTCAATATAAATTGTGGTACAGGCTATAAATTATACAATTTTTACTTTATTCTGAAACAAACCAGAAGAAACGTCAAGAGAAAGATAAAATGGCTATAACAAGCATCTTGGGCCCAAAAATATCTAGCGCGAGCTTCATTCGCAAAGGCGGTCAGGAAAGCGTACAGTACGATTCCAAGGCCACCCAGATCTACCTCACCGACGGCTCGCTCGGCCACGTGCCGGCGCGCGGTCGCAAATACCGGCCGACACCCGGCCTTTGATCCATCCCAAGCAGACCAGAAAGGAATAACCCGATGGGTAAGGACATGTTCGACAAGGGCTTCGAAATCCGCAAGGCGGTGCTCGGAGCCGAGTTCGTGGAGAAATCCTTCGCCAGCGCCGATGATTTCAACAGGCCGATGCAGGAACTGGTGACCGAATATTGCTGGGGCGCCGTATGGGGCCGCGAGACGCTCGACCGCAAGACGCGCAGCATGCTGAACCTCGCTATGCTGGCTTCCCTCAACCGGCCGCACGAATTGAAGATGCACGTCAAGGGCGCGATCCGCAACGGCGTCACCAAGGACGAGATCCGCGAGGTGCTGCTGCAGGTCGCGATCTATGCCGGCGTGCCGGCCGGCGTCGACGCCTTCCGCAACGCCCGCGAGGCCCTGCAGGAAATCGGCGCATGATCCAGCGTCCGCCGCTCGCCGAGGACAAGCTTGCCATGCTGATCGGCGGCCGCTGGGCCGCTGCGGCGTCGGGTGAATATTTCGAGTCCTACGATCCCTTCACCGGCAAAGCCTGGGCGCTTGTTCCGCGCGCGGGCGTAGCCGATGTCGATGCGGCCGTTGAGGCCGCGTCACAGGCCTTCCGGGGGGAATGGCGGTCGATGACGGCGAGCGCGCGCGGCCAGCTCATGGCGCGCTTTGCCGACCTCGTCGCCGAGAAGGCGGAAAACCTCGCCGTCCTCGAGACGCGGGACAACGGCAAGCTGATCAACGAAATGCGGATGCAATGCAAATACATCCCGCAATGGTTCCGATTCTTCGGCGGACTGGCCGACAAGATCGAGGGGCGCGTCATCCCGATCGATAAGCCCGGCGTCTTCAACTACACCAAGCTCGAGCCTCTGGGCGTCGTGACGGCGATCACGCCTTGGAACTCGCCGCTGATGCTGGCGACCTGGAAGCTGGCGCCGGCGCTGGCCGCCGGCAACACCGTCGTATGGAAACCCTCGGAATTCTCGTCGGTCTCGGCGCTTTTCTTCGGAAGGCTGTTCGAGAAGGCGGGCTTCCCGAAAGGCGTCGTCAACATCGTCACCGGCTTCGGCCATGAGATCGGCGACCGCATGGTCACGCATCCGGGCGTGGCGAAAGTCGCCTTCACCGGCGGCGACGCTACCGGCCGGCGCGTCTACCAGGCCGCGGCTGGCGGCCTGAAGAAGGTGACGCTGGAGCTTGGCGGCAAATCGGCGAACATCGTTTTCGCCGACGCCAAGCTGGAGGCCGCGATCCCCGGGCTGGTTTCGGGTATCTTCGCGGCGACCGGCCAGACCTGCATCGCCGGGTCGCGCGCGCTGGTGCAGCGCTCCGTCTATGATCAGGTGGTCGAGAAGCTGGTCGCCTTCGCGAAAACCGCCAGGATCGGCGACCCGCTCGACCCGGACACGCAGGTCGGGCCGATCACGACGCTGCCACAACGCAAGAAGGTCCTCGATTATATCGGCATCGCCCGGGACGAAGGCGCTTTGCAGCTGCTCGGCGGCAAGGTGCCCGAGGACAAGGCGATCGCCGATGGCTGGTTCGTCGAGCCGACCATCTTCGGCAATGTCAGCCAGTCGATGCGCATCGCCCAGGAAGAGGTGTTCGGCCCGGTGCTGTCGATCATTCCGTTCGAGGACGAGGACGAAGCCGTCGCCATCGCCAATGACAGCATCTACGGCCTCGCCGCCGGCTTGTGGACGCAGGACATAGGCCGTGGCATCCGGCTGCCGGACCGGCTGGAAGCGGGCATCGTCTGGGTCAACATGTACCGCGCGACGAGCTACCTCTCGCCCTTTGGCGGCTACAAGCAGTCGGGCTTCGGCCGGGAAAACGGCCGCACCGCCATCTACGAATATCTCCAGGAAAAGAGCGTGTGGATCGACGCCGGAAACTCCATTCCGGCCCCGTTCGTCCAGCGCTGACCATCGAGAGTTCGGGAGGGAACCTGACCATTCATTTCGACGCCGTGCCGCAGCTCGATCTGAAGGTCGCGGCGTTCGTCGGCGGCAAGCCCATGTCTGGAAACCTGCCGCACTACAGTCGCTGAGGGCGGCGGAAAGCGACGGTCCGCGGCTATGCGCCTGGCCGGGCCAGCGCCATGATCGAACCGACGTCGCTCGCGTCGCGCAGCGCCCACAGCCTCTCGGCCAGAGCGCCGGCATTGATAGCCGGGCAACCATAGTGGGCGAGGGCGGCGAATTTCTCGCTCAGCGCGGCATCCGTCATCGGCCGCGCCGGACTGCCGGTCGCGGCCTGCTCGCTCATCTCGAAACGCGACCCGTCGCTGCAGTGGACCGAGACATAGGCTGCTTCCACCGGAATGGCTTCGTCCGTCTCGATCGGACGCACCTTGGCGCGCAATGCCTTCACGTCGGGATCGCTCACCGCCGCATCGCTGAAATCGGCCGCACCGGACGTGCCGCGCAACAGGGCGACGGCGACGGCATGCTGCGCGCTGACCTGCGCCTCTCTGCCTGTGGTGACGTCCGGCCTGTCGGCCCGCGCCTTGAGCAGCGGGCAGCCGCGCACCGTGATGTCGCTGACCAGGTCAGCGGAGAAATCAGGCTTTCGGCGCAGCTTGAGGCAGGCGTCGATGACGGGATTGAGCACCACGCCGCAAGGATATGGCTTGAACATGTTGCGCAGGTTTTCCCAGTCGCTGCCCAGCCCACGCTCGATCAGCTCCGGCTGCGGCGCGTCGCACAACACCTTGAGGAACCCGCGCGGGCCTTCGAGCGGCATCGGCGGCCCTTCGACCCCGCCCTGCGCCATCAGCGCCGCGAGCAGGCCGCCGCGCGCGGCGGTGCCGACGCCGACGCTCTTGGCCATGAAACCCAGGGTTTCGACGAGGCCCGACGCCTGGGCGGACGCATTGCCGAAGGCCCAGAGGATTTCCTCCTGGCTGAGATCGAGCAGCTTCGCCGCTGCTGCGGTGGCGCCGAAGATCCCGCAGGTCGAGGTGATGTGCCAGCCGCGATTGTAGTGACCCGGCGAGATCGCGTTGCCGATCCGGCATGTCACCTCGACGCCGAGAACGAAGGCATGCAGGAGCGCGGTCCCGCTGACCGGCTGGGCCTCGGCTAGGGCAAGGACGACGGGCGCCACGGGCGCGGTCGGGTGGATGATCGTGCCTTGATGGGTGTCGTCGAAATCGAACACGTTCATCGACGCCGCGTTGAGGAAAGCCGCGGTCGGCGCATCCCGCCGCGTATCATGACCGATCACGGTCGCTGCTTCCCCGGCGGAGAAGGGCGCAAGGCTCGCCGCAAGGCGCAGGATCGCCTGGTCGGATGAACCGCCAAGCGCGGTGCCGAAGCCGTTGTAGAGGGCGCGCAGCGCATGCTCGCGCACCGGCTCCGGCACGTCTCGCCATTGCGAATTGCGCACGAACGCCGCGAGCCGGCGCGACAGGCCGGGAGCAATTGCCTGAGGGGAAGGGGTGCTCATCGGATGCGTCAGGCCTGGGCCTTCTTGCCGGCAACCGTCACGCCGGCCCAGCCTTCGATCGGCTTGATGATCTCGGTGAGGTCCGCATCCGCGCCGAGGTCGCTCTTTGCCACGGTCAGCAATTGCCGCACAGCGCCGCCGACGATCATCGGCACGCCCAGCGCGTCGCTCTCCTCGAGGCAAAGGCGGATGTCCTTGGCCGACAGGCCGATGGCGAAGCCGAAATCGAAACCACGGGTAAGGACGAATTTCGGGATCTTCGTCAGCGTCGCGTTGGAGCTGCCGCTGCCCGAATTGATGACCTCGAGCATGACGTCCGGATCGAGCCCGGCCTTGGTGCCGAGGACAAGCGCTTCGGACGCGATCGACAAAGCCGTCACCGACATCAGGTTGTTGATCACCTTGATCATCTGGCCCATGCCGGGCTCCTGGCCGACATGGACCGGCTTGCCGAGCGTTTCGAGGACGGGGCGGATCGTTTCCATCGTCGCGTCGTCGCAGGCGGCCATCATCGCCAGCGTGCCTTTTTCAGCACCACCCACGCCGCCGCTCACCGGGCAGTCGGCCAGCGCGATGCCGGCGGCCTTGAGGCCTTTCGCGACGAGGCGTTCCGTCCGCGGCCCCGTGGTGGAGAGGTCGATGACGATGCGCGCGCCCTTGACGGAAGCAAGCCCGTCGGGACCGAGGCAAACGGCCTGCACGATTTCCGGCGTCGGCAACGAAAGCAGCACCACGTCGCAGCTCGCCGCCAATTCGGCAGGGGTAGCGGCCTTGCCTGCGCCCTGGGCGGCCAATGCCTCGACCGCGGCGGTGTTGGTGTCATAGACGCTGACGCCGTAGCCGGCCGCCATCAGGCGCTTCGCCATCGGCGTTCCCATCCTGCCGGCGCCAGCCAGGCCGAGCTTGAGATTGTTCATTGTCGTCTCCATGCGATTGTGACGAACGCCCCGGGGTCTTCGATCATCGAGGGGCGTCGATCATGAGGCGCTCACGGCGCTCCGGGGATCGGGTCGAGATCGAGGCGCACGATGTCGTCCACGCCCGCCAGCGCGGCGGGATAGCGGGCGAGCACCAGCGGATCGTGGCCCGGGATGATGTGGTTCGGCGTGCTGGCAAGCTTCTTCATGGTGGCGTAGCCGTCCAGCATGTCGGTCGCGCTCTCCAGAACCGGGAAGGGCCGGTTCTGCTCGAAATTGGCATAGAAATGCGATGCGTCGGAGCCGAGCACCACCCAACCGCGTTGCGTCTTCACCCGGATCACCTGCAGGCCCTTCGAGTGGCCGCCGACACGATGCACAGTGAGGTTGGGCGCAACCTCCGAGACGCCGTCATGGAAAGTCACGCGCCCAGCATAAAGCTTGCCGATCATGCTGGCCACGTCCTCATAGTCGAACGGATGCCTGAGATAATTGTGGCACATGCAGCGTCCCGTGCAGTAGGCCATCTCAACGTCCTGGACGTGGTAGCGGGCCTTGGGGAACAGCTCGTGATTGCCGGCATGGTCGAAATGCATGTGCGAGATGATGACATCCACGACCTTGTCCGGGTCGATGCCGATCATCTTCAGCCCCTCGCCGACGGGGCGCAGCAGGTTGCGCTGGCGCCGGTCCGCGACTTTCGCGTCGAAGCCGGTATCGAACACGAAAGTGCGCGACTTGCCGAGGATCGCCCAGACGAAATAGTCGAGCGGCATCGGACCGTCATGCGGGTCGCCGCCGATGAAATTCGCAGCCGCATTGCGGTCATGGTGGCCGTAACGGATGGCATAGACTTCGTAGAGGTCGTCCATTGGTGGCTCCGTCCAGAGCAATTCCAGTGCGTCGCGGTTCCGTCCGGAATTGCGTAAAACAAATGTTGGCATCACCCTCGCACGGGCGATGCCGGTCTGCTTCGGCGCCGGCTCAACTTGCCAGCCAGCCCGCTTCGACCGGCAGCACGGATCCGGTCATGTCGCGAGCGATCGGGCCGCACAGGAAGACGAGCAGGTCCGAAATGCTCCCGGCGGAGACGAAGTTGCCGCCCGGTTGCTTGCCTTCGAGGAAGAGCCGCTCGGCCGCCGTCCGGTCGATCCCGCGCTCCGCCATCAGCCTCTCCACCCGTTCCTCCGTGCCCGGCGTCAGCACCGACCCCGGGCAGAGGCTGTGACAGGTCACGTCGCGGTCCAGGTTCTCCAGCGCCACGGCGCGGGTCAAGCCGAGGATAGCAGACTTTGTCGTCACATAGCCGACGCGATCGGTCGTCCCGCGCATGCCGTAGACCGAGGTGATGTTGAAGATCCGGCCGAAATTCCGGCTGCGCATATCGGGAAGCAGAAGCCGAATGGCGTGGAATGCGGCGGAGAGGTTGACCGCCAGCGCAAGGTCCCATTGCTCAGCCGGAAAATCCATGACCGGCGCGAAGTGCCGGACGACGGCATTGTTGACGAGGATGTCGATCGGGCCAAGCACCGACATCGCAGTGCCGATCAGCCCTTCGACCCCCGACCGCGTCGAGAGATCGGCCTTGTGGTAGGCAACGCGGGCGCCCGTCTTGCGGGCAAGCTCATCGCGTTGCGCCTCGATCTGCCCGGCGTCTTCAAGGCCGTGCAGCATGATGCTGCACCCGGACTCGGCAAGCCTTGCCGCCATTGCCTGCCCGAGACCGGCGGTGGAGCCCGTGACTAAGGCGGTGCATTCGTTGAGCGGCTTCGCCCGGGTGGAGGGCGCGGCCCCCTCGGCTTCATTCGACAAGCTCAAATCCTGTTCCGCCACTTTGTGAGCATTGCCAAGACCCCTCATTCCTACCGACAGCCCGCCAGGCACGCGACTGCCATGCATGTCTCGACTTTATATTGGTACCGGTAACAAATTGCAATCGCCGAAAAGCGGAAAGCGGTGTCGTGCACCGTTTCCAAGGACAGGTCAGGTGCTCTCGCGCTGGATGACTTCGAACTTGAGGTCGACGATGCTGCCGCGCAGGTGGTCGGCGCCGTCGATGATGCGGCTCAAAAGGATTCGCGCCGTCCGCTCGCCGATGTCGTAGCGCGGCAGCCGCAAGGTGGTGATGGAAGGGCTGACATGCCGCAACAGGTCGACATCGTCGAAGCTGGCGAGCGCGATGCGGCCGGGCACCGACCAGTTGCGGCGCTGGCACTCGAACAGCGCGCCGGCGGCCAGAACTTCGCCAGCGCAGAAAAGCGCGTCGACCTCCGGCACGCTCTGCATCACGCGCGCGACGACTTCGGCGCCGGCGGCAAGCCCGCGTCCCGTCTCCAGGACCATGCGCGGGTCGGGATCGTGTCCCAGTTGCTTGAGCGCCGCCAGGTATCCCTTGAGGCGGTCCTGCGAGCGGTCATTGTGCACGGAATAGAGACTGGCGAAGGCGATCTTGCGATAACCAAGCCTGCCGAGATGCATGGTCATTGCGTAAGAAGCATCGCGATTTGAATAACTTACGACCATGTCGAGCGGTTCTTTGGGGATGTTTCCGTTCTCGACCACCGGAATGCCCGACTTGCGGATCTTCTCGACCGCCTGGGGCGTATGCTCCGTGCTGTGCAGGACAAGCCCGCCGACCCGATGGCTGAGAAAGACGGTGATGAGCTCCTCTTCCTCATTGGGATCATATCCCGATTCCGCGATCATCAGCTGGAAGCCGGAGCGCTTCAGCACCTCCGACAGGCCCTTGACCGTCTGCGTGTAGATCGAATTGTCGATGCTGGGCACGATGAGCCCGATGGTCGTCGAGCGGTTCGAGGACAGGCTTCCCGCCAGGTGGTTCGGCAGGTAGCCGATCTCGCGAACCGCCTTCAGGACCCTCTCGCGCATCTCCTCGGACACTTTGCCCGGCTCGTTCAGGACCCGCGACACGGTCATGGTGGAGACGCCGGCGCGAACCGCGACGTCGCGCATCCTGGCGCTTCCGTTGCGCTTGTTTGAGTCCTCGGATGATCGCTTGGGCATGTTTGTTATCGCTCGGTCCGGCCGGCCCGCATCAAACCACTACCTTGTCGAACAAACAAGCAGCCGGCACCGGTTGGAGCAATTCTGTTGTTACCGATATCAAAATCGGGTAATGCCCAGGAGGAGGACGCCGCGATGCCGGCGTGGAGGATTTGCGATGGGCGTGTATTCCTGCGTCGGCGTGACGGAGCAGTCGCTGCTGCGCTATGCCGATTCCGCGCGTTCGGCACAGCAATTGATCAGCCAGACCCTGACCCAGCTCTCGGGCTATGCGCTGCTCCTGCTGACGTCGCGCCGCCAGACGGGGCTGGCCGAAGGCGCCTTGGCGGGCGCGAGGCAGGCTGTCATGCAGGCGGCCGAAGCCGTTCGCGCCTTGCAGGCGCCGGAGCCTGCCGCGCATCACTATCATCATATGCGCGGTGCCGCCGAGACGCTCATGGAAGCCTGTGCCGCGGCGACGGCCTGCCGCGGGGCGCAGGACAGATCGGACAAGCGGTTCGACACGCTGACGCGCGCGCTGCGCGCGACGAGCGATCATCTGCGGGCGACGGCCCGCCTGTTGCCCGGCTTCGAGCTGATCGATTTCGGCCAGGCCTGCTGTGCGGCCCACGCGCCGCGCCTGCCCGGGCAAGGCATCTGAATCTGTCAAGGGAGGATTGAATGGCACACTACTCGATCTGGGTGCTCGAATACGCGGCGGTGGAGAAATTCCCCTTCAGCGTCATGATGTACGGGCCGCAGCACCAGGGCACCCGCAAGCTTCCCTATGCCTATGCGCTTCTGAAGGGCGGCGGCGAGACCATCCTGATCGATACCGGCTATGACCATGTCGCCTATGGCGAGCAGCTGGCGACCGCCTATGGCGTTTCGAACTATCACGGCCCGCGGGCGGTTCTTGCCGAATGCGGCGTGAAGCCTGAGGACGTGACCAGCGTCTTCATCACCCATGCCCATTTCGACCATATGGGCGCCATGCACCTGTTTCCCAACGCCAAGTTCTACGTCCAGAAGAGCGAGCTGGACAAATGGGTCTGGGCGCTCACGCTCGGGCCGGAATACCGCTTCCTGGTGGGCGGCGGCGATCCGGCCGATATCGTGCGCGCGGTCGAGGCGGCGAAGGAAGGCCGCATGATCTGCATCGAGGGCGACCAGGAAAACGTGCTGCCGGGGATCGACGTCCATCTCGCCGCCGACACCCACACCTATGGCAGCATGTATGTGACCGTGCGCAACGACGGCACCAGCGGCGGAGAGGATCGCTGGATCTTTGCCGGCGACCTCATCTACACCTATGACAATTTGACCGGGCTGGATCCGGCCGCGCCGCAGATCGTACCCATCGGCCTTGCCGTCGGCAGCCAGCACAATCTGATCTTCTCCAGCGCCGAGATGCTGAAATCGGTCGGCGGCGAGGTGCGGCGGGTGATCCCGGTGCATGAGGACCGGTTGCGCACGACATTCCCGTCGCGGCTGACGGACAGGGGCCTTCAGGTGGTGGAGATCGCCCTCGCCAAGGGCGAGAAGAGCTGCGTAGCCTGAACGGGAAGAGCAAGGCTGGGGTTTGAACCCCAGCCTCGGAGCATCAGAGCTTGTCGGCGCCCGCAACGAAGCCGCCGCCGTCGATCACCATGGCCTGTCCGGTGATGAAGGACGCGGCGTCGGACGACAGGAAAAGCACCAGTTGCGCGATTTCGGACGGGTCGCTGATCCGGCCCATCGGGATCATCGGCAGCACCGTGTCCTTGGCGCCCTGCTCGCTGCCGAACATGCCGCGCAGCAGCGGCGTCATGACCGAGCCGGGCGCGATGGCGTTGACGCGGATGTTCTTGCGCGCGACTTCCAGCGCCACCGAGTTGGTGAGGCCGATCACGCCCCATTTGCTGGCGCAATAGACCGCGGTGGTGGCGAAGCCCATGACGCCGAACAGCGAGGAGGTGTTGACGATCGCGCCGCCGCCATTGGCGATCATATGCGGGATCTGGTGCCTCAGGCCATTGAAGATGCCGCGCAGATTGACGTCCATCAGCAGGTCGTAATCTTCGTCCTCGAGCTCGTGCACCGGCGCGGTCTTGCCCGGGACGCCTGCATTGTTGAAGGCGATGTCGATGCGCCCGAAGCGCTCGAAGGCATGCTTGTGCAGGGCCGCCATCGCCTTGCTGTCGCGAACGTCGACTTCCTCGAACTCGATCTCGACGCCAAGCGGCTTGACCTCGCTCTTGAGGCTTTCTCCGGAGTCCGCGCCGATGCCGGAAACATAGAGATTGGCTCCGGCCTTGGCGAAGGCCAGCGCCGTTGCCCGCCCGATGCCGGTCGTCCCGCCGATCAGGATGACGTTCTTGCCGGAAAAGTCATAGGTCACTTTCATGTCTGCTCCCATCTCGTTCGAGCTGTTACGCGCTCGCGGCGCTTTCCATTTCGGTTGCCTCAGCCATAGCTTTAGCTTGATACCGATAACAAGAGAAATCAGCTTAACAACCCGATCTTGCCCGTTTCAAATCACATATGACGCCGCAAAGGCGAATTTTGCGAGGCAGGCGATGTAGGCTATTGCCGGCCTGCTAAAACTCTCATATGGTACCGGTACCAAGATAAAGCGACAGACACCTCCGTCTCATGTTGGCTCACGGAGCCGCGACGGAGCCGTGCATGCAAGCGGCCGATAGGGGGTGCCCGACGGATACGGCAAGCCGGTGTCCGGGCGCCCCTGATCGGAGCCCGAGGAGAGGGAACGGTCGGCCCGCCATGGGCCGGCACCAACGGGAGAGGAGGATTTCCCAGATGAAAAGGCTTTTGCTTGCCTTACTGACCGCCGGAACGATGATCGTTTCAACCGCCGTGCAGGCGCAGGACCACAAGACGCTCGGCATCGTCGCGCTGCTGGCCAACGACGCGCTCAACATCGCGGTCATCGGCGGGGCGACGGACGCCGCCAAGGCCGCCGGCTGGGACGTCAAGGTCACCGACACCCAGGCCAGCGCAGATCAGGCCAATGCGGCGATGAATAACTTCGCTGCCCAGCATGTCGACGCCATCTTCGTGCTGGCCTTCGCCAGCAGCTCGATCGGCTCCGGCCTGGCGGCCGCGCGCGACGCGCATATCCCCGTCGGCACCTGGGGTGGTGAGATTGTCCCCGGCATCGTGGCGACGACCAGCGGCCGGCAGGTCGGCGACGATTCGGTGAAGTACCTGCTGGAGAAGGCCGGCGAGAAGGCCAATGTGCTCGCCATGACCTTCCATCCCGGCAAGCTTTGCATCGACCGCGGCGTGGCCTTCGACGAAGGCGTCAAGGGCAAGTCGGGCGTCAAGGTGGACTACAGCGAAGTGGTCGCGCCGGGGCAGGTCCAGTTCGGCAACGCCACGGCCGCGGCCTGGCTGACCGCGCATCCGGCCGGCGGCGATGCCCCGCTCGCCATCTGGTCGTGCTGGGACGAGCCGATGCAGGGTGCCGTAGCGGCGCTGCGCCAGGCCGGCCGCACCGACGTGACCACCGTGTCGATCAACGGCAGCGCCCAGGCCCTGCAACTGGTCAAGGAAGGCGACATGACGGCCACCGTCTGGCAGCCCGCCTATCAGGAGGGCAAGGAAGTGTTCCAGGCCATTCTCGACTCCATGAAGGCCGGCGATTCCTGGCAGCCGAAGACCATCGAGATCCCCGGCGTGGTGGTGACGAAAGACAATGTCGACAAGTTCATGGCCGAACATCCCAATGGCATGTGAAACCTGCCGGTCGGGCCGCTCCGCGAAACGGAGCGGCTAGGTGTCGGCGACCGTTTCGGCCGCCGACGCATGGATGCGCATCCGCGGCCTGACCAAATCCTTTGCAGGTGAACTCGCGCTAGACCGCGCCGATCTCGACATCGAGCGCGGCCGGGTGCACGGCCTTGTCGGCGCCAATGGCGCCGGCAAGTCGACGCTGATCCGCTGCCTCGCCGGCGTCACCAGTCCGGATCAGGGCAGCGTCACAATCGCGGGCTCCGACCTGCAGATGGGTTCGCCGCAGGCTTCCGAGCGCGCCGGGCTCGCCTTCATCCATCAGGAGCTCAACCTGATCCCGCATTTCAGCGCGCTGCAGAACATGCTGCTCGGCGCGCCGAAGGTGACGCGGTTCGGCATGATCGACTGGAAACGCTCGGGCGTCGCCGCGCGCGCCGCGGCCGAGCGCGTCGGCATCCGGTTTCCGCTCGATACCAAAGTCTCCGAGCTGTCGGTCGCCCAGCGCTGGCTGGTCATGATCAGCAAGGCGCTCACCCGCGACGCCAGCATGATCGCCATGGACGAGCCTACGGCCTCGCTCTCCGAGCCGGAGAGCGAGCAGCTCTTCGCCATCATCCGCGACCTCGCCGCCCAGGGCGTCGCCATCCTCTACGTGTCGCATCGGCTGGAGGAGGTGCTGCAGCTTTGCGACAGGATCACCGTGCTCCGCGACGGCCGTATCATCAGCGAGGCCGAGCGCGGCGCGCTGGACAAGAAGGGACTTGTCCGCGCCATCATCGGCCACGCCATCCGCACGCCGGATGAACGCGACCGGCTCGCCGCCGATCGCAGCCGGCAGCCGGTCTTTTCCGCGCGCTCCATTGCCTGGAAGCAGGCGGTGAAGGATGTGAGCCTCGATCTCTACAAGGGCGAGGTTCTGGCGCTGGGCGGGCTGGTCGGCGCCGGCCGCACCGAATTCGCTCATCTCGTCGCGGGTCTAACTCGCCCCGAGGCCGGCCATTTCGAGCTGGAGGGCAAGCAGCTCGACGTCGCCAACCCGTCCGAGGCGGTGAAGGCGGGCATCGCGCTGGTGCCCGAGGAGCGCCGCTCGCAAGGCGTCATGCTGCAGCAGTCCGTTGCCTTCAACATCAACATCTCGACGCTGAAGCTGCTGCGCAGCGTGCCCGGCTTTCCGTTCCTTTCCGACGCCAAGAGCCGGCGGCAGGCGGAGAGCCTCGTCGCCCATCTCGGCATCAAGACGCCGGGCGTCACGGCCAAGATCGCCGGCCTTTCCGGCGGCAACCAGCAGAAGGCGTTGATCGCGCGCTGGCTGAATGCCGGCACCAAGCTGCTCATTCTCGACGAGCCGTCGCGCGGTGTCGACGTCGGCGCGCGCGAGGAGATCCATGACGCCATCCGCGCGCTTGCCCGTTCCGGCGTCGGCATCCTGGTGATCTCCTCCGACGTCGAGGAACTCACGCTGCTGGCCGACCGCGTCCTGGTGATGCGCGAGGGCCGCATCACCGGCGAGCTCACCGGCGCCGACATCACCGAAGCGCGCATCATCGAGCTGAGCTACCAAGACTCGCATGACGATCAGGGAGAAGCGGCATGACGGCCGAGACTGTGCCCGTGGCAAAGGAAGCGCCACAGCCCCGCAAATCCTCGTGGAAGCGGACCACGCTGATCGGCCTGTCGCGCTACGGGACGATCATCGGGCTGCTCTTGATGGTGCTGTTCTTCTCCATCAATGCACCCGGCGTTTTCCTGTCGCGCGCGAACTTCCTCAACATCCTGAGCCAGGCCTCGCTCACCGCGATCATCGCCAGCGGGCTGACCTACACGCTGGTGGTCGGCGAGTTCGATCTCAGCATCGGCTATGTCGCTAGCTTCGTCGGCCTCATCGTCACAGGCCTGATGGCGTATGAAGGCTTTCCGATCTGGCTGAGCATCCTGTGCGCTCTGGCCCTCGGTGCCGGCATCGGCATCCTCAACGGCCTGCTCGTGACCAAGGTCAGGATCAATGCGGTGATCTCGACGCTTGGCATCGGCACGATGCTGACGGGCATCGGTTTCACCTACAGCGCCTTCCCGATCGCCACCGGCATCCCGCGCGCCTTCACTGACATCTCGCTCGGCCGCATCGTCTTCGGCCTGCCCAACCCGGGGATCATCATGGTCGTGGTGCTGCTGGCGCTCTGGACGGTGCTCAACAAGACCGACATCGGCCAGAAGATGCAGGCCGTGGGCAGCAACATGGAGGCGGCCAGGCTCTCGGGCATCCGGGTCGACCGCATCAAGATCTTCGCTTTCGCCACCGCCGGCTTCTGCGCCGCGCTCACCGGCACGCTGCTGTCGTCGCTGCTCGGCAGCGGCACGCTGGCTGCCGCCGACGGCTATCTGCTCGACGCCTTCGCCGCGGTGTTTCTCGGTTCCGCCACCTTGCGCGAGGGCGAGTTCCACATCACCGGAACGCTGGTCGGCGTGCTGATCCTGGCGGTCGGCTTCAACGGGCTCAGCATCTTCGGCGCGCCCACCCATTTCCAGCCGATCTTCAAGGGCGGGATCCTGGTGCTGGCCGTCGGCATGTCGGCGCTCGCGCGGCGCTACGCCGCCTCGGCCTGAGAGGCGTGACGTCGACCGAGACAGTCTCGGGTTTCAGCCGAGATATTTGTTGAGGATCGACATGCCGCCGGAGCGGATCGTCTCCGGCTTCATCTCGTCGACGATCTCGCCATGCGTCATGACGTAGAGCCGGTCGCAGACGCGGGTGGCGACGTCGGTGCGTTGCTCGACCAGGAGCAGCGAGGCGCCGCGCTTGCGCAGCTCCAGCATCGCCTTGACCACGATGTCGACGGCGACCGGGGAAAGCGCTACCGAGGGTTCGTCGAGCAGCATGATCTCGGGGTCGCTCATCAGCATGCGGCCGATCGCGACCATCTGCTGCTCGCCACCGCTCAGGAAAGACGACAGCCGCTGGCGATAGGTCTTGAGCACCGGGAAGAGATCGTAGACCGAGGCGAGCAAGGCCTGGGTGCGAGCCCGGTCGTGGCGCAGATGGAGTGCCCCCAGGAGCAGATTGTCCTCCACGGACTGGTCGAGGAACAGGCGACGTCCCTCGGGCGCGATCGCGGCCAGCCCGCGCGCGATGCGATGGGTGGGCAGCGCCGAGACGTCAGTGCCGCCGATCCGGATCAGGCCGCGCCGCTGCTTGACGAGGCCCATGATCGCGCGCAGCACCGTGGTCTTGCCGGCGCCGTTCGGGCCGAGCAAGGCGACGGCCTCGCCCTTGCCGACGCTGAGCGCCACGTCGCGCACAACATCGAAGCGGCCGTAGCCGGCGCTCAACGCACTGATTTCGAGAGTGGGCTGTTCGCTCATTCGCCGAGATACACCTGTCTTACCACCGGGTCGGCGCGCACTTCGTCGGCAGAGCCGGTGAGGATCACTTCGCCGGCGTTGAGCACCGTCACGCGATCGCAGAGCGGGAACAGGAAGCGCGTCTGGTGCTCGATGATGATCATCGTCACGCCTTGGGTCTTCAAATTGGCCAGGATCGCGGCCAGATGCCTGACCTCCTTGGCGGACAGGCCGGTCGCCGGCTCGTCGAGCACGATGATATCCGGCCCGGCCACGCAGACCGAGGCGAGCTGCGTCAGCTGCTCGATGCCGTGCGGCACGTCCGCCACCTGCCTCGCCGTCCAGTCGCCGGCGCCGACGAGGCTGAGAGCCTCGCTGGCGCGGCGTTGCATGGCCGCGAGGTCGCGCCGGCCAGAGGCAAGCATCGGCCAGAGCGGCGCGCGGCCGACAATGCGCGGCACGCGGTCGAAGAGCCCGACCATGACGTTCTGCGTCGGCGTCAGTTCCTTCACCAGTTGCGCGGCCTGGAAGGTGCGCCGGAGCCCCAGACGCGAGCGGCTGCTCGCCGGCATGCCGTCGACGCGCGTGCCCTTCAGCAGGACTTCCCCGGCATGCGGCGTCAGGCGGCCCGATATCACATTGGCCAAGGTGCTCTTTCCTGAGCCGTTCGGGCCGATCAGGCCATGGATGTGGCCGCGACGGACGGCGAGGTCGACATTGCGCAGGACCTTCGGGCCGAGCCCGTAGCCGAATTCGATGCCCCGGCATTCCACGATGATCTCGGAGTCTTTCGGCGAAGCCGGTGAGGCTGCGATATCGGGCGCGGCGGGCAGGGCTTCGGCCGCAGCGACATCCGCCGCCGGAGCGATGCCGCCGGCACGCCGTGCAAGCGCTCGCCGCGCGATGCCGACGACGCCGTCGGGCAACAGCGTGATCGCCAGGATCGACAGCGCTCCGTAGACGATCTCCTGCAGCCAGGGATTGATGTTGACGACATTCGGGAACATCGAGACGAACATCGCGCCGACGACCGGACCGATGCTGGTGTTGATGCCGCCGATCAGCACCATCACGAGCACGTTCAACGACACCGACCAGTCGAACTGGCTGGGCGAAACGACGCCGAGGAACGAAAAGAGCCAGCCGGCTCCTCCGGCCATCGCGGCCGAGACGCCGAAGACGCCGACCTTGATCGCCGCCGTGCGCGCGCCGGCGGCTTCGGCAAACGGCTCGGCATCGCGGATCGAAAGCAGGATCGGATAGAGCGGCGAATGGCGGATGTTCCAGACCAGGCCAAGGCAGGCAAGCAGCGCCAGCATGATGCACCACACCAGCGGTGTGCCGAGCCATTCCAGGCTTGCCGGGAAATCCGGAAAGGCCGGACCGAGCAGGCCCTGCAGGCCGCCTGTGACGGTGACCATGTCGGTCGCCAGGACCGTCAGCACCAGCGTGAAGATGAAGGTGGTGATGGCGAAGTAGAGGCCGCTGACCCTGAGCGACATCGCGCCCACGGCCATTCCGATCAAGCCCGTCGCCGCCAGGACCAGCACGAGCAGGCCGAAGACGTTCCAGCCATAGTCGTTGGCAAGGATCGTCGTCGCATAGGCGCCGATGCCGAAAAAGCCCCCTTGGCCGAGCGAATAGAGGCCCAGCATTCCGGCCACCAGATCGAGGCTTATGGCGAGGATGCCGAAGACCACGGCCACCAGCACCAGGCTCTGGAGGCCAAGGTCGGTGTGGGCGACATAGGCGGTGGCAGCCAGATAGGCGATCAGGACAGCGGCCAGCCCGGCGGCGCGCCAGCGGCCGATGCGAAGCCTCGGGGCGGCGGTGGCGCCTGGCTGCGGATCGGCCGGTTGTGTATCGAATGTGGAAACCATGCTCGACCTCGGCCGCGCGTCACGGCCGCGCGGCGCGGGCGAAACAGGGGGTTGCTGGTGCTGAACAGGCCCTTCGGCGAGACGATGAGGATCAGCACGAGCACGATGAAGGGGAACCAGTCCGAGGCCTGCGAATTGATCAGCGCGTTGGCGCCTTCGGCGCAGACGCCTAGCAGCAGGCCGCCGAACATCGCCGCTATCGGCCGCTCGGTGCCGCCTCCGATCATCATGGCGATGAAGCCGTAGGTCCCGAACGTATCGCCGAGATAGGGATTGGCGAAGGTCGATGGGCCAATGAGCAGGCCCGCGATCCCGGCGTAAACGGCGGAGACCGCGAAGGCGACAATGGCGACGATTGTGGTGTTGGCGCCGATGGCCGACGCCATCTCGGGGTCGGCCGCCGTCGCCATGCCGAGCTTGCCGAACAGCGTATAGCGCCGCACGATCTCGAAGCCGGCGGCAAGCACCGCGGCGGTGACGATGGCGAGAAGCTGCTGGGCGGTCAGCACCGCGCCGCCGATCGGCAGGCTGAAGCCGTTGAGGATGGGCGGGAAGGCTTGCGAGGTCGGGCCCCAGATATAGGCCGCCGCATTCTCCACGATCACGGCGAAGCCCAGCGTCGACACCAGCCAGCCGAAGCTGAAACGGTTCGACAAAAGGATCGGCCGCACCGCGATGACATAGGACAGGATGCCGACGGTGCACGAACACGCCAGGCCGGCAAGCGCGGCAAGCAAAACCGGATAGCCGGAAGAGGCGAGCTCTGCGGTGACCATGACGGTCACCATCATCAGCTGGCCTTGCGCGAAGTTGATAATGCGGGTGACGTAGAAGGAGATCGCGAGCGCCATGCCGATCAGACCGTAGATCGATCCTATCGCTACTCCGCTCAACACGAATTGCAGCACTGGTGGCTTTCCCCTCTCCTCCCGCCGGCGTAGCCTCCTCAGCCGGCTTGATCGCCTCGCGGGAGACGCTTCCGTCGGAGAGCCGTCCGCGGTTCAGTTGTGAACCGTCGGGCCGGGGTTCCATGCTGCAATGTCCAGCTCTGGCATTCTGCACCGGTACCAAAATACCTAGTCGAAAATGACCGTCCGGAAATAGCTGATGCCAGTGACATAACAGCTATGAGCGCAGCGATTGGACGGCGTTTCGGAACGGTGAAATGCGGGACCGACGAGGCCCGACCGGGGCATGCTTTTGCGCGCGAAGAAATCAGATCAGTCTGGCATAAAAGCGAATAAAAATAATAAGTTATACCGGGCGTCGAGCTTCCTTCCGGTCGCGCCGACGATCATGCGCGGCGGGTTTTCCAGCAGCGCTTGGAAGGCCGTTGAACCGGCTCCGGGGCACTGGCGCTCGCGTTGACAAGGCCGGGCAACGGGATAGCAAAATTCACCACCGAGAGGGCGCTGGAAGCGCAGGGCAAATTGAGCGATCGGGTTTGTCGGATCATGCCCACCGATCGCAGGGAGGGAAATCAGACATGAGAAAACTCGCGACGACTTCCGCGATGCTGCTGGCCACGACGGCATTCTGGACGATCGGCGTTCAGGCCGGCGCCGCGGACGAATATCTTATCGGCCTGATCGCGGGAACGACCGGCGCCTATGGTTCGACCGGCATCGCCACGGTGAACGGCTCGCAGATGGCGGTCGACGAGGTCAATGCCGCCGGCGGCATCGACGGCCACACCTTCAAGCTCGACCCGCATAACGACAATGCGTCGGCCACGTTGTCCGGCCAGCTCTATGAGAAGCTGATGTCGCAGGGCGCGATCGCTATCGCCGGCTCGCCGGACACGGGTCCGGTCACGGCTCAGCTGGCGCAGCGCCACAAGTTCCCGACCATCGGCGTCGTCGACGATGGCGGCCTGACCGTCAATCCGGACGGCCCGACCAGCCCGCCGAACCCATGGGTCTTCGACTTCGGCCTCAACACCTTTGCCTGGGGCGAGAAGATCGGCCAGCACGCGCTCAAGCATTGCCCCGATGGCCTCGCGGTGCTGCATGATCCATCCACCTACGGGCAGGGCGGTCTGTTCGGCATCCAGCTTGCCTATGACAAGGCCGGCAAGAAGATCGCCATGGATCACACCATCACCGAGAACTGGTCGACGGGCGCGACCGCCGGCCTGATGCCGGAGGTCAACGCCATCAAGGCGGCGGGCATCAAATGCGTCGACGTCTGGCTGACGCCGCAGGACCAGGCCGCCTTCGTGCAGGACCTGCATTCGATCGGCTATGACGCCATCGTCTACGGCAATGACGAAACCAATGCCGACGACACCTACTCGAAACTGGCCGGCGACCTTGCCGACGGGACGATCACCGCGATGCTGACGACGGAACTGCATCCGGGTCCGGAGCTTCTGGCATTCAAGGACGCCTACAAGAAGAAGTTCAACGTCGATGCCACGCCGTTCTCGGCCGGCGCCTATGACAGCATCAAGATGCTGGCGCAGGTCATCAAGGACGTGAAGTCGACGAAGCCGGAAGACCTGCAGAAAGGCTTCAACGCGGTCCAGGGCTTCAAGGGCATGACCGGCACCATCGGCTTTTCCGAGCAGAGCCACATCACCATCACCGCCGAGCAGGTGACACTCGTCAAATACGACGCCAAGAGCAAGACCTGGGTCGAAGTCGCCGACTGACGTCTGGATGCAAACGACAGGGCCGGTCCGATCGGGCCGGCCCTTATCTGTCTCGGACGTCTGCTCTCAGAGCTGAACCAGCCAGGCTTCAGGCACAAGGCGGAAGCCATCCCCGGCTTTCACCAGATGCGCGAAGCCGGGCAGATGCAGGTGCCCGCCGGTGACGAGCAGCCGCTCATTGGCGACATGCTGGAAGATCTTGCGGCGGTTTTCATGCGCCAGCGCTTCGTCGACATCGAACTCGCTGGTGACCTGCGGCCGCGGAATCTGGATTTCGGGCACATGCACCGTGTCGCCCCACATCACCAGCGTCTCGCCGGCCGAGTCGAGCTGATAGCCGCTGTGGCCGGGCGTGTGCCCAGGCAGCGGCAGCTGCCTGATGCCCGGCACCACTTCCCCGCCCTCGGCGGGATGGAAATGACCCCGATAGCTGGACAGCAGGGCATCGGCCGAACCGGTATAAGGCCGCGCCGCGGCTGACCTTTCACGCTTCTCGGGATTGGACCAGAAGTCGAGATCATCCCGGTGAACGATGACTTCGGCCCGCGGAAAGAGCGGCTTGCCCGACCTGTCCATCAGGCCGCTCGAATGATCGGGATGGATGTGTGTCAAAAGAACGGTGTCGAAGTCTGTCGGCTTGAAACCGGCTGCCTCGAGATTCTGCGGCAGCAGCCCCATGGAATAGACCGTGGTCGATCCGCCTCCGGCATCGACCAGGACGGTGTTCTTGCCCGTCTCGATCACGAAGGCGTTGACGGTGAGACGCGGCTCGGTGTGGCGGAACTGCTCGCGCATCAGGCCTTCCATGTCGCCGCGCTCCGTTCCGCGCAGGATGGCCACGCTGATATCGAGGAAGCCGTCATTGATGACGGTGACCATGGCATCGCCCACTCGGCGTCTGTAGACCCCCGGCGACTGTTTGCGCGGCTCGTCCGTCATCATTTCCTCCCGGTGCGACAGGCGCCTTTGGCGCCTCCTCTTGTCGCTCAGCAGTTTTGCGCGATTGGCAAGGCGGAGTGAAGCGATGAGGCCGTGCGGAATCCGGATAACAGCTATGGCGCTTATCGCATGACGGGTCCTGCCGACGCTGCCGAGCATGTCCGGCCTTCCAACCCACCGCACAGCTAGGGCGCCCCATACCGATCAGGCATGAAACATAACTGATATTCCCTGGGCGGATATGTCTTGAGCCAGCCAAAAAGGGGATGGTCGCCGCGAGGAATGCAGGTCGCGAAGGGGGTTCGCGACCGGGCCGGCAAGGCCTGGTTCGGGAGGTGGCGCAATGGCCAAGGCGCGGTTGTCGCAGGAGGGCGTGGTGTTCGCGCTCGCCGTCGCGCTGTTCGTGGTTTTTGCGGCCACGCTGAACAATTTCCTGACCGCGGGAAATCTGATCGCGCTGGTGCGCAGTGTCTCCATCCTCGGCATATTGGGCCTCGGCATGGGGCTGGTCGTCATCGGCCGCGGCATCGACCTCGCCATGGTGGCGACGATGGTGGTGTCGTTGTCCTGGGTGCTTTCGATGGCGCAGGCCGGCACGCCCTTCGACACGGCCCTGGTCTACGGCGCTCTGCTGGCGCTCGCCATCGGCCTGGCCAGCGGCATCCTGATCGCCTACGCCGATATTCCCGCCATCTTCACGACACTTGCGATGGGCCTCGTGATGTACGGCTCGGGACGTGCCTTCCTGTTCCAGATCGACGTCCAGAATTCGCCTGCCGGGGTCGCGTGGTTCGATGCACTCGGGCAGGGGGCTTTCCTCGGCCTGCCGATGCCCATCGTCGCCTTCGCGGTGCTGGCCGCGCTGGTCGCGCTCGTGCTGATGCGCACGCGCTTCGGCCGCTTCGTCTACGCGGCCGGCGACAACGCGCTCGCCGCGCGCATCACCGGCCTGCCGTTGCGACCGTTGATTGTAGCGCAATATGTGATCTGCGCGCTCATCGCCTTCCTCGCCGGCGTGGTGATGGCCGCCGCCGTCTCGGGGATGAGCACCCGCGTCTACAACTCGACGATGATCTACGACGTGCTGCTGGTCGTCGTGCTCGGCGGCATCAGCCTCAGCGGCGGCCGCGGCAGCGTGCGCAACGTGCTGGTGGGAACGCTGTTGGTCGGCGTGCTCCTCAACGGCATGACCATTCTCGACATCACCTACACGACGCAGAACCTCATCAAGAGCCTGATCCTGCTGCTCGCCATCACGGTCGATAGCTTCATCAACCCGAGGGACGAGCAGACTTCGCAACAGAGCCAGGGCGACATCTGAACAAAGCTTGCAATCTCAACGGGAGGAAACCATGAAATTCAGAAGTATCCTGGCGGCCGGGCTGATGGCGCTCGGGCTGGCCGGGGCCGCTCACGCCGATGACGGCCTCGACAATCCGTCGCGCAATCCATTCTACGACGGCCTCAAGGGCAAGCGCGTCGTCTTCATTCCGCTGGCCATGGGCTTCGACCTTACCGAAGGCTGGGCGGCGATCATGCGCAAGCAGGCGGCCGATCTCGGCTACACGCTCGAGATCCGCGACCCGAACTGGAGCACCGACGCCGGCACGCGGGCGCTGACGGCGCTGATCGCCGAAAAGCCCGACCTGATCATCGCCCACAATCCCGACGTCCAGTCCTATGCCCGCCTGCTGAAGCGCGCGATGGACGCCGGCATCAAGGTCGTCCAGCTCAACCTGGAGTCGGTCGTTCCGACCGACGCCTATGTCGGCGCCGACTGGTCGCGCGTCGGCTATATCGAGGCGGACGCGCTGGTGAAGCAGTGCGGCACGGGATCGGGCAAGTCCGGCAAGATCGCGATCATCCGCGGCCAGCCGACCGCGGCGTCGGATCTCTATGAGCTCTACGCCTACAAGCAGACCTTCGCCAAGGACCCGGCGATCAAGATCGTGTCCGAGCAGGCCGCCCAGTATGACCCTGCCAAGGCGCGCGCCATCATGGAAACGGTGCTGCAGCAGCACCCTGACCTCTGCGGCGTGGTCGGCAACTGGGACAACCAGGATGTCGGCGCGGGCGCCGCCATTCAGGCGGCGGGCAAAGCCAACGACGTCTATGTCGTGACCTCGGGCGGCGGCAGCCAGATCGGCTGCGACAACATCCAGAAGGGGCTTCTGGACCTGATCATCAGCTATGACGTGCCGCTGCAGGGCAACGCGATCAACCAGCAGATCGTCCAGACGCTGCTGTCGCCCGCCAAAGCCGGCGAATCGAAGACCTCCTACTACACGCCGCTGACGCTGCTGACCAAGGACAATATCGGTCCGCGCACCTGCTGGTCGCTCGACCAGCTGAAGTGAGCCGGGACAAGTCAATCAGCATCATGTCCAGCGACACCCTAGCGTCACTGCGTTCGCGCTATCTCCCCGATCATCTGATCGGGGAGATCATGTCCAAGCGATGGATCGACAACGCCATCCCGTTCACCGCGCTGGTTCTCACGGTGCTGGTGATGGGATCGATCATTCCCGACTTCCTGTCGCTGTCCAGCCTCTCGGACCTGGCGCGCCAGTTCGCCGAATTCGGGCTTGTCGTCCTGGCGCTCACCGTCGTCATGATCTCGGGCGGTATCGATCTTTCGGTGGCCTCGGTCTTTTCGCTTGCCGTCCTGTCCTCGCTCATCGGCGTGAATGTCTACGAGCTGCCGGTGCCGGCGGTTCTCGCCGGCATTCTCGGCATGGGAATGGTCTGCGGCGCCATCAACGGCGTGCTGATCGGCTATCTGCGGCTGCGCGCCTTCCTGACGACACTGGTCAGCCTGATCATCTTCCGCTCGCTCTACGAGATCGTCTTCGTGCGCATGTCCACCTCGATCATGTCGGGGTTCTCGATGTCGGACCTGTGGGTGTTCATCGGCGAAGGCACGGTGCTCGGCATTCCAGTGTCGCTGGTGATCACGCTGGTCATCGCGCTCGCCTGGCATCTGGTGCTGTCGCGCATGCGACCGGGCTGGCGCTTGACCGCCGTCGGCGGGGCGCGTCGCTCCGCCTTCAACGCCGGCATCAATGTGCGCTTCATGGTATTCCTCACCTATGTCGCCTCGAGCACCATGTGCGCGCTGGCCGGCTTCCTGTTCGCGGCACGGCTCGGCAGCACCGGGTCCGACACCGGCGTCGGCCTGGAGGTACAGGCGCTGACTGCCGCCGTGCTCGGCGGCACCGCCATCGGCGGCGGCCGCGGCTCCGTCGCCAAGGCCATCATCGGCAGCCTGCTCGTGCTCATGCTGACCAACGGCCTGATCAATCTCGGCATCAGCGGTCCGGTCACCTCGACGATCCTTGGCGCGATCCTTTTGCTCGCCGTCTTCGTCGACATGCGCTGGCAGAAGCATCGCCATCGCATCCTGGCCAAGGTCTATGTCTCGCCCGCCTATCTGTCGCTGCCGCCTTCGCCGCAGGTCGATGCGCCGGGCTCGCCCTATGTGCTCAACGATCGCCTGCGTTCCGTCGAGATCATCGGCCTCGGCGAGATCGAAGGGCCGGAGGATGTCATCCTCGACCGCGACGACAACCTCTATTGCGGCACGCGCCATGGCGATATCGTGCGCTTCTTCGGTCCCGACCATAAGCGCTCGGAAGTGTTCGCGCATATCGGCGGCCATCCGCTCGGCATGGCCTTCGACAAGGCCGGCAATCTGCTCGTCTGCATCGGCGGCATGGGGCTTTTCCAGGTGGCGCCCGACAAGACGGTCACCAAGCTGACCGACGAGACCAACCGCAGCTGGTTCTCGGTGGTGGACGATTCGCGCCTTCGCCTAGCCGACGACGTCGATGTGGCGCCCGACGGCCGCATCTATTTCAGCGAAGCGACCATCCGCTACGAGCAGGAGGACTGGGCGACCGACGCGCTCGAGAGCCGCGCCAGCGGCCGCATCATCTGCTACGATCCCCGCACCGGCAAGACGCATACGGAAATCCCGAAACTGGTGTTCGCCAACGGCGTCGCCATGTGCTCCGACGGCCAATCCTTCATGTTCGCCGAGAGCTGGACCTGCTCGATCAGCCGCTACTATTTCGATGGCCCGAAGAAGGGCAGGACCGAGAAGGTGATCTCCAACCTTCCGGGCTATCCCGATAACATCAACCGCTCCTCCGACGGCAATTACTGGCTGGCGCTGCTCGGCATGCGCGGGCCAGCGCTCGATCTGGCGCTGCGCATGCCCGGCTTCCGCAAGCGCATGGCCCGTCGCGTCGCGCCGGACCAGTGGCTCTATCCCAACATCAACACCGGCTGCGTGGTGAAGTTCAACGAGAAGGGCGAGATCCTCGACAATCTCTGGGACCTTGGCGGCCTCAACCATCCCATGATCACGTCGATGCGCGAGCACCGCGGATGGCTCTATCTCGGCGGAGTCTCCAACAATCGCATCGGCCGCTACCGCCTGCCCGATGCCGATCCGAACTGGTGCGCGCAGGACGCCTATTGGGGCGCCCGCTCATGATCGCCGCCATCTATAAAGCCTGGGCCAACTTTCGCGGCTTCGATCTCACTGGCAGCACCGTGCCGCCGATGGACGGGCCCTTGCGCCCGAACGCGAAGCTGGACGCGATGCCGGTGTTGATGCAGCTCGACGGCGTTGACAACCTCACGGCCGCGCATGACGGCCTGCTCTGCTCCTGCGGCAACGATCTGCTGACGCTGTCGACCACCGGCGATGTCCCCCAACTGCAATTGAGTGCGCGTTGTCCGATGGATGGACCGATCACCAGCATCGCCGCCTTTGGCGAGAGCGTTGCGATTGCGGTGGAAGGTAGCGGAATTCTCCTGGAAAGCCCCGGCGCCGCCTCGCGGCCGCTGACCGTCGAAGGCCTCAATCCGTCCTGCGTGACGGCCATGGTCTTCGCCGATCCGACGACGTTGTTCGTCGCCGTCGGATCGGATAGCCACGCGGCGAGCGAGTGGAAGCGCGACCTGATGACGAAGTCGGCGAGCGGCTCGGTCTGGCGGATTGACACCGGCAGCGGTCGCGCCGAACGGCTTCTCGGCGGCCTGGAATTCGCGGCCGGCCTGGCGCTTTCCGGAAAGGACATCTTCGTCGCCGAAGCGTGGCGGCATCGTGTCCTTGCGCTGACGAGCGGCTCACAACCCCGCGTCGCGCTCGCGGCTCTGCCTGCCTATCCGGGCCGCATGACGCCATCCGCTTCGGGCGGCTTCTGGCTCGCGATGTTCGCGCCGCGCAATCCGCTGGTCGAGTTCGTGCTCAAGGAGGACGAATACCGGCGCCGCATGGTCGACACGATCGAGCCGGCATACTGGATCGCGCCGGCGCTGGCGACTGGAAAGAGCTTTCTCGAACCGATACAGGGCGGCGCCCGCAAGAAGCTCAACATGCTGAAGCCGTGGTCGCCGACATGGTCGACCGGCCTGGTGGTGCGGTGCGACGATCGCATGGCCATGCTGCGCAGCTACCAGAGCCGCGCCGATGGCGATGTCCATGGCGTGACGTCGCTCTGCGAGGCAGGCGGCAGGCTGATCGCCGGCGCCAGGGGCTCGGGCAAGATCGTGGCAATCGACGACGAGACGGCGGCATGAATTCACTGGTTCAATTGCGCGGGGTGTCCAAGGACTTTCGCGGCGTGCTCGCTATCTCGGACGTCAACCTCGACGTCCGTCCGGGCGAGATCCACGCCATCCTCGGCGAAAATGGCGCCGGCAAGTCGACGCTGATGAAGGTGCTGGCCGGGGTCTATCAACCGTCCTCGGGCGAGATGGTCCTGGACGGCAAGCCGACGGTTTTCAACTCGCCCTCCGACGCGCTGGCGCACGGCGTTGCCATGGTCTTCCAGGAGACCAATCTGGTTCCGGCGATGTCGGTGGCGCAGAACATCTATCTCGGCGATGAAAAACTCTTCAACCGCTTGCGCGGCCTCAACATCCAGGCGCAGCGCTATCTCTTGTCGCTCAATTTCTACGTCGATCCCACCTCGCAGGTCTCCACCCTGGGCGCCGGCAAGAAGCAGATGGTCGAGATCGCGCGTGCCGTGCACCACCATGCCCGGCTGATCATCTTCGACGAGCCGACGGCGACGCTGACGCCGGAGGAGAAATTCCACTTCTTCAACCTCGCGCGCCGGCTAAAGGAGCAGGGCATCGCCATCATCTTCATCAGCCATGCGCTGGAGGAAGCGCTTTATCTGTCGGACCGCATCACGGTGATGCGCGACGCCAAGGTCGTCGTCACCGACGACACGCGCAATTTCGACCGCGATCGCATCGTGCAGGCGATGGTCGGGCGAAGCCTGTCCGGCGAGCTCTACGCCGGCGAGAAGCGCAAGGCGCGGCCGATGGGCAAGAAGATCCTGAGCGTCGAGAATCTCTCGATGGGCAACACGGTCCGCAACACCTCGTTCTCGGTGTTCGCTGGACAGGTCACCGGCATGTTCGGCCTGGTCGGGGCGGGGCGCACGGAGACGATGAAGATCGTCGCCGGCGTCTTGAAGCGCGACTATTTCCACGGCGGCACCGTGCGCTTCGAGGACCGGCCGGTCCGCTACCGCACGCCGCGCCCCGCGGTGCGCGACGGCATCGTCTACGTCACCGAGGACCGCAAGATCGAAGGCTTCTTCGAGACGATGACCATCGCCGCCAACGTCCAGCTCGGCGCGCTTGCGACCGGCACCAATCCGCTGACGGCGGTCACGCCGCGCAACGCGCGCGAGCTTGCCACCGCCTGGACCAAGCGGCTGGGCGTCAAGGCAATCGACGCCGACGCGCGCGTCATCGAACTGTCGGGCGGCAATCAGCAGAAGGTGGTGTTGTCGAAAGCATTGATCCAGAAGCCGAAGCTGGTCGTGCTGGACGAGCCGACGCGCGGCGTGGACGTCGGCACCATCGTCGAGATACACAACTTCATCAATGAGCTTGCCGACAGCGGCATGGCGGTGGTGGTGATCTCGTCCTATCTGCCCGAGATCCTCGCTCTCTCGGATCGTATCCTCGTTGCGCGGCAGGGACGCGTCGTCGAGGAGATGGACATCGCCGAGGCAACCGAAAGCCGCATCATGTACGCGGCCGTGCACTGAGCACGCTGGCGCCAGCCGGTTCGATGCAGGCCTGAACGGCGACTACGGTCGTCGTTCGGGACCTACCACCTGTTCGTCGGCAGCACGAACATCTGCGCGATCTGGACATGCGGTGGCTGGCTCAGCGCGAACATCACGCAACGCGCTACGTCCTCGGGATCGAGTGCCATGCCGAAGCGTTCGAAATACTGCCGCGCCGCTTCCTCGTCGCCGCGATGCCTGGTCGTGACGATGTTGGTGCGCGTCAGGCCGGGCATGATCTCGATGACGCGCAGCGGCGTCTCCGCGAGCTCGCCGCGGATGATGTCGCTCAGCATGTGCACGCCGGCCTTGCTGGCGGAGTAGGGTGCCTGCTCCGGCACGATCCGCAGCGCGCTGATCGAGCTCATGTTGACGATATCGCCGTGGCCGCGCGCGATCATGCCTGGCAGGATCGCGCGCGTCACGCGCATCAGGCCGATCAGGTTGGTCTCGATGATCGCCGACCAGTCGTCAGGCGATCCCTGGTCGAAGCGGATGCGGCCGCCGATATCGTGGCCGGCATTGTTGACCAGTATGTCGATGTCTCGGAATTCCGCCGGCACTCGCTCCAGGCAAGCATCGACGGCCGACGCGTCGGTAATGTCCAGCGGAAGCGGAAAGACATCGCCATCCAACTGGCTTGCCAAGGCCTGAATCGCGCCGGCTTGCCGGTCCGCAAGCACGATGCGAACGCTCTCGGCCTGGAGACTTGTCGCGATGGCGCGGCCGATGCCGCTCGCCGCCCCGGTTACGAAAGCTGTCCTCTGCCGAACTGTCATTCAGACCCCTCCACGGGCCTTGGCATTCAAGCGGCTTTTCGCTGCTTCGCCTTTTCCTTGGTGGCGCAGAGCGGCATCAGCCGGCCGGCATCCTTCTTGGAGTCCAACCGGTCGACGAAATCCTCGATCGACCGGGCCACCTCGCCGCCCACGATCGGTGCGGCAGCCGACCGGAAGCGCTCGCGGATTTCGGCCTCGGTGGCCGGTATGACGTCCTGAAGGCCCATCGACAACTGCCGCCCGTCGCCGAGCAAGACATCGATGCTGGCGCCTTGCCTGGCCGGAAACTGCGCCGTCAATTCCTCGCTCGCCGAGAGGTCGCAGGCACCGATCAGCCGCAGCGTCTCCCTGTCCCGCAGGTCCCGATAATTGTCTTCCGACAGGCGGCCGCTGGCGAACACCGCCGCGACGCCATAGGGAATACTCATCTTGGCCTGCAGCGAACGCTCGAAGGGTCCGGTGTTGTCGCAGCCCGGATAGGCGGCTGCGGCGGCGGGGACGCGGATGTGGATGCGTTCGACGGGTGCTGCGCCGGGACCGATCATCTCGACGAGTTTCAACGCGGTCTGGCAAGCCGTCTGCGCGAAATTACAGGCGGGCGCCGCCTTGTGGTAGACGGCCAGGATATCGGCCTCGCCGTCGGGGAAGAGCTGCACCGGCCCCGGCATCGGCCGGCGCGCGAAGGCGGCGAAGTAACCGGACTTTCCCTCGAGCACGTCCGGGCTGCCATAGGCGCCGGCGGCCGCAAGCTGGACGGCCATCCAGGCGTTGCGCGCGGCGAAGCCGGGATGGAAGAACATGTCCGATCCACCGCTCTGCGGCCACTGGTTGAGGCCGGAGGACGTGTTGGCGGCAAAGGCGATCGCCGCCGCGGTCTGTCCCTTGTCGAGGCCGAGAAGCCGCGCGGCGGCGCATCCCGCGCCGATCGGCGCCACCAGCCCAGTCGGCCTGAACAGCGTCGAAAGCTCGCGGTCGATCAGCATCCGGCCGAGCCTGCCCCCGACCTCGTAGGCGACGATCGCCGCCCGCAGCAGATCCGCTCCCGAGACCGTCTTCGTCTCGGCCAGCGCCAGGAGCAACGGCCAGACGACGACGCCGTGATGGCATACCGATCCGGCATGCATGTCCTCGCGGACCAGTCCGTGCCCCTTGACCGCGTTGACGAAGGCCGCGTCCGCCGGAGTGGCTTGCCTTGTTTCGCCGATGATGTGGCCGCTGCGCGCCGGCGTCACCGCGGCCAGCGCCTGCTGGCTCGGATCGAGCGCGGACGCCTCGAAGGCGCAGCCGAGGAAATCGAGCAGGCAAAGCTTGGCCTTGGCGGTGGCGGCCGGACTGAACACCTCCAACGGCAGGTCGGCCAGCGTGTCGGCCAATTGCTTCGTGAAGCTTGCCATCCCAAGTCCTCCGCGGTTCCTACTTTCTTAGGCGCGGATTTCTATTCCCGCCCATTCTTCGACGATACGCACCATCGAGGTGAAGTCCGAGTCCGGTCCGAAACGCGCATTCGTGGCGGCGAGCATCTGTCTTACCAGCGATCCCGCGACCATCGGCACGCCGAGATTTTCCGCCTCGTCGACGCACATGCGGACGTCCTTGTAGGAAAGGGCGGTGGCGAAACCGAAATCGAACGTTCCCGGCAGCACCGCGCGGGGAAACTTGTCCTGGGTGGCGCTGTTGCGGCCGCTCGACGCATTGATGATGTCGCACATGATGCGCGGGTCGAGCCCGGACTTCACGCCCATCGCAAGCGCCTCGGCGGAGAGCAGGATGACGGCGGCCGCGATCATGTTGTTGCCGAGCTTGGCGACCTGCGCGGTACCGGGGTTCTCGCCACAGTAGAACCGCTTGCCGAAATTGGCCAGCACCGGCTCGATCTCGTCGAACACCGACTTCTTGCACGAGACCATCACCGCCAGCGAGCCGTTGCTGGCTCCGGCGATGCCGCCCGAAACCGGCGCGTCGACCCAGGCGATGCCGCGACCGGCCAGTTCCGCCGCGATGGTCTTGGCCATGCTGGGCCCGGTCGTCGACAGGTCGATCACCACCTTGGCCTTCGAGCCCGACGTCAGACCGTCGGCGCCGAGCACCACGTCCTTGACGATGGGCGGCGTCGGCAGGCTGCAGAACACCACCTCGGCCTCGTCCGCGACGGCGGCGGCCGTGGCGGCCACGCTTATCGAATTGCTCGGCAGGTCCGCGGCCGCATCCGGCCTGCGATCATGGACGATGACGTGGTGGCCCGCTTCCGCAAGCCGTCTTACCATGGGCGCGCCCATGCGGCCGAGCCCAACGAACCCAAGCGTTCGAGTCTGCAAAGTTTTTACTCCGGGAAGGCCGTGCTCGTTCAGAGGGCCATGGGCTAGCAAATAAGCCAATTCCGGAGCGCAGCATAAGCTTCGCTCGCCGCATAACAGCTTTGCAGCACGCCGGTTGGGCCTCACTTGTCAACCATCGCTCTGTGCCCCAAACTCCGGCGTTTGCCGCGTGCTTCGACAATGCGGTTACCGCATTCGAGCCAGAGGCCGCATCTAGATGTTCGATCTGAAGCAACTGCAGCTCTTCACCGCCGTGGCCGAGTTCGGCAGTTTCTCGCGCGCGGCGGTGGCGCTGTCGATCAGCCAGCCGGTGCTCAGCCGCCAGATCAAGTCGCTCGAGGACAAGGTCGGTGTCGCGCTGCTCTACCGCAACGGCCGCGGCATTGTGCTTACGGAAGCCGGCAAGATCCTCCAAAGCTACGCCGTGGCCTTGCTCGAGCAGGCCGCGCGCGCCGAGACGGAACTGGCGGCGCTGCGCTCGAACCCGCGCGGCACGATCGTGCTCGGAATGCCGCCATCGGTCGGCGTGGTGCTGACGGCGCCCCTGGTGCAGAATTTCCGCGCCCAGTTCCCGCAGGTGAGCCTGAGGGTAATCGAAGGCTTCAGCGGCCATCTGCTCGAATGGCTGGTGATGGGCAAGATCGACGTCGCGGTCCTGTACAACGCCCCGAGGATGAACAATCTTCTGGCCGAGCCCATCCTGCGCGACGAGCTATTCCTGCTCGGCGCCAAGAACGACCCGCACAATCTCGGCCCCGGCCCGGTCGACGCTGACGTGATGTCCCGCTTGCCGATGATCCTGCCGGCCAGGCCGCATGGGCTGCGCGTGGTGCTGGATCACATCCTCGGATCCGCCGGCATCGAGCCCAACATCGAAGTTGAGGTCGACGCCATGCCTTCGACCTTGCGGCTTGTCGAAGCGGGGATAGGCTACACCATCCTGTCCTATTCGAGCTGCCACAACCTCGTCGCGGAGGGCAGGATCAACTACTGGCGCATCCGCAACCCGCCGATCGAACGGGAACTGCTTCTGGCGACATCCAGCCAGCGGCCGACCACGACGGTCATACGCGCGCTGACGACCCTCATCCGCGATGAGGTGCGCGTCCTGCGCAAGCTGGGAGTGTGGGAGCCGCGCCAGCCCTCTCCGGTCCCCGATCATGCCGCTGACGCTGGAAAAGCAGGATAAGGAGCGAACCATGCCAGGCGCGCTGGAGGGAACGACCGTCGTCTCGCTGGAGCAAGCCTTAGCCGCGCCCTTGGCGACGTCCCGGCTGGCCGACGAACATGATGTAGCTTTGTGATCGGAGTTCGGTCCGCCGATACGGCCGGATCCCAACGGAAAGGGAATGGAACGCCATGAGCCTGACCCGCGACCTGACCCGGTTGATCCGCGAAAAGCCGGTGACCGAACGCGACCTGGAATGGGCATCGCTGTTCGTCCTGGATACGCTTGGCTGCGCGCTCGGCGCGTTGCCGACCGAGCCTGCCCGCATGCTCAAGGCGGTCGCGCCGCCGGCGCAGGCGGATACGGCCCGCAAGGCGTTCTATCTCGGCGGTCTGTCCCATATCCTGGAGATGGACGACCTGCACCGGGATTCGGTGACCCATCCCGGCAGCGTCGTCGTTCCCGCGGCCTGGGCCGTGGCCCACGATCACGACCTCGGCGGCGAAGCGTTCCTCCGCGCGGTTCTCGCGGGATATGAAGCCTGTTGCCGCGTCGGCATGTCCGTCGGCAAGAAGCATTACCGGGTCTGGCACAACACCTCGACCTGCGGGCCGTTCGGCGCGGCCTTCGCCGTGGCTGAACTCATCGGCCTCGATGACGAACGGACCGTTTGGGCGCTCGGCAACGCCGGAACCCAGTCATCGGGACTTTGGGAGTTCCTGGCTGAAGGCGCCATGAGCAAACATCTTCACACCGCCCGGGCCGCGGAATCGGGCGTGCTGGCATCGTTCCTGGCTAGGGAAGGGTTCACGGGCGCGCAAAACATCCTGGAGGGCGAAAAGGGCTTCTATTCAGGCCTGTGTCCGGACCCGATCCCGGACGCCGTGACGGCCGCGCCCAAACGGGCCTGGCAATTGATCAACACCTCGATCAAGCCTTGGCCCTGCTGCCGTCATACCCATCCGGCCATCGACGGCGCCATCGCCTTGCATGGCGAGATAGGCGGCGAAGCCATCGCCAAGGTGAAGGTCGGTGCTTACCGGGCCGCGCTGGACGTGTGCGACCGCCCCAACCCCGAGGACCCCTACAGCGCCAAATTTTCGCTCCAGCACACGGTGGCGATCGCGCTGGCGGAGGGCCGCGTCGACCAGGCGAGCTTCGATGCCGATGCCCGGCGGCGGATGGCCGGCGAACGCAAGAAGGTCGATGTCGAGCTGGCGCCTGGGATCGAGGCTGCCTACCCGGAGTCGTGGGGCGCCGAAATCGTGGTGGAGACGGCTTCCGGCCGGCGTCTTTCCGCCGTACGACACGATGCCAAGGGGGATCCCGGCAATCCGGTGAAGGCCGCCGAGCTCTCCGAGAAAGCGCGGGCACAGCTCGTTGCCGGCGGCAGTTCGCAAGCCCGAGCCGACGAATTGATCGGCGCCATCCTTGTACTGCCGGAAAACCGTCCGGTGCGCTCGCTGGGCTTGTTTGAAGTCGCCCGAGACGCCCGTCCCCAGACACGTGCCGCGCGGAGCGCTTGATGTTCAAGGACGTCGACAACGAGGAGATCGTCGATCTCCAAAGTTGCTGTCGCGCCCGCCGCCAAGGAAGGCGCCCGCTCCAACCTCCACCAGGTGCTGGAGGACATTGCCGCGATCAAGTTCCCCAGGATTTCAGGCGCTCGAGCATTGGCTCCGTCAGCGGGGTCGATTTCCGTTCCGCAAGGTTGAAGAAGACCGTCTTGGCGGCCAGCTTGGCCGCGAGTTCGCCGCCATGCAGCCTGCGCATCTCGTAATCCGTCTGGATGGAGGTGCGGCCGACAGTACGGACAGTGCCGTAGATTTCCACGATGACCCCCGATGGCACCTCGCCGACGAAGTCGATCTCGTGCCGGACGTCCGCCCAACCTCTGTCGGCCCATTCAGGGGTCGTCGGCGCCCAGCCGGTCGCCTGTCCAAGCAGGATGTTGATGGCGTCGTCGAAAAAGGCGACGTAGAACCGCGTCGTCATGTGGCCCATCATGTCGCAATTCCAGGGCTGAACCACAGCTCTCGTCAGTAAGATCATTTTTGCTCCCGATAATTCGTCCGATTGCGCCCCCACATCTAGCGGGGATTGCTGGTGCCTGTGGAGGGCCTAATCGATGATCAGGCTTCTGGCGGGTCGATTTTCTAAAGCGACGGGAGGATACCTCGGATGTGGCTGGCAAAAGCCTCGATGGCCGGTGATCGCGTGGTCTCGGCAAAGGCGATCAGCACGCCGAGCCGGGACAGTCTCGGAAGCGGGGCGTTGAGGATGAACAGATCCGGCGGGACGGCTTTCTGTGTCATCACGCTTATCGCAAGGCCGGAGCGCGCCACCGCTATCAGGCCGGTAAGGCTGTTGCTGGCATAGGCTATCTTGTAGCGCAGCCCGGCGCGGGCCATGGCATCGCAGGCCGCCTTGTGGTCCATGGCGTTCGACGCCGGCAGCGCCAGCGGCACGGTCTCGCCGAACTCATGCATCTCCAAGGCCGGCTTGCTGCCGACCCAGACCATCGCTTCCGTGCGCACGACCTCCCTGGAGGCGCTCGCGTCCGGAATGGAGACCAGCGCAAGATCGACCTGGCGCGCATGCAGAAGATTGTGCAACTCGACGGTCGGCGCCGACACCACTTTGATCTCGATGTCCGGATAAAGACTCCCGAAGCTTCTCAAGAGCGTCGGAAAGAAGGCGCTCAGATAGTCTTCCGGGCTGCCGAAGATGATCGATCCCTGCAGGCCTTTGCCGGAGAAGGCCGAAACCGCTTCGTCGTGGATTTTGAGGATGCGCTCGGCATAGGCAAGGAAGCGCTCGCCGCTGCCGGTAAGGCGCACGCCACTGCCGCTTCGATGGAACAGGCTCTGGCCGCCGAGCGCGTCTTCGAGCCGCTGTATCTGCATCGTCACCGCCGATTGCGTGCGCCCGACCTGCACGGCGGTGGCGCTCAGCGTTCCCGAATGCGCCGCGCGGACGAAGGTCGACAGCAATCTGAGATCGAGGGGTGCGGGCATATCAATTCCATTGATATCGGAGTCCAACATCTATCAATTTTACTGCTGCACCGCCAGCCGCTAATCTTCGGGCCTGCGTTTTTGGTGAGGGCTGCGAGATGTCGAGAAATCTGGATAATGCCTTCTGGTCGGCGGCGCGAAAGCACCTCATCCGCTATGGCGGCGCCTTCGAGCCCGCCATCATCGAGCGGGCCGAAGGGTCGTTCGTTTACGATGCCGACGCCCGGCCCATACTCGACTTCACCTCCGGCCAGATGAGCGCGCTGCTTGGGCATGCTCATCCGCGGATCGTCGCGACGGTGCGCCGCCAGGTCGAAACGGTCGCGCATCTCTTCAGCGGCATGCTGTCCCGCCCGGTCGTCGAGCTTGCCGAGCGCCTCGCCGCGCTGGCGCCCGGTCTCGACAGGGCGCTCCTGCTTTCGACAGGCGCGGAGTCGAACGAGGCGGCCATCCGCATGGCGAAGCTGGTGACCGGCAAGCACGAGATCGTCGCCTTCTCCAAGAGCTGGCACGGCATGACCGGCGTCGCGGCTTCCGCCACCTACAGCGCCGGGCGCAAGGGCTACGGGCCCGCGGCGGTCGGCTCGATCGCGATCCCGGCGCCGAACAGCTTCCGGCCGCGCTTCAAGAAACCCGACGGCTCGCTCGACTGGGTTGCCGAGCTCGACGATGCCTTCGCCCTGGTCGACAGCCAGTCGACCGGCAGCCTCGCGGCCTTCATCGCCGAGCCGATCCTGTCGAGCGGCGGCATGCTGGAGCTGCCGCCAGGTTACCTCGCGGCGCTGAAGCAGAAATGCCGCGAGCGCGGCATGCTGCTCATCCTCGACGAGGCGCAGACCGGCGTCGGCCGCACCGGCGATATGTTCGCCTTCCAGCGCGACGGCGTCACGCCGGACATCCTCACTTTGTCGAAGACCATCGGCGCCGGCCTTCCGCTGGCGGCCGTCATGACGAGCGCCGAGATCGAGGAAACCGCGCATGAGCGCGGCTTCCTGTTCTACACCACCCATGTGTCCGATCCGCTGCCGGCCGCCGTCGGTCTGACCGTGCTCGATGTCGTGGAAGAGGAACGTCTCGTCGAGCGCGCGCGCCATCTCGGCAAAAGGCTTTTCGACGGCCTGTCCGAGCTGAAGCAGCGCTTCGAATGCGTCGGCGACGTGCGCGGGCGCGGCCTGATGCTGGGGGTCGAGATCGTCAAGAACGGAGAGAGCCGCGAGCCCGATCATGAGCTCGGCGCGAAAATTGCCGCGGAGGCGTTCAGGCGAGGGCTCAGCATGAACATCGTCAAGCTGCCCGGCATGGGCGGCGTGTTCCGCATCGCCCCGCCGCTGACGATCTCCGAAGACGAGCTCGACCTCGGATTGCGCACGATCTCCGACGCCATCGAGGCGGTGCTGTCCACCGGCGCCGGCCGCCCCGGCATCGCCGCCGAGTAACGGGCAGGGACCAATGAACGAAGCAAGCATGACCAAACCGGCCTCTGGCGACGCGCCGATGCAGGACGCGACGACCGGCACCATCCGCGTGCTTGTGGCCAAGCTCGGGCTGGACGGACACGACCGAGGCGCCAAGGTGGTTGCGCGGATCCTGCGCGATGCCGGCATGGAAGTCGTCTATACCGGCCTCTACAAAGCGCCGGACGAAGTCGTGGCGGCGGCGGTCCAGGAAGACGTCGACGTCATCGGCGTCAGCCTGCTTTCCGGTTCGCATGTTCCGCTGTTCCGGGAACTGGGACGCTGCCTGCGCGAGCAGAAGGCCGATCACATCTTCGTCGTCGCCGGCGGGGTCATCCCCGAACAGGATTATGCCGCTTTGTCGGATAGCGGCGTCGACGCGATCGTGCCGCAGGAGGCGCGGGCCGAACTGATCGTGACGACGATCAGGAACCTGATCGCCGCTCGTGGCCGGGTATGACCGTCTTCATGCCTTCGAGACCGGTGAGGCGCGGGGCATACAGGCCCTCGATGGAGCTCGTGCCCGAGATCCTCGCGGGCAATGTCGCCGCTATCGCCCGCATGATCACGCGCGCCGAGGCCGGCTATGCGGAAGCCGCGCCCGCCCTGGCGCAGATCTACCGGCACACCGGCAAGGCGCATGTCGTCGGCATCACCGGCGTTCCGGGGGCGGGCAAGTCCACGCTTGCGTCCTCTCTCATCCGGGCGTTCGCCTCGGAGGGGCGCAAGGTCGGCGTCGTCGCCGTCGATCCGAGCAGCCCGTTCTCCGGCGGCGCGATCCTGGGCGACAGGGTGCGCATGAGCGAGGCGGCCTCGTCCTCCCAGGCCTTCGTCCGCAGCATGGCGACGCGCGGCCATCTCGGCGGCCTCGCGCGGTCTACGCTGCAGGCGGTCGATGTCCTCGACGCCGCCGGCTATTCGCCCATCATTATCGAGACCGTCGGAGTCGGCCAGGACGAGGTGGAAGTGGTGACGGCGGCGCACAGCATCGTCGTTCTCTCGGCACCCGGGCTCGGCGACGACATACAGGCGATCAAGGCCGGCATATTGGAAATCGCGGATATCCATGCCGTCAGCAAGGCCGACAAGCCGGAAGCGACCGCGACGGTCGCGGCCCTGCGCGGCATGATGACCCTCGGTTCGGAAACGGCGCGGTCGAAATGGACGCCGCCTGTCCTTCCCGTCAGCGCAGTCTCGGGCGAGCGGATCGGCGAGTTGAAGGATGCCATTTCCAGGCACTGGGCGCATCTGCGCGACAGCGGCGAGCTGGCCGAGCGGCAGCGCGGCATTTGCCGGACGCGGATCCTCGGCGCGGCCAAATATCTTTTCCAGCGCAAATTCGATGAGCGGGCCGGCGAGATCGGAGAACATATCCAGGCCGTCGTGAACAGGGATATGGACCCCGCCGGCGCGGCTCGCCTTCTGCTCGGCTGGACGAATGAGGGGCAAGCGACATGAACCTGTTCTCGCAAACCGCGATCGAGGACATCCGCGAGAAACAGGCGGCGTGGGAAGAGAAGGAACTCGCCGCCGCGCTCGGCAGCCGGCCGGAGGAAAAGCCGGCCTACGAGACGGAATGCGGCATTCCGCTGAAGCGCGTCTACACGGCCGCGGACATCGCCGATATTCCCGCCGACGAGCTTGGTTTCCCCGGCGCCTATCCCTTCACCCGTGGCGCCTATCCGACGATGTATCGCGGACGGCCCTGGACCATCCGGCAGGTCGCCGGCTTCGGCAATCCCGAGGCCACGAACCAGCGCTACAAATACATGATCCAGACCGGCCAGACCGGTCTGTCCACCGACTTCGACCTGCCGACGCTGCTCGGCCTGGACTCGGACGATCCGCGGGCCTTCGGCGAAGTCGGGCGCGTCGGCGTCGCCATCGATACGGTCGACGACGTCGACCGGCTTTTCGATGGGATCGACCTCGAAAAGATCTCGGTCTCGCTCACCATCAATCCGTCGGCCTGGGTGGTCTACGCCATGTATGTCGCCGTCGCGGAACGGCGCGGTTACGACCTCCACAAGCTGGCGGGAACGCTGCAAGCGGATCCGCTGAAGGAATATGTCGCGCAGAAGGAGTGGATCTATCCGGTGCGCCCCGCGGTGAGGTTGCTGCGCGACCTCATCATGTACAGCGCCAAGGCGACGCCGAAGATCAATCCGATCAGCCTCAGCGGCTACCACCTGTCGGACGTGGGCGGCAACGCCTTGCAGGAGATCGCCTTCATCATGGCCTTCACCATCGCCTATTGCGAGGAGGTCACCAGCGCCGGCATGGACATCGACGACTTCGCGCCCAGGCTGTCCTTCTTCTTCATCAGCCACCAGGACTTCTTCGAGCAGATCTGCAAGTTCAGGGCGGCGAGGCGGGTCTACGCCAAGATCATGGCGCAGCGCTTCAAGGCCAGGAAGCCGGAATCCATGCGGCTGCGGGTACATGTGCAGACCGCGGCGATGAGCCTGACCAAGGTCGAGCACCACAACAACCTCATGCGCACTGCCATCCAGGCGCTCGGCGCCGTGCTGGGCGGCTGCCAGAGTATGCACACCAACGGCCTCGACGAAGCCTTCGCCATTCCGACCGAAGAGGCCATGAAGCTGGCCATTCGCACCCAGCAGATCATCCGCGACGAGATCAACGTCACCTCTGTGATCGACCCGCTCGGCGGGTCGTACTTCATCGAGCGCCTCACGCGCGACATGGAGACCGAGATATGGAAGCTCTTGGACGAAGTCGACGAACGCGGCGGCGCCGTGAAGCTGGTCGAGGAAGGCTGGTTCCAACAGAAGCTGGCGGATTCCGCCTACGCGACATTCCAGAAGATCGATGCCGGCGAGAAGATCTCCGTCGGCGTCAATCGCTATGTCGATGAGGCCAGCAGCTCGGCCGAGGTGCACATCCATCCTTATGACGAAGCGTGCACGCAGTTGCAGATCGACCGGCTCAACGCGGTGCGGGCGGGGCGCGACAATGTCCGTGTCCGAGAATTGCTGAAGGAACTCGCCGAGCAGGCAAGGTCCGACGAGATCAATCTTCTGCCGAAGACCATCGAGGCCGTGAAGGCGAAGGCGACGCTTGGCGAGATCTGCGCCGCGCTGCGCGAGGTCTGGGGCGCTTACGCCGAACCGATGATCGTTTGAGGAGGACACCAATGGGCGCAGTCATTTCCAGGCACGACGGCGCAATCGCCTGGGTCAAGCTCAACCGCCCCGAACGGCTGAACGCGATGAACAGGCAGCTCGTCGACGGGCTGTCCGAGGCGCTGGCGCAAGCCGAAGCGGACCCGTCTATCCGCGCCGTCATCCTGCACGGCGAGGGACGCGCCTTCTGCTCCGGCGACGACCTCAAGGACCTCGATGACCAGACCACCTCAGAAGCCACGACACAGGCCTGGGTGGACGCCATCCAGAACATCACCTTGCAAATCATGCAGTCACGCAAGATCGTCATCGCCGCGGTGCATGGCTGGTGCGTGGGCGGCGCGCTCGAATGGGCGGTGAATTGCGACTTCACGCTGTTCGCCGACAATGCGCGCTGGTTCTTCCCCGAAGTCACCTACGGGTTGTTCGTCACCGGTGGCGTCACTGCGTTGCTGACCAAGCAGACGGGGCCGCAGGTCGCCAAGGAACTGATGATCCTGGGCGAGAAGCACGATGCCAGGAAAGCGCTCGAGGTCGGCATCGCCTGGAAGCTCTTTCCCGAGGCGCAATTGCTGGATGAGGCAAGGAAGCTCGCTTTGGCGATAGCGGAGCGCCCGGAAGGCGCAGTGGCCGATATCAAGCACGCCATCAACAACGGCTTCCACTCCTCGCTTGCCGATGCGATGGCGCTCGAGACCAAGGCCACCGTGAGCGGCTTCCTCTCTCCAGATGCGCAGGCGCGGGCGAAGAATTTTTGATCCATGACCATGCTTGAACTCGCCCCTTCCTTCTACATCCCTGGCCAGCGCGACGACGATCTGGAGAACCGGGTGCTGCCGAAAATCCTGCGCAGGCAGGCCGAGCGCCTGGGCAGTAGCCCGTTCATCGACATTTGCGGACGCTCCGCCAGCTTCGAGGAGATGCAGGTCGCTTCAGCGCGGCTGGCGCGGGGCCTGCGCGGCCTTGGCATCGGCAAGTCCGACCGTGTGGCGATGCTATTGCCCAACTGCTTCGAGCTGGTTACGACGTGGTTCGCCGTGTCGAGCCTGGGCGCCATCGAGGTGCCCAGCAATCCAGGCCTCAAGGGTGACTTGCTTTGCCACAACCTGAACAATTGCGGCGCCGAGGTCCTCGTCGCCGACGCCAGCGCCCTTGAGGAACTCACCAGGGTCCAGGACCGATTGCCGGCCCTACGCACCCTCATCCTCGTCGGCGTCGATCCGAGCGAAGCCCGGGCGGTCGGCATCCGGATCGGCCGCATCGTCGGCTTTGAGGAATGCATGGCCGGGCAGCCGGATTTCGACCTCGCCGACATCCACTATTCCGATCCGATGGCGATCCTCTACACCTCGGGCACCACCGGCCCGGCCAAGGGCGCATTGATGTCCCACCATCACTGCTATTCCTGGGCGGCGGCGATGGCGCTCAATCTCGGCTACACGACCGGCGACAGCTATTTCTCGGCATTGCCGCTGTTCCACACCGACGCGCAGATGTTCGGCGTCTACCTGCCGCTGATCTATGGCACCCGCACGACGCTGGTCGACGGCTTCAGCGTCTCGCGCTTCTGGAACCAGGTCCGCGAAAGCGGAGCCACGGCGACGAACCTGCTCGGCGCGATGGCGGTGATCCTGTCGCGTCAGCCGCCGTCCGAGGCCGACAGCGCCAATCCGGTGCGCATATGCCAGTGCATCCCCATGGTGCCGGACAAGGAAGCGTTCGAGCGGCGCTTCGGCATGCGGCTCGTCACCGGCTACGGGCAGACGGAGACGGGTTTCGTCACCCTCGACACCGTGGATGACACGAAGGAGGGCTCCTGCGGCCGCCCACACCCCGATTGGGAAGTCGCCATCGTCGACGACAAGGACCGGCCGCTGCCGCATGGGTCCGTTGGCGAGATCGTATCGCGCCCGCGCAAGAACTGGAGCATGTTTTCCGGCTACTACCGGGCGGACGCCAAGACGGTGCAGACGTTGCGGAACCTCTGGTATCACTCCGGCGACGCCGGTTGCCTGGACGCGGATGGCTGGCTCTATTTCAAGCACCGCCTGAACGAGGCGATCCGGCGGCGCGGCGAGAATATATCCGCCTACGAAGTGGAAACCGTCGCCGAGAAGCATCCCGAGATCATCGAAAGCGCGGCGTTCGGGATCCCGTCGGAATTCACCGAAGAAGACATCATGGTCGTGGCCCAGCGGCGGCAAGGCTCGACGCTGGAGCCGGCCGAGCTTCTGGCGCATTTCAGGGCGCTGGCGCCGCGCCACATGGTGCCGCGCTACATCGAGGTCACCGACACGCCGCTGCCGCGAACACCGACGGAGAAGATCGCCAGGACCATGCTGCGGCAGCGGGGTGTCGGCGCCGCCACTTTCGATCGCGGCGAGCGCTAGCAAGGCTCAGGCAGAAGGAGGACGGAGCACCACGCGATGCAGCGCCGGATGATCGCCCCCTGTTTCATGGACGATACGCTCGAATGCCTTTGCCGCCACAATGTCGAGGCGGAGCCTCTTTTGGCGAGCGTCGGACTGCCGACGGTGATTTCCGAGCCGATCTCGGCCGAACAATATGGCGCGCTCTGGCATGCCGTTGCGCAGGAGATGGACGACGAGTTCTTCGGCGAAGGCGCGCGGCCGATGCGGGCCGGCAGCTTCGCGCTGCTTTGCCAGGCGCTGCTTACCACCGAGACGCTGGAGCATGCCTTGCGCAGGGGATTGCGCTTCCTGCGCGTCGTGCTCGACGATCCGCATGGCGAACTGACCGTTGGCGACGGGCTCGCCGAAATCAGGCTGAGCGATTCCGGGCCACTGCGGTCGGCCTTCGCCTATCGCACCTTCTGGATCATCGTCCATGGCGTGAATTGCTGGCTGGTGGGCCGGCGCCTTCCGATCCGCTGGGTGGATTTCAAATGCAGCATCCCGCCGACCGGGAGCGACTACCGTCTGTTCTTCGGCGCGCCGGTACGGTTCGATCAGCCCGAAAGCCGCCTCGTCTTCGATGCCGAATTCCTGAAGCTGCCGGTCATCCGCGACGCCTGCGCCTTGCGGGAATTCCTGCGCAGGGCCCCGGCCAACATCCTGGTGCGCTACCGCCATGACGAGGGACTCTCTGCGGCCATACGCGGACGCCTGCACGCCACCGCTCCGGCTTCATGGCCAAGCTTCGAGCGGCTTGCCGCCGGCATGCGCATGCAGCCTCCGACCTTGCGCCGCAGGCTTCAGTCGGAGGGCCAGAGCTATCGCTCGATCAAGGACGAGATGCGCAGGGCGCTGGCGATGGAGGCTCTGCTCAATGGCAGCCGCAGCGTCGCCGATCTCGCCGCCGACATTGGCTTTTCCGAGCCGAGCGCTTTCCATCGCGCCTTCCACAAATGGACCGGCAAGAGCCCCGCCTTGTTCCGCCGCGAGGCCTCTCCCGACGTCGACGCGCGCAACAACGCGCCCGCGAATTAGCAGGCTGCCGACGCACTCCCGAAACATTGCAAAATCGATCACCAAATCTGGGTCTTACGGTCATCGTATGCCACTTCGCTTGCAGCCAATATGCCCTGAAGGCGGGGCATTTTGGATGCGGATTGAAGGCAAGACATCTCCGGCGACTGGAGCCTGCTCCGGCCTCATGACCTGACCCGCTCGCCTGGGCTTGACCTTGCCCAACGGCAAAACCCGGCCCGCCCAATTCAAGTCAGCTCGATGCGTCGGACGTGGGCATCGCATCGAAGCCGCAACCAGTGCCCACCACGAAAATGGGAGCCTCATATGAAGAAACATCTCTTGTCGGCGGTGGCCGCGGCCGCGCTCGTCGCCTTCGCGGGCAATGCCTGGGCGGACATCGTCATCGGCGTCGCCGGTCCGATCACCGGTCCGAACGCGGCTTTCGGCGCGCAATTCCAGAAAGGCGCCGAGCAGGCGGCCGCCGACATCAATGCAGCCGGCGGCGTTCTCGGCCAGAAGATCAAGATCGAGATCGGCGACGATGTCTCCGATCCGAAGCAGGGCATTTCGGTAGCCAACAAATTCGTCGCGGACGGTGTGAAATACGTGGTCGGCCACTTCAACTCGGGCGTGTCGATCCCCGCCTCGGAAGTCTATGCCGAAAACGGCGTGCTCGAGATCTCGCCGGCCTCGACCAATCCGCAATATACCGAGCGCGGCCTTTGGAACACGTTCCGCACCTGCGGTCGCGACGACCAGCAGGGCAAGGTCGCGGGCGACTATATCGCCGCGAACTTCAAGGACGCCAAGATCGCCATCGTCCACGACAAGACGCCTTACGGCCAGGGCCTCGTCGATGTCGCCAAGAAGGATCTGAACGCCGACGGCATCACCGAGGTGATGTATGAAGGCATCAATGTCGGCGACAAGGACTTCGCCGCGCTCATCGCCAAGATGAAGGCGGCGGGCGTCACGCTGATCTATTTCGGCGGCCTCCACACCGAGGCGGGCCTGATCATGCGCCAGTCGGCGGACCAGGGTCTGAAGGCGACGCTGTTCTCGGGCGACGGGATGGTCTCGAACGAGCTTGCCTCGATTGCCGGCGATTCGGTTATCGGCACCTTGAACACCTTCTCGCCGGATCCGCGGAAGAACCCGGCCGCCAAGGATATCGTCGAAAAGTTCCGTGCCGCTGGTTTCGAGCCGGAAGCCTACACGCTCTACTCCTACGCGGCGGTCCAGATCGTCGCCGCCGCGATCGGCAAGACCGGCTCGGCCGACGACGCGCAGAAGGTCGGCGCGACCATCAAGGCGGGCGGTCCGTGGAAGACGGCGATCGGCGACATCGGCTATGACGAGAAGGGCGACATCACGCGTCCCGACTATGTCATCTATGAATGGAAGAAGGGCGCGGACGGCAAGCCGACCTACGCGGAGAAGTAATCTGTCGCCCAGGCGTGCGTATCCGTGGATGCCCGGCCGAGACCGGGCGTCCTCGCTGGGAAAACCGTCGTCAATTGCGGCTGGTTCGGCTTCGCTGTAGCCAGCCGTTCAGCCCGTTCGGCCATGCGATGACGAAGACGGCCAGCAGCAGCCCAAGGCCGATGTTGCGGTAGTCGGACAGTTCCCGCATGCCTTCGTCGGCCAACATCAGCACGGCGGCGCCGAGCAAGGGACCCCATATCGAGCCGAGGCCGCCGATGACGATCATCGCGATCAGCAACAAGAGCGTCGAGAAGGAAAACACCGTTGGGCCGACGACGCGGAAATGGACGGCGTAGAAGCCGCCGGCGATGCCGGTGAAGAAGGCGGAGACCGCGAAGATCCAGAGCTGGTATTTGAAACGGCTGATGCCGCGCGACATGGCATAGCCCGGATTGTCGCGCAGCGCCCGGAAGGCGAGGCCCAGCGGTCCCCTGATGACGATGATCGAGATAGTGACCGCGACCGCCAGCAGCGCCAGCCCGACATAATAGTGGGCGACGTACCATTTTGACGGGAACAGCGCACGCAGGCCGATATCACCGAACTGGCCGATGCCGCGCACACCGCCGAACAGCGGCATGCAGCCGCCGACAGTGGTGAAGCAGTCGGTGTCGTTGACGATGAGCACATACATCACCTGCGCGATCGCCAGCGTCAGCAGCGCCACATAGGGGCCGCGCAGGCGCAGGCAGGCGAGGCCGATCAGCATGCCGACCGCGACGGTGACCACGCCGGCCATCGGGATGGCGGCAAGCATCGGCACCTTCCAGTAAAAGCCCAGCATCGCGGTGGCGTAGGCGCCGGTGGCGAACAGCGCCATCTGCGCCAGCGAGAAGATGCCGCCTATGCCGAGCACGAGGTTCCACTGCACCACCACGATCGCCCAGATGAAGAACAGCGTCGACTGGGTGATGACGTAGCGCCCGGGCATGGCGAGCGGCAGCGCGGCGGCGAGAGCCAGGCAGACAAGGCCGATCAGGATATCGCGGCGGATGGATGTCATAGGCGCACGACCTGCTGTTTGCCGAACAGGCCGTAGGGCCGCCAGATCAGCACGAGGATGACGAGAAGCAGCAAGGTGGCGAAGCTCCAGCGCACGCCGAGCACATATTGCGTGGCTGCCTCGAGCAGGCCGAGCGCGATCGCCGCGATCACGGCGCCGTAGACATTGCCGAGCCCCGCGACCACGCAGACGATGAAGGCCTTCAGCATCGGGTCGCCGCCCATCACCGGCGTCAGCGTCGCGATCGAGCTGATCATGATGCCGGAAACGGCGGCGAGCGCGCCCGAGAGCGCCAGCACCTGCGCGTAGACGCGGCCGACCCTGACGCCCATGAGCTGCGCCGCCTCGCGGTTCATCGAGGTGGCGCGGATGGCGCGGCCGGTGCGGGTGCGCTGCAGGAGGATTGCCACCGCCACCATCAGCACGATGGCGACGCCGAGGATGAACACGTTCTGCAGCGGTATATGCACATTGCCGATGACGACCTGGCCGCCAACCGCGAGCGGCTGCGGGATCGGATAAGGTCCAAAACCCTTCAGCATCAAATTCTCGATGACGCTGCCGATGCCGATCGTGGCGATGAAGATGTTGGTCTCGAAATTCTCGGCCCTGAGCAACGGCAGCGCCGCGCTGAAATAGATCAGCAGCCCGACCAGCGCGCAGACGAGCGCGGCGGCAAGAAGCGCCAACGCCGGATTGAGGCCGGCATGGACGATGGCCGCATAGCAGATATAGCCGCCGAGCGTCAGGATGGCGCCGTGCGCCATGTTGAGCATGTTGAGCGAGCCGTAGACCAGCGAGAGGCCGATGGTGGCCACCGCATACATGGCGCCGAGCGTCAGGCCGGAAGCGACGATCTGGATCAGGACGTCCATCGCTCACACTCCGAGATAGGTTTCGACGATTTCCGGGCGCGCCATCAGTTCCGCGCCCAGGCCCGACCAGGCGATGCGGCCATTGTCGAGCAGGTGGATCATGTCGGCATGCTCGGCGATGCGCTCGGCATTCTCCTCGACCAGAAGAATGGTGCGGCCTTCGCGCCTGAGGTTGAAGATGACCTCGTAGATATGCTCGATGACGATCGGCGCCAGTCCGAGCGAGGGCTCGTCCAGCATCAGCACTTCACCACCCGCCATCAGGCCGCGGCCGATGCCGCACATGCGGCGCTCGCCGCCCGAAAGCGTGCCGGCGGTCTGGTTGCGGCGCTCCTTCAGCTTGGGCAGCAGCGCAAAGACGAAGTCGAGCCGTTCGGCTGAACCGCCGCTGTTGGCATAGGCGCCCATCAGAAGGTTCTCGTGCACGGTCATCGCGGGGAAGAGCAGGTCGCCCTGCGGAACCTGGATGACGCCGCGTTCGACGATCTGGTCGGGGCGCAGGCGGTCGATGCGCGACCCGTCGAGGCGGATCTCGCCCGACGTCACCGGGACAAGTCCGGAAATCGCCTTGAGCAGGGTGCTCTTGCCATGGCCGTTGGGGCCGACGATGGCGGTGAGCTCGCCCTTCCTGGCCGACAATCTGATGGCGTCGAGCACGATCCGGCCGGCATAGCCGGCGCTGGCGTCGACGATTTCGAGCGCCGCCTCAGCCATGCGCGTTTTCCATGAAGGAGCGCAGCCGCTCGGAGGCACCCTGGCCGAGATACACGTCGACGACCGTGCGATCGTCGAGGAGCTTTGTCGGCAGGCCTTCGAAGATCTTTTCGCCGTGATGCATGATCATGATGCGGTCGGACAGGCGCACCAGGAAGCGCATGACGTGCTCGATGAGGATGATGGTGACGCCCGCCGCCTTGATGGCGCGCACGGCATCCATCACGCGGTCGACCTCGCGTGCGGTGAGGCCGCCGACAGGCTCGTCCATCAGAAGCAGTTTAGGTTTCGTCGCCATGGCGCTCGCCATCATCAGCAGCTTGCGGTCGAGCACCGGCAGCTTTCCGGTGATCTTGTCGGCGCGGTCGGCGATGCCCAGCATTTCAAGCGCGGCATCGGCGGCCTCATGCGCCACACGGCCAGCGCGCAGCGTGGGCACGGCGCGGTTGCTTTGCCCGAAATAGGCGCCGACCAAAACGTTCTCGCGCGCGGTCATGCTGTCGAAGCCGGCGTTGAGCTGGAAGGTGCGGGCAACGCCGGCATGGCAGATCTGCTCGGGCGTATGCTTGGTGATGTCCTGGCCGTCGAGCACGATCGCGCCTTTGGTGGCCGGGTTCAGTCCCGATATCACCTCGAACAGCGTCGTCTTGCCGGCGCCGTTCGGTCCGCCGATGCCGAGGATTTCTCCAGCCCCGACATCGAAGGACAGATCGCGGACCGCCGCAAGCGCGCCGAAGGACTTGCCGACATGCCTGCACGACAGCAATGGCGTCGCGGCGGCGTCTCCCGTCATACGGCTATGCCTTGATCCATGGCGGCATCATGAACTTGGTCGTGCCGTATGGCGCCGGCGCGATCAGGCCAGGCCCCTTGGTGTAGTCCTGGATCTGCAGGAACTGATGCGGCATGCCGAGCGATGAATCGTTGACTTGGGTCGGATAGGTGTAGGCGGCGTTCTCGAGCGGCATGAAGCGGGTCGTGCCGGTGACGCCGCGCCATATCATCGCGCTCATCCGGGCCGCAACCTTGCGGTTCTGGTCGTTGTTTCCGGGTTCGCCCGTGCCGCCGGCAAGCGCCGCGGCGGTCGCCCAGACATAGGCGCCGTCATAGGGCTGCGCGCCGGAATTGTGGCCGGCGTTCGGGCCGAACTTCGCCTTGTAACGCTTCTCGAAGGCGGTGCCGATCTCGTCCTGCAGCGCGCCGACGACGGTGGCGTAGATGATGCCGTTGGCCGCCTGCTTGGCGATGTCGCGGAAAGCCGGGATCGACGGGCCGTATTGCATATAGATCAGGCTTGGCGTCGGGTTCGAGGCGAACTGCAGCGCGAACTGCCCGAGATCGGCGGGCAGGAAGTGGGTGATGCAGATCACCGCAGGCGGATCCTGGCGGATCTTGGCCAGCGTCGGTCCCCATTCGGAAGCCGGCACGCTGACGGTCTCGAACAGGCTGATGTCCCAGCCATAGCTCTTGGCCTGTTCCTTGACGGCGTTGGCGATGTTGGAGGCATAGACGCCGGCCGACAGGATCACCGCCATCTTGTTGTTCTTGCGCTTCCACTCGCCGTTTTCCTCCAGTTGCTGCAGGAACTTCAGGAAGCCCGGACCATACCAGTATTCGGCGGGATCGCCCTGGAAGGAACCCCAGTAGCGGTCGGGGTTGGACTTCACCAGATTGTTGTGGCCGATCGTGGTGTCGTAGTGGACATAGATGATGCCGTTGTCGGCGGCGACCTCCTGGATCGCCGCGCCCGAGCCGATATTGTAGCCGTTGAGGATGGCATGCACGCCGTGCCGGTCGACGAGGCGCTGCGCCGCCTGCACGTTGGTGGCGTCGCCCATCTGCGCGGTGTCCTCGAAGGACGGTTCGAGCGGCCGGCCGAGGATGCCGCCCAGCGCGTTGATCTCCTCGCAGGCCAGCGTCAGGCCGTTCTTGAACTCGATGCCGTCAGGCGCGGCGAAGTCGGTGGTCGGGCCGCACTGGCCGACCGGTATCGGATCGCCTTCGGCGCGCGCCTCGTTGTTCATCGCAAGCAGCATCGCCGGCATACCGGTCAGCGTCGCGGCGGTCGCAAGTCCGCCCTTGATCAGGAAGTTGCGGCGAGAGCCGGCAATGACGTTCGGCGTAGTGAGTTTCGAACTGCGCTTCATCTCGATTCCCCTGTTAAGTTTTTGTCAGTTTATGTTTTTGACCAGTTCGGCGGCCTGGTCGATGATCGCCGTCTGATGCGGCTGCGCCGACATTCCACCCCATTGTCCCATCAGTTGGTCCCACGGGTCCTCGACGCCCGTCCGGTGCCCGCAAAGCTCCTCGATCACGGCGAGACCGCAGTAGGGCACGTACATTTCGGAGTAGCCGCCCTCATGCGTCATCACCAGGCGCCCGCCGCACAACTCGCGCGCCGCGTCGAGCAGCATGCGCGCCAACCTGCGGTAGCCGCTGGAATTCATCAGCATGCGTCCCATCGGATCGACGCCGGAAGCGTCGAAGCCCGAGGGCACCACGATCAGCTCCGGCTTGAAGCGCATCAGCGCCGGGATAACCACGCGCTCGAACGCCGTGGCGTAGGCGCCGGGGCCGGACCCGGGCGGCAAAGGCACGTTGATGTTGAAGCCCTTGCCCTTGCCCTCGCCATTTTCGGCGATCGCGCCGGAATTGGCCGGGAACAGATTGTCCTGGTGCAGCGAGATCGAAAGCACGCTTGGATCGTCGTAGAAGATCGACTGCGTGCCGTTGCCGTGATGCACGTCCCAGTCGACGGTCGCGATGCGGGTGAGGCCGTGCAATTGCTGCGCGTGCCGGATGGCGATGGCGGCGTTCGAGAACAGGCAGAAGCCCATGCCGACATCGGCGGTGGCGTGATGGCCCGGCGGGCGGATCAGCGCATAGGCGTTGTCCACCTGGCCCGTGATGACGGCTTCGATGGCCTTGATGGCGCCGCCCGCTGCCAGGAGCGCGATCTCATAGCTGCCGGCGCCGAGCGGCGTCAGCGAGCTGGCGTCGCCATAGCCGCGGTCGCTGATCTCCCTGATCTTGGCGATATGCGCCGGCGTGTGGACCCGCGACAGTTCCTCGACGCTGGCGCGCCGCGGCTTGATGGTGACCAGATGGTCGAGGATGCCGCTCACTTCCAGGAGGTTGCGCAGGCGCCGCTTGGTCTCGGGATTTTCGGCATGGGTGCCGGGCTGAACCGTCAGGCTCGGCGGGAAGACCTGGTTCCAGTTCCAGGTGTTGTGCCAAAGATAAAGTTCGTGGAAAACGAAACCAGTCGCCATGCGGCTCCACCCAGCGTATGTCGGCCGGATGATGGCTCGCTATGGGGGCGCTGTCCCGACACCTTCGGGTAATGGGTGGTTTTTTGAGCCCACCCATTCGGGTGGCTATTTGTCATTGCGCAATTCCGGACGGAAAACCGCCATGCACTTTTCCTGGAATTGCTCTAACCCGCCAATTGTCGCTCGGCAGCGGCGTCGAGCCCGATTTCCTTGAGCTTAAGGACGGCTTCCGTCCGGCTTGAGACGCCGAGCTTGCCGAAGATGTTCTTCAGGTGCCATTTCACGGTATCGGGCGCCATCGACAGCGTCTCGGCCAGCTGGCGGTTGGTGTAGGCGCGCAGAAGCAGGGCGGCGACATCGGTTTCCTTGCTGCTCAGCATCTGCTTCTTGGCGGCGATCGCTATCGGGCGCGCGCGTTCGGGCGCGGTCTTGCCGAGCTCGCGCAGCAGCGCGTCGACAAAGGTCGCGGTGCTGGAATTGCGCGACCATGCCGGAATGCGCGCCCGGGCGAATTCGAGCACCTCGCGCATCGGCAGGCCCTCGTCGATCAGCGAGCGCAATGCGTTCTGCGGCAGCGCCAGGGTGATGACGTCGACCGCCGCCGCGAGCGCCAGAAGCGTTTCGCCCGCGCCGTGCGCCGCGATCGCGACAAGCGCCCGCACCTGCATGAAGCCGCGCAGGCGGCCGTCACGGCGCATGCGTTCGGCGATGCGGTCGAGCACGGCGATTGCCTTGGCCGGATGACCTTCGGCGATCAACACGCGCGCGGCGCCGATATGGGCGTATTCGTCGAGCGGATGGATCGGGGCAGGCCGGCTTTCGGCCGAGGGCTCGATCCCGCGCGAACGCAGCGCCAGCCGGGCGGCGCGGACGTCGCCGCGCGACAGAAGCAGCCGCACCCGCTCGTTCAGCGCCGCGGCCGTCAGGCGGCGATAGCGCTTCTCGATGCCCAGCCGCTCGGCGCGCTCGAGGAAGACGATGGCCTCGTCGTGCCGGCCATGGGCGGCGGAGAGCCGCGCCAGGTGCAGCTTGCAGGCCATCTCGTGCACGACGAGGCCGCATTCCTCGATGATCTGCCGGTGCTGGTGCAGGATGCGCTCTGCGCCCTGCAGGTCGTTCCATTCATAGGCGAGCTCGACATGGAAGATCGCCGTCATCGCTTCGGTGTAGGAGCCGGACCCGAGGCGCTCGCGGGCCAGCCGGCAGGCGCGGTCGAGCAATTGGTGCGCCTCGGCGAGGTTGCCGGCGGAAATCTCGACCAGCCCCAGCAGGAGGTCGCAATAGACGATGCCGAAGACGGAATTGGCGGCGGCGTGATGGTCGCGCGCCGCGAGACTGCGCAGGCGCGCGGCGTCCAGCTCGCCGAGCGAATAGTGGCTGAAGGCGCAGATATTGGCGAGCGTGCCGCGCGCGAAGGGCTCGTCTTCGGGGAAATCCGCCAGCCAGCGCGAGGCGACGCGGGTGGCGGTGCGGGAACGATCGGTGGCGCTGATGACGCCGGCCGTCAGCGTCTGCAGCTCGGCCTTCAGCGAGCGGGTGGTCGCACGGTCGATCTCGCCTCGCTCGGAAAGCTGCCCGACAAGGGTTTTGGCCTGTTTGAGGATACGGACCGCCTGGCGCGGCCGGCTCATGTGGAACTGCGCCCAGACACGTGCCAGGAGCAGGCGAGGGCGGGCGGCGATGAGGTCCGGGGGAAGCTGGTTCAGCCACTCCGTCAGCCTGGGGATGTGGCCCTGCATGGTGAGCGGCATGGCGCATTCCTCGACCAGGCGCGCGGCATGGTCGGCATCGCCGCTGGCAAGCGCATGGTCGACCGCGTCGGAGATATGGCCCCGGGCCGCCAGCCACGTGGCGGCGGCCCGATGCAGGTCCCTGCGTGCCTCCGGCGCCCAGGCATCCAGCCTGTTGCGCAGGAATTCGGAGAACAGGTGGTGATAACGGAACCATTGTCCAGAGGAATCGAGGGCGATCAGGAAAAGGTTCGAGTGCTCGATGGCCGCCAGCGCCGCGGCGCAGTCCCGTCCGGGGCAAACCGCCTCGACGAGGCCCAGGCAGAAGCGGTCGAGGATCGAGGTCCTGAGCAGGAAGTCCTGGATCTCGGGGGCCTGCCGGGCAAGCACGTCGTGGGTCAGGAACATCGCCACGTCACGCTGGCTGCCGGAAAATTCGGCGATGAAGGCTTCTCTCGATCCCTCATGCGCCAACGCCAAGGCGGCCAGCTGCAGGCCGGCCGGCCAGCCTTCGGTCTTGTGGTGGAGCGCCACCACGGCCGAGACGGCAAGGTCGAGGCCGCAGACATTGGCAAGGTAGTCCTCTGTCTCCTCGAGCGAAAAGCGCAGGTCGCTGTCGCCGAGGCTGACGACATGCCCCTTCATCTTCATATGGGCGAGTTCGAGCGGCAGCTCGCCGCGGGTGGCGAGCACGATGCGCAAGGCCGGCGGCGCATAGGCGACCAGCATGTTGATGCAGGCGGCGATCTCGCCGGAGACGATCAGATGCGCGTCGTCGAGAACGAGGAAGATCGGCGCGGCGCGACGCGACAATTGGTTGATGATGGCGGTGAGGATGGAATCGACCGGCGTCACCGGGCTGGAGTCGATCAGCGATTCCGCATTGCCGGCAATGTCGGGGTCGACGCGGTGGAAGGCGGCGGCGAGATATTTGAGGAAGCGGGCGAGATCGTTGTCGAGCCGGTCGATCGACAGCCAGGCGACCTGGGCGATGCCGCTGGATATGCCGGCCGCCCATTGCGAGAGCAGGGTCGATTTGCCGAAGCCGGCGGGCGAGGTCACCACCGTCAGCTTGCCCGCGGTCGCTGCATCCAGCGTGCGCAGCAGCCGCGGCCTCCGGACCAGGGCATCGCGCAAATGAGGCGGCTGGAGCTTCGTCTCTATCAGCATCTGGTTCTCGGCGGCTGCGTTCGGCGCCTCTAATAAACGCGCAGTGCGGCGCGGAGGCAATGGCCGGGCTGAGAGCTCGCCCAAGGTCGCGATCCGGTTCGTTGTTGCGAATCCGTTCGTCGTTGCGGCGCCGAAGCCCCTGCGGTAATCTCAGGGGGTTTGGACGATACGCATGCATCCTGTCGTTAGTGCAAGGGTTCCATCCAGTCTGGGCGGATTGTGAACTCTTTAACAGACCTCCGCGTCGCAAGCTGCGTTCTTGTGGCCGACAGGTCATAGCGGTTAGGGATTTTGCCATGCTGCGACGCTGCGCGCTGATTGCAGCCTTGATCCTCGTGGGCCTCACGACGGTGCAGGCTCAGGCCGATCGAAGGGTTGCGCTTGTCATCGGCAATTCAGAATATCGCGAAATCCCGGCGCTCAAGAATCCGGACAAGGATGCCGAGGACGTGTCGAACACATTCCGGCTGGCCGGTTTCGATGTGTTCGTCGCCAAGGACCTGACCAAGCTCCAGTTCGAGAGGGAGTTCCGCAACTATCTCGCTGCGGCGGACGGCGCCGATCTGGCGGTCGTCTATTATTCCGGTCACGGCTTTCAGATCGGCGGCGAGAATTTCCTGATCCCTGTCGACGCGTCGCTCAAGGACGCGGCCGACATCGAGGTCCAGGCGGTCAAGCTGGACGATGTCCTGCAGCAATTACGCGCCAAATCGAAGATCCAGGTGATCATCCTCGATGCCTGCCGCAACAATCCGTTCCCGCGCAAGGATTACTGGCTGCGCGACCAGTTGATCGCGGCCGGCGGCACTGGCCTTGCGCAGGTGAAAAGCTCGCTGAACACGCTGATCGCCTTCGCCACCGAGCCCGGCGCCGTCGCCTATGATGGTTCCGGCGATCTCAGTCCGTTCTCATCCGCCTTCTCGCGCCGCGCGCTGGCGCCGAACCAGGAGATACGCGCGGTGATGGCGGCTGTGCGCCGCGACGTCGTCGAGGTCACCAAGGGCGCGCAGGTTCCATGGGAGAATTCCTCGCTGATCGACGAGGTGGTGCTGATGCGCCGCGCCAGCCGGCCGGCTTTGCCGCCGGTGCTGGAAAAGACCGTGCCGTCGGGCGTCGGCCCGGTCGCGCTCGACCTGCCGGTGCCGGTCGACGTCGACGGCGGCGCGGTCACCATCAGCATCGAAAGGCCGCCGGCGGTGGGGCGCCTGATCCTGGACGGCAAGCCGGTCGCGACGGGCGAGCCGATAGAGGGCAAGGATCTGCCGCGGCTTCAGATGGATGTGCCGAAGGGCGCCGACGCCGAGGACCAGGTCGATATGTTGGCATACGCCACGCATGACGAATGGGGCGGCGGATCGCAGGGCATATTGGTGTTCCGGGTCAAGAACGGCGAGGGTGCCGCGGGCAAGCAGCTCGTGGCTTCGCTGGAGTCCGAGCAGAAGCAGGAGGTGGTGGAGCGCGGCATCCACATCGCCGGCGCCGCCGAGGCGATCGAGAACCGCGATGTCAAGATTCCGGTCGGTGTCGGTCCCGTGCCGCTGAAGCTGGATTTCCCGACCAAGGATCCGGCCGTAAGCGTGAAGCTTGCGAGCTATCCGGCAACCGGGACGCTGTCCCTGCCGGATCGGACCTTGTCGCCTCAATCGAGCCTGATGGCCGACGAAGTCGACAAACTGCGCTACGAACCGCAGATAGGCGAGGCCAAGCCATTGATAGTCGGCGTCGAAATCAGGGCCGACAACACACCGTCAAAGCCGGCGACGATGAAGCTGTCGCCAAGCGTCGACCCGTGCGACACGCAGGCAGGCGAACCCTTGGACCTGCAGGGCGTCGTCCCCGGCCTTTTGCCGAACGAGATCGGCGCCGGCGCGGTGGAGGCCTGCCGGGCGGCGGTGAAAGCCTATCCCGATGTCGCGCGCTTCCACTACGAGCTCGGACGGGCGCTGCTCGCCGCCGGCAAGGTCGACGAGGCCAAGAAGGCGATCGAGGAGGCCGCCGACAAGGGGCATGTCCGCGCGGTGTTCGAGCTTGGTTATATCGCTTCGTCCGGCATAGGAACGGCCGTGGATCCAGCGAAGGCGAATAGCTTTTATGCCAAGGCGTCTGACAAAGGCGATCCCTATGGAATGACCGCCTGGGGACGCGCGCTGTTCAATGGTCTTGGCGTCCAACGCGACACCGGCAAGGGCCTGGACCTGCTGCTCAAGGCGGCGGCCATGGGCCACACCTATGCCATGAACGATCTCGCCGCGATCTTCACTGAAGGCCGCAATGGTGTGCCCGCCGACCCGGCTCGCGCAGTTGCCTTCCTGAAGGCGGGCGTGGAACGCGAGGACATGTATTCGATGAATATCCTCGGCCGCAGCTATCTCAGTGGACGCGGCGTGGAGAGGGATACCAAGCAGGCGCAGGCGCTTTTCCAGAAGGCGATGGATCTTGGTCAGCCTTATGCGCCAGGCAGCCTCGCGCGCATGTACCGGGACGGTGATGGCGTGGACCGGAACCTAGCCGAGGCGCAAAAGCTGTTCGAAGTGGCGACAGACCGTGGCGACTACTCGGCGGCATATGATCGGGCGGCCATCGAAATGCAGAAAGGCGACAAATCCGATCAGGCCGTCGCCGTGCGCTATCTGGCGTTCGCCGCCGGGCTTGACCTCCGCAACGAGTTGCCGGGCGCGCGCACGACGCTAGCGCAGTTCGGCGCGAAGCCGAAGTCGGCTGCGTTGAAACAGCTGCGCTCGGAACTCAAATCGAAAATCCCCGCGGGCGGCTCGGTCGACGACCAACTGATCCAGACGGCCAGAGCCGTTTGGGAGCAAGCCAATCCGCGTCGGGACCTGTTCTGATCAACAAGGAGGCAATGGTGGGCAGGGCATTGAAGCAGGCGGTCATCTCAACATTCCTATCCTTTGCGGTTGCTGGATGCACGACCGTGGCGCCCAGGGTCGAGCCGGCGCCGATAACAAAACACCGTACCAAGCACGTTCGCGTGGCGACGACGCCGAAGGTGGTCAAACAGAATAAGGTGACTGCCAAGAAAGTGATCAAACCGGTCAAGAACGAACCCCCACCTGTCATTGCGCCCCTGGGTGGCAGCGGCGGCAATGGTGGCGGCGGTAGTGGCGGGTGGTGACAACGCCCGACACCCGTGCTTTCCCGACGCATGGCGATTGTAGTCGCTTTTCTGCAGCCCGCTGGAACCGCTCGCCAAGCAGGACCAAGTGCTCTATGCTCAATCCACGTGCCGGTATCGAGATAGGGTTGTCCTGGCGGGGGCGTTCCATGTTCGAAGTCGTTGCATTGTGCTGCAAAGCGCGGGCCAAGGCCGTGGCTTTTGGCTTTATCGTTGCCGCGTTGCTGGCCTTCGGATCGCAGGCTGCGGGTGCTGCGCCCAACTGGACGCTCGATCCGTCCGCATCCGTGCTCACCTACCAGTCGGTCAAGAAGAACACGATCGTCGAGACCAACAAGATCAGGAACATCACCGGCACGCTGAGTTCCGCCGGCGAGGCCAGGATCAGCTTCGACCTCAATTCCGTCGATACGGGCGTCGACCTGCGCAATGTCCGCATGCGCTTCCTGTTCTTCGAGACATTCACCTATCCGACGGCCGAGGTGACGGCGAAGGTGGACCCCGCCGCGTTCGCCGACCTGCCGACCAAGCGCCGGGTGAAGACGACCTTGCCGTTCCGTCTCAGCCTGCACGGCGTCGACAAGGATCTCGAGGCAAGCGTCGTCGTCACCATGATCAGCGATACCCAGGTTTCCGTCGCTTCGGAGGCGCCTGTCGCCGTCCATGTCGAGGATTTCGGGCTCTTGCCCAACATCGACAAATTGCAGCAGGCCGCCAACGTGACCAACATCGTGCCCACCGCTTCGGTGTCTTTCGATTTCGTCTTCACCGCCGACGGCGGCAAGCCGGCCGCCGTGCAGACCGTCGCGGCCTCGACTGCCGAGGTTGGCCCCGTCGCCACGGATGCGGCGAAGGCCAATTTCAGCGACGAGGAGTGCCTCAACCGGTTTGCCGTGCTCTCGCGTACCGGCGCCATCTATTTCCGCCAGGCGAGCGCCAGGCTCGACGCGAAGAGCCGCCCGCTGCTGGCCGAGGTGGAAGGTGTCGTCGGCAAATGCCCGACCCTCAAGGTCGAAGTGTCCGGCTATACCGATTCCGACGGATCGCCTGAGGCGAACAAGGTGCTTTCCGAGAAGCGCGCCAAGGCAGTCGCCGATGCTTTGGTCGCCGATGGCGTTCCGAGCAGCCAGATCAGCTCTGCCGGCTATGGCGAGGACAAGCCGGTCGCCGCCAACGACACGCCCAAGAACAAGGCGCTCAACCGGCGGATCGAATTCTCCGCCAACAAGCTCGCCAACTGAGGTGGCGGTGAGTTCCGCTCCGTTCGCTTTTTGCGGTGGCCTGCTTCGCGCTGCGGGGCTGGCCGCGTTGGTCCTGCTCTTGACGCTGGCGGCCGCGAGCGCCGAGCGGCGCGTCGCGCTGGTGCTCGGCAACTCGCAATATCAGCACGCCGCACCCCTCGCCAATCCGGCAAGGGATGGGCAGGCCATGGCCGAGCGGCTCAAGGACCTCGGCTTCGAGGTGGTCTCCGGCTTCGACCTCACCAAGCAGCAGACGCAAGCCACGGTCGCGCAGTTCGCCAGGGAGGTACGCGGCGCCGACATCGCACTTTTCTTCTATGCCGGCCATGGCCTGCAGGTCTCCGGCAAGAACTATCTGCTTCCGGTCGACGCCGCGCTCGAGGACGAGACCTCGCTCGATTTCGAGGCTGTCTCGGTCGATTTCATCCTGCGCCAGATGTCGCGCGAGACCAGCATAAGGCTGGTGTTCCTGGATGCGTGCCGGGACAATCCGCTTGCCGACGTGCTGGCGAAGAGCGCGGGCATCAAAAGCGCAAGCAGCGGCCTTGCCGAAATCCCGATCGAGAATGGCGGTGCCGGCACGCTGGTCGCTTTCGCCGCCAGCCCGAACCAACTCGCCTATGACGGGTCGGGCGACCACTCGCCTTTCACCATGGGGTTGCTCCAGCATATCGGCGAATCCAACGTCTCCATCACCGAAGCCATGAACAGGGTGACCAGCGACGTCTTCAAGGCGACCGCTGGCAAGCAGCGTCCCTGGATCAATGTCTCGCTGACCACCGAGGTCGTGCTGCACAAGGTCGATCTCAATGCGCCGCTGATCGTCGGCGAGGCGAGCGCGCCGCAGGCCGAAGCGGGTTCCGAAACGCGCAATACGGGCGCGGCCGGCCAGGCCGGCGACCAGCTTGCGCTCAACGCGCTGCGCGAGAAGATCCCGAAGCTGGCGACGGACGGGCCGATCCTTTTCGATCGCCCGGTCAAGTTCGGCGACCCGGCGATCGACGGCAAGAGCATTGCCCAATTGATCAAGGGGGAGCCGCTTTTCAGCCCGGTCGAGGGCCTCGACAAATCGGTATGGCAAGGCAAGCACTGCGACGGATGTCACGAGTGGAACGAGACCCGCCTCTGCGATCAGGCGAAGAATTTCGCCGCCAACGACGTTTCCGTCCTGCGGCTGCAGCATCCGCTCGGCACCCGCTTCAAGGTGGCTTTGGCCAGGTGGGCGCAAGGTGGCTGCAAATGATCGTGAATCAGGGCTTTGGCAGCCATGCCTGACGGAAAGCCCTAATAGGCGTCGACCGATGGCCGCTGCGTCTCCATCTCCACCATCTGGATGCCCATTTCGACGAAGGCGGAAAGCACGCCAAAGCGGTCTGCGGTCGAGACGCGCGCCAGCCCCGCCAGGATCCCCGCATTGACGGCGTGGGCGGCGGGAAATCCAGTCGACAGCATATCGAAAACCGGGTCGCGCCATGCTGCGGACAGGGCGATCCATGCAGCCGGCGTCGCTGGCGACGGATCGACGGCGCTGCTGAGCGCTGCTCGATGGCGGGGATTGCCGGGCTCGCCCACCCAGTCATTGACGAGGGCGAGCAATTCGAGATCCCTTTCGGCAAGGAGCTCGGCAAGATTGCTGAGGCATTCATGCGCCCACCACACCGCGGCGCGCTCGGGCAGGAGATAGGCGCAGAACGTGACGGCTTCCTCCGGCACGCGCCCGGCGAGCAGAGCGCGGCAGAATTCCAGCGGGGGTTGGGCGGCGGCCGGCGATTTCATGTCCCGGGCGATCGCGGGACAGGCGAGAAACAGATCCCTCGCCGTTCTGTATCCGAGTTCATTGGCCATGGCCGCCACACCCCGAGCACAGGCAGAAATAGAGCAATTCCAGGAAAAGTGTGAAGCGGTTTTCCGTCCGGAATTGCGTAAAAACAAAACAGTTAGAATGTTCGCCGTTTCAGCGAAACGGCGAAACATTCTAGCACTCAAATCCGCGGCTGAGTGCCGGTCAAGCCTCAACCTTTAACAGGCGGCGGCCATCGGCAACGTGCGCTTGTTCACAGACAATCGTTTCGGGATTTGATATAGTCCGCGCCAGCGAAAACCCGCTCAAACAAGGGCTCAAACAGGAGTGACGGTCATGCGGTGGGGCAGCTCAGCCTTGGCATTGGCGACCGTGCTTTTTTCAACGCACGTTTACGCCGATCCGCTTCAGAAATCGGAAGACATTGTGAAGTTCTTCGCCGGTCAGGGCAACCTTGGCGCCTCACGCGGCATCTGCGTCGGCACCGAGGAAGAGTGCAAGAGCAAGACCGCGAAGAACGAGGCGCCTCCCCAGAAGGCCGGCCTCGACATGATGATCAATTTTGCCCTGGATTCGGCCCAGCTCGACCAGACCGCACGCACCGAACTGGACGAATTCGCCAAGGCGCTGAAGGACAATAGGCTGAGCACGTTCAGCTTCGTCGTCGAGGGTCACACCGACGCGACCGGCACGGACCGCTACAACCAGGACCTGTCGCAGCGAAGGGCGCAATCGGTGGCCTCCTTCCTCGAAGCGAACGGCGTTCAATCGGCGCGGCTCGAAGCGATCGGCCTCGGCAAGTCGCACCCGCGCGTCGCCGATCCCTACGACCCAGTCAACCGCCGTGTGGAAATGCGGATCAGGACGGAATAGGCCGCTGGCGCTGACCAACTGTTGCAGCGTACTGCCCAAGAGCCTTGGCGCCGACCCCCCCTCAGCGCTGGAGCTTTTTACGTATGATCCATTCGACCAAGTTGGGGTCGACATAATCGTCCCCGGTCACGATACGGACAAGCTTCGTTGCGCGCGGCCGCCATTGTTCTTCAGGAACCTTATCCTCGTCGACCCAGCGTTTGAACGCTTCGCGCATGACGTCGAATTCGAAGTATGAAACGTTGTCGTCGGATTGCTTTTTGACCATGGCGGGCAACGTAGAATCCTCTGAAATGTTCCAGCCTCGGATGTGAGCCGGCCGCTTTCCCCGAACGGCTAAGCGCTAACCGGGCTCCAGCGTATCCTGGACGGAGCCTATCAGCGCCGTGATCGCCTGCTTGTATTTTTCGAATTCCGGCGACGTCTGCCGGACTTCGGTCGTGGTCGTCGTGGGTTGGCCCTGGTCGGTTGCCACGCGTGGCGCTTTCTGCCCCATTTTTCGCTCGGCCCAGTCGACCACGTAGCTGGCGGTCTTGCCGGTCAGGAACGGGTTGGCCTGGATGACGGCCGACCCCAGCACGGCGCTCAGTTGCGTCGAGCCGGGGGCCGCCAGAACCTGAGCCGCGCCTTCCATGCCGAGGAAATGGCAAAGATAAAGCCGACCGGCCGTAATCTGGTGGCCGCGGGCGCGAAGATAGGCCTCGCCCTCGCGCGCCAGGTTGCGCACCATTTCGCGCGACAGCGTCGCGTCGTAGCGAAGCGCGAGCAGATCGGCCGTCGACAGCGAGCCGGCAAGGTCGGGCCGATAGGTGTTCATCATCCGGATCCAGGTCTTAGAGATGAACTGGCCGGCGCCGGTTGCCGAGGAAAGCGGGTTCTTGGCGCGGGAGCTGCCGCCGCTTTCGACATGCACGATCCGATCGGTCAGCGTCTCGACCGCTGAATCGCCGGAGCCGCCGGAGCTGACGGAGACGGCGGTGGCGACCGTGGTGACTGTCCCCAGCGGGTCGATCGCCTCGCCATTCTGATAGAGCTCGAAATGCAGATGCGGGCCGGTCGAAAGTCCTGTGGTGCCGATATAGCCGATGACGTCGCCTGCCTTCACCTTGGTGCCGACGCCGCTGGCAATGGCGAATTTCTGCATGTGCGCGTAACGCGTCTCGCGGCCGTTGGCATGCGCGATCTTCACCAGATTGCCATAGCTGCCGCCATCCCCCTGGAAGGAGATCTCGCCGTCGAAGGCGGCCATCACCGGCGTGCCGACCGGCGCCGCCCAATCGACGCCCTTGTGGATACGCACCGTGCCGAGGATCGGATGCTTGCGCGGGCCGAAGGTCGAGGTCATCACCCCGGCGACCGGCGTGACCATGCCGTTGGTGACGGTCAGCGAACGGACCTGGTCGTCGCCGGTCACACAGGCATACTGGCCGTCGCTCTGCTGGAAGACGAAACAATCGAGGCTCTTGTCCGTGCCGTGGACGCCGACATAGAGCACCCGCCCGGAGATCTCGCTTTGGCCGCGCGGCGTCTGCGAATAGATCAGCACCAGGCGCTGGTCCTCGCTGGCGAAGGCGTCGAGGTCCTGCCCGCGCGACAGATACATGATCGCCTCGCCGATGACGTTGGTCGGCACCTTGTTGCGCGCCGCGGTCGAATAGATCGCATCGAGCAGGCGGTACTGACGCTTCGGGCCGCCCTGGTCCGAAGCGCCGGAATAATTGAACAGATCCTCGCGGACCCAAGGGTCGACGCCCGACACGAAGGCGCCGGCCGCATTGCGCGTCAGCGTGCCGACATAGACGTTCTTGGCGTAGATCGAGACCTGCATCAGCGACATGGTCGTCGTCTCGCGGTTCGGCCGGAACCCGCGCATGGCCACCACAAAGCCGGACTCCAGCCCGTCGCGGTTGAATAGCGCCTTCAGCGCTTCGCCCGCGAGTTTCGCGTCGTCGGCGGAGAAATGCGCGTCGAGCGCCACGCCGTCCAGGCTGCGGTCGTTGAGGATCTTCACGAAAGTGTCCTCGGTCGCCTCGAAGCGCTGATATTCGCTGGTGACGGTCGCAACGGTCGTGTTGTTCTCGATCGCTGTTTTCTTGAAAGCCGGGAGCGCTGCCTCGCCCTGGTCGATGGTCTCGCCCCAGCCCGCCTCGGGGTCGTCGGCATCGGCTTTGGGCGCCGAGGCGGCGTCGCTCGCGTCAGGTGCCGCCTGCAGGTCGTTCTCAAGGTCGCCTTGCGGATCGCCCTGTTGGTCGCTCGGCGCAGCGGCCGGAGCGGGCGCCGCCGGTTGCTGATCGTCGGGCGCCGTTGCCGAAGGCTTCGGAGCGGCCTGGCGCTGCGCCTGGAAGAAGGCGAAATCCTCCTGCGTCGACGGGATCGTCGTCATGAACTTTTCGCTGGCGCTCAACATCACGTCGGACATGATTTCGATCTGCGGCGAGGCGCCCGAACTGTCGAGCTCGGCCGGGCGCGCGACGGTCTTGCCCTTGGTCGCGGTCTCGGCATCGGGCGCCAGCGTGATCCACATCGGATCGCCGGCGAGATCGATGATCGCCGGCACATAGACAGAGGCGTCAGGCGGCACGTCTTCCATGCCCTCGACCGGATGCAATTCTTCGTCCTCGTCGCCGAACGACCAATAGTCCTTGGTCAGGTAGAAGCCGGTGGCTAAAGCGACGACGGCGAGCGTGGCAAGGCCGGCCAGAGCCCGGCGCCAGAGCTTGCGCCGGCGCTCGGCTACGCGCGCCTGCTTCTTCTTTTTGAAGCTCGTGTCGATCGAGTGCGTCACGGGCTGTTTCCGGTCAGGAAATAGGTCCAGCGCACCTGCTCGAGCGTGTCGACCTCGACGAAGCGCGCCGCGATATGGCCGCGCTGCCAGCACTCCTCGATGCCGCGGATCGAGAAGCGCCGCCGGTCGATGCACATCTCGGTCGATCCGTTGAGAATCGCGTGGCCGAAGACGTCCGTCGCGTAGAGGTAGATATAGCGGTTTGTCAGCTCCTCGCGGATGACGTTGACGCACTGGTTGGCGCCGATGGTCCACCAGCCATCGGTCTGGTCGGCGTTGTCGACCTTCTGTCCGACCGCCAGATTGACGACGTCGAGCGTCTGGTTGCAGACGGTGAATTCGGCATGCGCCTTGCCGGGCGAAAGGATCGAGAACAGCGCCGCGCCGAGCAGCGCGGCAAGCGGCATGCGGTCCGGCAACAGCAATCGGAGCCGGCTACGCTGCTTGCGTGGCAAGGACCGGCTCAAGATACGCAGGGTGCGAAGGTCCATCGGCGTTCATGCTATCCGCCAAGCCGGAAATAGGTGGCCGTGGCGGAGAACTGCGATCCGTCGGCCTCGATCTCTTCGAGGATCCTGGGCAAAAGCTCCGAGGCCGGCGTCGGCCTGGAGAACATGGCGGCCTGGATGTCCTTAGGTCCGGTGATCACCAGCATGATCTGCGGCACCGATTTGCCGGCCGCCTTGTCGGCGGCGGCGAGGCCGATCGGGATGTTGAAGGTCACCTTGTCGGTCTGCGGCACCATGCGGTCGTCGAGATTGAAGGCGACGCCCTTGTGGTCGATCAGCATGACGTTCGAGACGAGCCCGCCGCCCGTATAGAGCGCGCCGCTGATTGGCGCGCCGTCCGGAACCGATGTCCGGTCCAGCACAAGCTGCGGCTTCGCAGCCGAGCTCCGGTCGAGGAAGCGAAGGAAGGTAGGCACGCCACACTGGGAGAGCGTGATGAGGCGCACGCTGATGTCCGGCTCGACATGGAACCGCGCCTGGAAGTCGTTGAGCAATTGCTCGAAGGGTTGGACCGCGGTTGCGTATCCTTCGATCGTCGGCGCGGCGCCGGGGCCCGATGTCAGGTTTGCGTAAAAGCAACTGCCACCGCTGAAATCGCGCACCCAGGAGCGCTGGTCGTTCCACCTGGCCGTATCGTCTTCCTGCGACGGAACCGCCGGCTTCGGCACATTAATGGCGACGTCGGTGTTGCCCGGCTGCTTGGTCGCTGGCGTCTGCGGTTGCTGCGCCGTCGGCGCGGTTGGCGTTTCCGATTGACTGGCTGTCGGGGTCTTTGCCTTCGGCTCGGGCAGCGGGGTGGTCGGCTGCGCCGATGCCTGGCTTTCCGAGGCGGGGGGCGGGGACGCGTTCGGCTTGGGCAGCTTGGAAAGCATGTCCACGAGGTCTTTCACGCTGGGCTTCGGCGGGCTTGCCTCCTGCGCGGGCTGGTTTTTGGCTGTTTGGGTCGGCTCCGGCGTCTTGACCGCCGGTTCGCTTGCAGGCTGTGCCGGTTTCTGGCTCTCGGCGCCCTTCGGTGCGGGCGCAAGCGTCGGTGATTGCTCCGCCGAGCGTTGCACGGGGTTGGTCTCGACCGGGGGAACATGCGCCTGGCTGTTGGCTTCGGTCTCCGGCTGCGTGGCTGGCGGCGTCGGCTGCACGGCGGGTGTCTTGGCCTTCGCATCGGGTTGGGCGGATGGCTTCGCAGTGTCGGGTTTTGGCGGTTCCGGCTGAGGCGTGGCCTGCGGTTGCGGCGCTTCCGGCTGCTGCGCTTCCGCCACTGGTTTGGCAGCTTCCGCGGCCGGCTTCGGCATCAGCGGCTTGGATGTTTCCGTCACCGGCGGAGGCGAAAGCACGCCGCTGAAATAAAGGCCTGCCCCCGCCAAGACGGCGAGCGCCGCGACGCTGCCCGCGATCGCTGGCATGCGCGAAGCCTTTTTGGGCGCGGCCGGTGCGGGCACGCTGGCGGGGGTAGCCGCCGGCGCGGGCCGTGGCTCCGACAGATATGCGGGGCGCACATGCTCGACGAAGCGGGGTTCGCCTTGAGGCTCCGGCGGCTGCGGCTTTGAGTCCGGCGGCGCCGTCCAGCCGGCACGCGGCAGGCCGGAGCGTTCGCGCGCGCCGAACGGCACCGGTGGCGGCAATGTCGGCTCGAGGTCTTCGCTGCGCGTCGCCCGGGCGATCTCGGCCATGCTGGCGGGACGGTCGCGCGGGTCCGGCTGCAGCATTGCTTCGATGAGCTCGTGGAAATCGGGATCGATATCCGAGAGGTCCGGCACCGCCCGGCGCTTTTCGATGACCTCATATTGCGACCCGCTCATGTCGAGCGGCTTTCCGCGCAGCGCCGCGGCCAGCACCAGCCCGAGGCTGTAGATATCGGACTGCTCGCTGACCTCGCCGCCATAGAGGCCGAGCTGCTCCGGCGAGACGTAATTGTATTTGCCGGCGAATTTTCCGCCGATCAGCGTCTCGCCGCCGACGGTGGCTGAACGGGCGATGCCGAAATCGATGATCTTGGCGCGCTCCACCCGTCCGCCGGGCAGGATGATGTTGTCCGGCGAGAGGTCGCGATGCACTGCGCCGGCCTGGTGCACGGCGCTCAAGGCGGAGGCGAGGCGATGGCATAGCCGGCGTACGTCCTCCGCAGGCATCGGCCCGCGCCGCATGATGTCGAACAGCGATTGGCCGTCCACGAACTCCATCGCGAGATAGGGGCGGCCAATCCCCGGATCGATGGTGAAGACGTGGTAGCGCACCACCGCGTCATGCGACAGGTGATTGAGGATAGACGCTTCCTTGCGGAACAGCGACAGGATCGTCTGGTCGCGGGCGAATTCGGGCAGCACGATCTTGATCGCCACATGGTCGCCCGTCTGGATGTTGTGGCCGCGATAGACTTCGCCCATGCCGCCGGAGGCGATCCTCTCGTCGAGCTCGTAAATGCCGCTGAGCTGCGTGCCGACACCCGCATAGGTGACCTTCGCCGCAATCCGCGTCTTGTCGTCGTCGCTCATCTGGCCAGGGCCTCCGCTCCGGACCGATCCGAATGGTGCGCTCCGTTGCGCCCGCTGCCGATCTTCACGAGTACGATTGTCACATTGTCGGTTCCGCCGCGCGCCAGCACCAGGTCCAGCAGCGTCTGGCATGCGGCCCGCGGCGTGGCGGATCTGACCGCGGCCTCGATCTCGGCATCGCTGACATGCGCGGTCAGTCCGTCGGTGCCCAGCACGAAGACGTCGCCCGCCATCAGCTCGCCCTGCTGGAAATCGATCTCGAGCTCGTCGCTGACGCCGACCGCATGCGTGATCACATTGCGGCGCGGCCAGGTCAGCGCTTCCTCCGCGCTGATCATGCCGCGGTCGAGCAGTTCCTGCACCTCGGTGTGGTCCTTCGAAACCTGGAAGATCGAGCCGTTTCGGACAAGGTAGATGCGGCTGTCGCCGGCCCAAAGGCAGGCGAAGCGTCCGTCCATGGCAAGCAGGGCCGCGAAAGTGGAGCCGATGGTGATGCCGCGCGAGCGCGATATATCGCGGATCTCGGCGTTGGCGCGGCTGAGCCTATCCTCGAAGCGGGCGCGAAGGTCCGGCGCGGAGCTCGCGATGCCGATTGTCGCGAGGTGATCGACGATGCTGGCCGAGGCAACCTCGCCGGCCTCATGCCCGCCCATGCCGTCGGCCACCACCCAGAGGCCGGTCTGCGGTTCGATGAGGTAGTTGTCCTCGTTGTGATCGCGCACGCAGCCCTGGTGGCTGACGCCGAAGCTGTCGATGGGGAGGGCGACAGTGCTCAATTTGCCACCAAGCGCTTCGAAAGCGTCCTCTGTGACCAGCCACGGGCCGCATGCCCGGGCCACTCTGCCACAAGCGTGTACATTAGAGTATCGAAATGAAGGCTTGATCCAGCCATCTCAGAACGCCTTCGGACAGCTGAAGCCGGACAAGGCCGGCAGCAGCAAGGGATTGGCGCCTGAGCCGGCCTGGATCGTGTAGGCGACATCGCGTCCGCCGATCACGAAGCGGGCTTCCGTGTTGGCGCCGTCGCCGGTGATGGTCGCCTTGTCGAACAGCCGCTTCAGCGCCCACGGTCCTTCGAATTTGAGCGCGGACTCGCGTCCAGGCATTTCCGGCACCAGGCTGAGGCTCGCCGATCCGGAAGCAGCGCCGCTCGGCCATGTCACGATGCTCGGCGCGTTGCCGGCCTGCGCGCTCTGGACTGTCTGCCCGTCGACGTTGAGCACGGCGCTGTCGACTTCGCTGTTCACCGACGTGGGAGTGATGGTGATCGAGACCGAGGGCACCGAGCCGCCGGAAGGGAAGAAGGCGCTGCGGATTTCCGCCGCCGCCTGGAACGCCTTCAAGGTCGATTTGGCCAAAGCGCGGCTGGAACGCGCATCCTGCTTCCAGGTCCATTCCTGGCCGGTCATGTCGATCAGCGGCGCGAGGTTCTGCGCGAAGAAGCGGTCCATCAGGCCGCCCGGCGCGAAAAGCTTGGTGAAATCCGCCATCGAGATCTCGTCGGTGCTGTCGCGGGTGAAGGGATAGCGGCCGTTGACAGCCTCCTCGCAGGCGCGCGTCACCGTCTGGTCGAGGGTCTGGTTGAGGTTGGCGACGGAGGTTTCGGCGACATTGCCTTCGAGCTCGTCCGCCGCCGCGTTGACCATGCGCGCCAGCGGCTTGGGCAGGCGCGAGACATTGGCGCGAAGCGTCGAGATCTGCAGTTGTAGGTTGGCGTTGACGCGCTCGGTCTGCGTGGGGACATCGGCCGCGAGCTTCAGGCTCTGGAAGATGTCGTGGAAATTCTGCGTCAGCGCGTCGAGCGGCCGGCGCCCGGCCGCCCCGCCGACCAGCGCCTGGAACGAGCGGAACTGCGCCTCGACGCTCGCGCCGGCATTCTGCGCGACGGCCGAGCTTGCGCCGGCGCGGCTTTGCGATTTGCCGCCGGCGATCTGCAGGCCGATACGGGCGAGGCCCTTGGCCATGCTGGCGGGGTTCTGCTGCGACGTGCCGGTATCGCCCTCGGCGAGGCTGTCCTTCGTCAATGCGGTTTCATCGGCGATCGCGCTGAAGAGCTGGTCGAGCGGCGAGTCCGCCGCGGCGATGGCGGAGAGCGCCAGATATTGCGGCTTGTCCTTCAGCATCGCCTTGAGCTTCAACTGATCGAGCGCGCCGTTCCAGGCGGCGGCGAATTCCTTGCCGTAGCGGTCGATGAGCTCGGGACCGAGCTTGGGCAGGTCCTGGTCGATGCCGCCTTGTTCGCCGCCACCGCCAAGCACCCACCGGTCGTCGACGAGCATCTGCGCGATACGCGAGAGCTGCGGCAGGAAGAAGCGATTGAACCCGGCGCGCGTGTAAAGGCCAGGGACCTGGAGATCGGCCAGCTCGCTGCCATCCGTGCGCTCGAACAGCAGCTGCGCTTCCGGGCCGGCTTTCGCGGCGATGGAGAAATCCTGCAGCCTCGCCGCGTAGACCGCCGACTTGATCTGCGCCGAAGCGCGGTCGGCGAGGCTCATGCGTCCGAGCGAGCGCTGCGCTGCCTCGACCAGCGGCTGGTTGAGCGCGAAGGTTGGATCGTAGGCGTCGTCGAGCGCAAGCATGGCGCGCAGATGCTTTTCGAGCTGCGCGCGGCCCTCGCGGTTGTTCTCGCCGGGGTAGCGGTTCTCCTCCCAGTCCTGCTTCATCCAGGAGACGACCAGCTCATCGTCGACCTTCGGCGCCTTGCCGCCCAGCATCAGGTAGATCTTGAGCGGCTCGTAGAGCGCGATCGGATCGGCCATCCTGGCCTGGATCGTCCGCTCGGCCTGCACCAGCAGCCGTGAGCGGAAGGTACGCTCCAGCGCCTGCCGGTAGGCGGCCTTGGAGGCCGACAGCAGCCTCTCGCGCTGGCTGAGCCCGAACATCTCCTCGATCGGCTTGCCCTGGTCGCCGTTTTCGAACCCGGCCGGCAGGTTGCGCAACTGGTCGAGCGGACCGATGACGTTTTCGAGGTCGACGTCGGTCACCGTCATGCTCTTGAGCAGCGTATCGGCGCTGTCACGATAATGCGCCATGGCTTGCCTTGTGGAGGCGATCAGCTGCTTGTTGGCGAAGAAGCTGAGGCCAAGCACACCGAGCGCCGCCAAGGCCGCCAGGGCGATCGCGGCCAGGCCGCCGAACCTCGCCAGTCTGGCACGCCGCTCGGCGGCCCGATCGAAGGAAACCCAGCCCGATTCCGGGAAGATCACCTTGGTCAGCAGATCATGCAGGAAGAAGCTCTTGCCGGCGCCGGAAAGATGCGCTTGCGAAGCGCTGCCGAAACTGCGGCCGATCACGCCCAGCACCTGGTCGAAGGGCGTGCCTTCCTGGGTTCCCGACGAGAAATAGAGCCCACGCAGGCTGACATTGACCTGGCTGCGCGATGTATCGAACAGGCTGCCGACAAACTGCGTTATCCGGGTCCTCAGCGCGCCGAACTGCGCCGGAAAACCGAACAGCGCGATCCGCGCCACCGGGTCGGGCTCTTCCTGCAGGCGGTCGGCGACCTCTTCGGCGAGCCGCTTCGCCAACCCGTCGAATTCCGCCGGCGCCTCGCCGGCCATGTTCCTGGTGCGGTCGGCCGTCTGGAATGTCGCGCCCCACACCTTGCGCCTGCGCGTCTCGTCAAGGTTGCCGAAATAGTCCATGAAACCGGAGACGAGATCGGCCTTGGTGAAGATGAGATAGACTGGGAACTGGATCTTCAGCGTCTCGTGCAGTTCGCGCAGGCGGCTCCTGATCTCGCTGACATGCGCCTCGAGCTGTTGGTCGTCGAAGCCGACCAGGTCGGCAAGGCTGATGGCCAAAATCACGCCGTTGATAGGTTGCCTGGTGCGGTGTTTCTTGAGCAGCCCCAGGAAGGCGAGCCAGCTCGCTTTGTCGCGCTCGCGGTCCGATTCTTGCGTCGTGTAGCGGCCGGCCGTGTCGATCAGCACCGCCTCGTCCGTGAACCACCAGTCGCAGGATCGCGTGCCGCCGACGCCAGCCACCGGCTGCGCGCTGCCGGAGCCGGCAAGCGGGAACTTCAGCCCGGAATTGACCAGCGCCGTCGTCTTGCCGGCACCCGGCGGGCCGATGATGATGTACCAGGGGATGTCATAGAGGAAATTGCGCTTGCCGCTCGTCCGCTTCAGCGTCGCGATGGCTTCGCTCATCCGCGCTTCCAGCACCTGTGAATCGTCGTTGCGCTCGTCGCTGTGCGCGATGGCCGTTTCGAGCGCCTTTTGCGCCTTGCGCCGCTGCCAGAAGCGGACCCCGTAGAACAGGGCGAGCACCGCGATGGTGACGCCGATGATCGTGGCCCTGAGCCACGCAGGCCCAAGCGGGTGTGTATCGGCGAAGCGGATCAGCGGCCCGGCATACCAGATCGCCGCCGAGAAGCCGGCGAGCGCAGCCAGGCTGAAGATCCGCAGCATCCAGCGCATCAGTCGCCGTTCTCCGCCGCGCCGGTCTGCAAGGTCTCCTGTTTCGGGATCATTATGTCGACGCGGCGGTTCCTGGCGCGGCCGTCCGCCGTTCCATTGTCGGCGATCGGTTCGTCCTCGCCCCTGCCATCGGCACTCAGCCGCGACGGGTCTTTCAATTGCTTGGCCACCACCGCCTGGACGGCCTTGGCGCGAGCGACGGAAAGGTCAAAATTCGATTTGAACGTGCTCGACTTTTTCGGCTTCACATTGTCGGTGTGGCCGACGATCCGGATCGGCCCCGGTTCGGCGTCGAGTGCCGTGGCGACCTCGGCCGCGATCGGCTGGAACTGCGGCTTCAGCTCCGCCATGCCGGGCGCGAACAAGCGCTGGTTGTTGATCTCGACGACGATGAATTCGCCCTTCTCGCCGACGTTCAGTCCGCCGCCGGCGATCTCCTCGGCAAGCGCGGCGCGGATGCGGTCGATCTGGGCGGTATCCGGGACCGTGGGCGGCGGCGGGCTGGCTTGCGCCGGCTCAGTGGGCGCCGCCACGCTGGCGCGCTCGATGGTGACGGGCGTCGACGGATTGAGCGCCAGCAACTCGCCGGCGGTTGCGTCGCCTTCGTCGGTGATCAGCACCCGCAATCCGAAGAAGGCCGCCGTCACCAGCGTCGCCGCGGCGGCCGCGACCGCCCAGAGCGGCAGCCGCGACCTTGGCTTCGGCAACGCGGCCGCCATGCCCTGCCAGCGCGACGAGATATCGTCGCCGGCGCGTGGCTTGAAGTAGCGCAGCGTGTCGTAGACGTCGCGCCGGACGCGTTCGAGCGTGTTTCGCTCTTTGGCGAGCCCGCGATACTGGCCTTCGAAACCCAGCGACAGGCAGGCATGCATCAGCTCGAGCAGGTCGTAATGCGCTTCCGGCCTGGCGAGGATATTGTTCAGCGCTTCGTAGAAGCCGGCGCCCGTCGGTTGGCTGTGGAAGAATTGCGCCACGAGGCTGTGCCGAAGCCAGCTGTCCTTGCCTGGCCACGGCAAATTGCCGACGAGGTCGTCGGCGGTTTCGCAAAGGGCGAATTTGGCGACCCGCGCGTCTTCCTCGGCTACGCCGGCTTTGGCGATTGCACGGTCGAAGGTCTCGATCGCGTCGGCGATATGCTCCGCCAGGGACGCCGCTTGCCGTTCGACCGGCATCAGCCGCAATTGGCCGAAGAGCATCAGCAGCGGCGCCGCGGCGGCAAGGATCGGATTTGCCGCGGCGTATTGCACGCTGCCGGCGGCGTCGAGCAGGGCATCCTGCTGCACCCCCGGCGCCGCATTCGCGGCCGCTCCCGGAGTTGGCCCCTGGAAGAGCACGGTTCCGGACGACCAGCCGGCTGGCATCTGTCGGCCGACGACGGGATCGAACACCGTCGCTTCGCGGGAAGGCGAGGGAGCAGGTCGCGCGCCTTCCGGACCGGGCCTCTCAGGCGCCGCAAGCGGCTTCTGCTTCGGCCGCGACGCGCGGATGACGGTCTTGTCCGCCGGCCCGGAGGGATCGTCCTTCGGGCTCATAGGCGAGAACCAGGCGTCGCGGCGCGACGACCATGCCTTTGCCCAGGGAAACGCGCTTCAGGCTGAGCCCCGGCGGCGGCCCGCATGGAAAGGCTCATCTCGCTGAAACATGACATTGCTGCACACGCCCCAAGCCGCGCCGCTTTGCCCGCCGGGCAAGCGTCCTTGCGCATTCTAGTCGCCCGGATACCCAATTGAAACGGGGCCGATTGAAATCGGAAAGCAAGATGCTCGAAGAGGCGGCTTCTTCTATGAGACCCATCACATACGGCGGGTGCGGTCCGTGCCCTTGCTTCTATTTCTGCTTGTCGGCCTTGGCGTAGGCTTCGGCGAAATAGGCGAGGAAGACATCCAGCATGCCGTTTTCGTGCTTGTCTTCCATCGCCCGCCAGGTCGCGACGAGCGCATCCCAGGCCTGGCTCTTCCTGGACGAGAAGGACGCCGGCGGGATCTTCTTGGCGATCGCTTCCGGCGACAGGTCGTCGAGCAGCCGCGACAGCGCGGCCTGCATGGCGGCGTAGGTCGCGATCTCATGCGTCTTCAGATCGCGGAACGCATCCTCGACGCTGTGTCTTGCATCGAGATAGCCCGCCCTTCGCCTGGCGAACATGATCTCCATTATGTCGTCTGTGCCTGGCACGAATTTCAGCGGGTTGTTGTCCTCGGCGCCGATCATCGTGCGGTGCGCGCTCTTGGCGAGCACCTTTGCCGCCGCGCGCGCCTTGAGAAGCAGCGACAGCTGCTCGACCGTGGTCCTCAGCACGGAGCCGATCTCGGCCGCGACCTCGTGCGGGTCGCGCGCCTGCAGCAAGTCCGGCGCGATGCCGGCAGCTTTGGCGATCTCCCGCAGTATTGCGTCCGCTTCGGCAGGCCGATTGGCCGGGGCCGCCGGCCCGGGCTGCAGGGCAGAGGATGTCGAGACAGGCGCCGCCCTGCTCGGGCGCTGCTCCGCCGGATTGAAGAACGGCGCATGGCCGGGATCCCGCGGGCGGCCGGTCGAAGGCGGCAACTCGCGCTGCGTCGACCCGGTCCTGGTCTGCGGATGGCCGGTCGCGGCCCGATCGTCTTCGATCGAAACGCCGACGACATAGCGGCCGATCAGCAGCCGGTCGCCCTGGGCCAGCCGATGCGGCCCGCTCACGCGCTGGCTCGATCCATTGACGAAAGTGCCGTTGCGCGAGAGGTCGTAGAGCCAGAACGAACCGGCCTGGTAGCGGACCTCGCAGTGCCGGCCCGAGATGAACTTGTCCGGATCGGACAGCGTCCAGTCGCAATTCTCGCGGCCGATCTCGAAGCTGCGGTCGCGGGCGGCATAGCTGGCGCTGGTGCCGGCCGGCAGCCTGTCGACATTGCTGATCTGGAGCGAGATGAACATCCGGAAGCGTCGCCGAACTTGGTCAACAAATGCTTATCTTTCGCGCAATTCCGGGCGAAAAGCCGCCAGGCGCTTTCCCGGAATTGCTTCGGTATTCTAGCAGCTTGCAGGCTGAGCGGGAGAGGAGCGTTTCACATCGGCGCATGGGCGCGCTTTAGCTGTCGCTGTTATTTGGCCTCCATCAAACATGTGCTAGGTTGTGGAGGGTACGGTGCGGTGAACTCGAACGCTCCCGAACGTGATGCAGTTAATAGAGCGGGGGTTTCAAACCATCACACTGGCGGCCGCGTCGAGGAGGGGCACGACCCATGCCGAACGAACGTGCCACGGTTGTACAGACGCCGGCTGGCGCCGACCTGACCTTCACCCATCTCATCGGCCGCGATGAGATCAGCCGCTGTTTCGCCTATACGGTCGGTTTCGTCTCGAAGAACCGCGACGTCGATCCGTTGACGATGCTGGGCGGGGCCGTTTCGGTCGAGGGCGAATCCGATCCGAAGCGCTGGTTCAGCGGCCTTGTGTCGGATTTCAAGCTGACCCGCATCGAAGACCGGCTGGCCTTCTACGAGGCCACCGTCAGGCCATGGCTCTGGTTCCTCGGCAACACCACCGACTGCCGTATCTTCCAGAACATGACGGCGGTGGAGATCGTCGAGAAGATCTTCTCGAAATACGGCATCGCCAAATTCGATAAGCGGCTGCAGGGTTCCTATCCCTCGCGCGAATATTGCGTCCAGTACGATGAGAGCGATCTCGATTTCGTCCAGCGGCTGCTCGAGCACGAAGGCATCTTCTATTTCTTCGAGCATGACGAGGGCAAGCACACGCTCATCCTCTGCGACGCGATGAGCAAGCTGAAGCCGGCGCCCGGCTACGAGAAGGTGCTTTACAACTTCGAAGGCCAGGCTTCACGGCGCGATGTCGAATACATCACCGAATGGATCCCTGGCAGCGCAGTGCGGCCGGGCGCCTATGCCCATACCGACTATGATTTCGAGAAGCCCGGCGCGGATCTGATGGCGAAGTCCGCCCAGCCTTTCGCCCATAAGGAAGCCTCTGGCGAGAACTATCGCCAGCCCGGCGCGCATCTCGATGTCGGGCGCGGCGACAAGATCGCCGGGATCCGCCGCGAGGAACTCCAGGCCGTGCACCAGCACAGCACGGCGGTTGGCACGGTGCGCGGCCTCTTTTCCGGCTGCAAGTTCACGCTGGAGAGCTTTCCGCGCGACGACCAGAACCAGGACTATCTGGTGATCAGCGCCGAATACCGGCTGTTCGATCCGGGCTACCGGACCCAGAACGAGGCCCACAATGAGAATTTCAAGGTGGTGCTCGGCGTGGCGCCCACCAAACTGCCCTACCGGCCGCCGCGCATCACGCCGCGCCCGATCATGCGCGGCCCGCAGACGGCGACCGTCGTCGGCCCTTCGGGCGAGGAGATCTTCACCGACAAATATGCCCGCGTGAAGGTGCAGTTCCACTGGGACCGCCTCGGCAAGAAGGACCAGAATTCTTCCTGCTTCGTGCGCGTCTCGCAGACCTGGGCCGGCAGCAATTGGGGCTTCATCCAGATCCCGCGCATCGGCCAGGAGGTCATCGTCGACTTCATCGAGGGCGACCCCGACCTGCCGATCATCACCGGCCGCGTCTACAACGCCTCGCAGATGCCGCCCTACGGGCTGCCGGGCAACGCCACGCAATCCGGCTGGAAGTCGAATTCCTCGAAAGGCGGCGGCGGCTACAACGAGCTGATGTTCGAGGACAAGGCGGGCTCCGAGCTGGTCAACTTCCAGGCCCAGAAGGACCATCACCTGCTCATCAAGCACGACCGCAACAAGACGGTCCAGCACGACCAGTCCGACCGCATCGACCACGACGCCAAGCACTCCGTCGGCCACAACCTCGACGAGGACGTCGGCAACAACAAGACGGTCAAGATCGGCGTCGACCAGACCACCAACATCGGCAGCAACGATACCGAGACGGTGGGCGCCAACCGGTCGCTGACGGTGATGGCGAACGAAACCATCCATGTCGTCGCCAATTCCACGGAAAACATAGACGCCAACCATTCGCAGACCGTGGGCCTCAATCAGACGGTAACGGTGGCCGTGGCGCGCGTGGATACGGTGGGGGCCGCGGAAGCGAGGACCGTAGGCGCTTCGCAGACGAACACCATCGGCGCGACCCGCTCGGTGAGCGTTGGGATCAGTCAGAGCCACAGTATCGGTGCCGCGGACAGTTGGGACATTGGCGCGGCGCAGACTGTCAATGTCGGCGCGGATCAAAGTGTCACTGTCGGAAGCGCCCAGACTTTCAGCGTCGGCGCGGCGCGTAGCGCCAGTATCGGGGCCGACGATTCCACAAGTGTGGGCGGCGCCCATTCGCTGGGCATAGCGAAAGGCAGCGCCATCGACATCGGCGAAGACAGTTCGATCAAGGTCGGCAAGAAGCTGGTGATCGATGCCGGCGACGAAATCCTGATCCAGACCGGATCGGCGAAGATCATGATGAAGAAGGACGGCACGATCGCGATCGAAGGCAAGGACATTTCGGTCAAGGGATCGGGCAAGATCAGCATTAAGGCATCGAGTGACGTGATCATCAAGGGTTCGAAGATCAATCAGAATTGAGATGGCGATGAGCGAAGCCAGGGAACGGATAGAGGGTGTGGTCATCGGTGCGTTTCTCGGCTTCGGCGGAGACGCGCCTTTGGTCGTATTCCCCGGAAATCCGGATGAGACGGCGCAGTCGGCACGAAGTTTGTGCGAGCTCACCCCGGACATGATTGGCTGCGAGGTTGCGCTGATGTTCCAGGACGGAGACCCGCGCAAGCCGCTGATCGTAGGGCGCATAGTGAAACCCGGGCAGCGTTCGCATGATCATGATGCGGTGCACGTCATCCACGATGGGGAACACATCAAAATCACCGGCGAGAAAAGCATCGAACTGCGCTGTGGCAAGTCAACTATCATCATGGAGAAAGACGGTCGGATCACGATCCGCGGAACACGTCTTGTCAGCCATGCCAGCGGTTCGAACAGGATTCGCGGCGGCTCGATCGACTTGAATTGATGCTGGCGAAACCCTTGAAGGCCGACTCCTCCTCGATCGTCGTATCCGAAGTGCTTCGACAGCACTCCGAATTGGTGGCGTTCCTTTGGGCGCAAAGGGACACTCTTCTGAACGAAGACCCGCCTGACGTTAAAGTAGCGGAGGAAATCCGGGGTCGCGTCGAGGTCAACTTGGACGGCTTGCGCCTCGCCGGCGCGGATGCATGGCCGTTTGTTGTGGAACAGTATCGAAATTTTCCGGAAAAGGGCGAACTGTTTGCATATTCCTGGCTGGCGATCGAGCAACGTGACCAGCGGCGCATCTCTGAAGCGTTGGAACTCGGCAGGGCGGCGGAAGATGATGCGCGCGGTTTGATCGGCGCGCTTGCCTGGCATGACCCTCGCGCGATTGCACCATCAGTTCGCGATTGGATCGTCGCACCGGACAGCTTCCGGCGCTTCGTTGGTGTGTCCGCATGCATCGCGCACGACGTCGATCCAAGGCAGATGCTGGTACGACTGATCCAAGACCCCGACGCGAAGGTGCGGGGCCAGGCTGCTCGTCTCGCGGGTAAAGTGAAGCGCTCGGATCTGGCCCGTGACCTGCAGGCTGCGCTCGACGATGACCATCAGACTGTGCGGTTCCATGCGGGCTGGGCCTTGGCCGAGCTTGGCGCGGGCACGCTCGCGACAGAAGCACTGCGCAACGTTGTGGAAGGAGCAGGCCCCGATGCGCAGATGGCGTTGCGTACGTTGGTTCGCTCAGGCGACGATGCAGCCTTGCGCGGATGGATGGGAGGACTGATGAAGTCGCACCTGACCGCTCCCATAGCGGTTCGCGGCATCGGCATGCTGGGCGACCGATCCGCTCTGTCATGGCTGATCGAACGAATGCGAGAACCCATCGTTTCCGCCGCTGCCGGCGCGGCATTCGTCGAGCTCTTTCCAGAAGCCCGCAACGAGAAGGGGCTCTTTTCGACGGACCCCGCCGATGCAGGCCCCGAGTTTACGGAATATTTCGAAGCCCGACTGGTCAATTTGCCCATAGCGGACAAGGTCGTGGCATGGGCCCGCAACACCGGTATTTTGGGCGATTAGAGCTGCTCCAGAAGAAGCGTGAAACGCTTTCCATCCGGATTTCCGTAAAAAAGAAGATAGAGCGGTTTCGCTGGGTCCGTGAGGCGGTTGTGCGATCAAGTTCCCGGCGGGGTTTTTCTCGGTATCTTCTTTAATTGGGGATGGGATGACTATTGAAGTATCTTTGCCCAGGTAGGAAAGTATCGATGGAGCCTGATTCAAGAAATTCCTCGATCGTAGCTATGATCGCTAGCCTGTCCGAGGACCCGCCTCGGAAAAAATTGGTGCAATCTATGCCGGTATATGCTTCGAAGCGGTGTCGATAGTTATAGAAGGTCGGGGGGACCTCTTTCGAAATCTCGACCATGAGCCGGTTGATGAAGCTCTCCATGCTCCAGATTTTGCCTTCGCTGACGAATAGGTTTTGATCGTCGATACGCTTGCGAACGGCACGATATGTTTTTCTCGTCTGCTCGACGAATTCCACGGGCCCTTCGGCGAGGAGCCGAAGTTCCTTCTCGACCTCTTTCAATCCGGGCATGTCGGCAATGAGCTGATCGACGTTCCTGAAGCTGAAGGTGCCCGCATAGGTTTCGAGCGGGCCGCCTGGCTCTTCGAGCAACTCGCTGATTTTGTAGCCGATGACTTCATGGTCATTGACGTCCTCGGCATTCTCCCACGCGTTCAGCATATCGGCCACAAGCCACAGGTGGCCACACAGCGCTGCCCCCTCTGCCGCATGCATTCTTGTAAGGGGACTGACGCTGCGCAGCGCCTGCTGCAGCAACTTCAGATCCGAGCTTGTCGCGAGATCTCCGGTGAGGAGGAGCGACGTGCGCGACAATGCGGGAACATCCCTGTCCTCGTAGTAGCGGCTCAGCACCGGAACATGCGTATGGTCACCTTGCCTTGCGAGTTGCACGACCGTTGCAAGCACTATCCACGGGTTCGAATCGTTCAGAGAGGCACGTGACAGCAAGCCTTCGGGCGGCTCTCGCGCAAAGGTCAGTCCACGAAAACGCCAGTCGAATGTGCCATGAAGAAAGCTGGGAAGTGCCGCTCCAGCCATCTAGACCTCCTTGCTCTCGCGCCCAAAATCGATGTTAGAAATGGACTTCCCGGTGGAAATTCATCAGATCGCTCTGGGCAGTCGCCAGTCGCTTTTCGAATTTCGCGCATTCATTGCTCACACCCTGATGATTGCCTGCCCCGACGGGGCAGCCGCCCGCGCCAAGCGCGGTCTTGTGCCCCACGATTGCCACATCGCCAGCCTTCTTGGCGGCATGGATTTTCTTGGCCTGGGTTAGGATCGCGGGACCAGCCGCCCCGTACGGCCCGGTCGTGTCATAGTGCTCCTCGGGCGTCAGTGGGCTATCCTGGGCGATGAATTCCTCACGGGAATTCTTGCCGCTCTTGATAATGTAGTGCCGACCACAGGCATCATCGGGATTGTCTTCGGGTATTGCGGCGTCGCAGCCGGCCTTGGCGGCTTCGTCGCGAATCTTATCCATCACTGTAATCGCCAACTGCGCCCGCTCCACAATATCCTTCTTCACCGGACGCCCGGTCGCCTTCCTGTTCTGCGTCAGATCGGGCTTGTAAAATTCCTGCGGAGTGATGCTGTTGCCCTTCTTCTGTTCCGCATTGTGTATGGGCCCTTTGCAACAAGGGCATATGCCCTTGTCCAGCAACGCATCTTGATCCGCCATGCTCATGGTCTCAACCGTTGTCAACGGTGCCGTGGTGGTGCCGCCTGAAGCATGATTGCTGGTCGTGATGTCGAGATGCCGGCATACATTCTTGCCTTCGAACTTCACGTCCATGCACCAGGCCTGAAAATAGGTCTTGCCGGTGATCTGGTGCGTGACGACATTGGCCCCGAAGGTGCGCGTGGCCGCTTCGTCTCCCAGGACAGACTCTTGATAGTAGGACTGCTGCGCCAAGGCCGCGCCGTTGCCGCCAATCAGCACGGTGGACGAAGCGGACTTGAGATTGTTCGAGAACGAGGTGTCCGGGTACGGAATCGGAATGGGTCCGGCTGGTGGCGAAGGCGGTGACATGCAAACGTCGGGAAACCGCGCGATCGACTTGTTCATGCCGTTCTGGGCGGCAATTTCCCACATTCCGGCGAAGACGTTTTTTGTCATTGTGGCCTCCTTTACGCGGAAACCACGGCGGCAGCGCGACCGCCGAAACCCATCGAACTGCCATGCAGGGCTGCAAGTTGACCAGGCGCGTAACCGCGCCTGAACGCTTGCTCCGCCCAGGCGAATTGAACAAGGCCGGCAGCCGAACCGCAATCGCCCATGCAATCCGCAGCATGCCATAGCGGCTGTTCCGGTCGTGTCTGGCGCATGTTGCGCATCTGCGCCAACACCACTTCCTCAAAGGCGTAGGATTCGCCTGCCACATCGCTGAGGCGGAATGCGATCTCATGCATCTGGACGCCAGCCTCACCGAGCGCCGCTCTCAGCGCCGCTCCAAGGCCTTCGGCCCTCAGCGGTTCCTCGTTGCTGGCTGTTGCCGTTTCGACCGCCAGCCCCAGCCCCCGCAACCGCAAAGAGCCATCAACGATCGGACGTTTGGTGACCACCAGGATGCAGGCCGCTTCACCGGGGATGAGGCCGTCCGTTACCTCGCTCGTCTTCAGTCGCATCTGGCTATCCAGCCAACTGAGCGAGCGAGCGTCGATCAGACTGTCGATCGCCATGATAACGCAAGCTTCGACATCGCGTTCATTGAGTAGCTTGCGTGCCTGTTCCATCGCGACAAAAGCCGAGATCTGCCCATGAGCGACCTGGAACGCACGAGACCCGACCAACGGCTTTCCACCCATGACCGCAAGGCCCGACAGAATTCCGTTGATGCGCGCCCCTGGCATGCCTGCGTCCCGCATGCATAGGAAGAATGGCATCTCGCCCCAAGGAAGCAGGGCAGCCACCTTTTCATCCACCTGCCGGGCAGCGAGCTCGGCTAGCGCCCGGAGACGGTGGCGGCCGCGCATCTCAAGCGAAACAGCTTCGACCCTGGCGCCGCGCAGCGGCTGACCGCCTCTGTCCATATACATCAGCTCTTCGAATACCGAGATGCTCGCGCGCATTGCAGCGGCTGCGCTTGCCGGCGTGTAACCAACAGGGCAAACGAGGCTGATGCAGGTAACAGCGGTCATCTTTGCTTGCGCTTTCCGGCCAACGCAGCAACAGCCTCCTTCAAACCGGCATAGTGCGTCTTCGGACCGATATGCCTCGTTTCCTTCCCCACCTGGACCTGCTGCAATTTCACAAACTTCCTAGGTAGCCTGACGCCGATCCGCCCCACCAGCACGATCCTGCTTTCATGCGGCACTATGATCAGGGTGTCCGGTGTCGCCATCTTGTGCTCGGTCCTGTCGTCGAACATGAAGCGCACCGGCACCGATAGCGCCGGCAGCTTCACCTTGAAGATGCCACCTTTGTTCATGCCCGCGCAGCCGAACATCATGCCCTCGGAGAGCTTGTCGAGCCATTGGTCCTCCGGCGCCGCCTGAAAGTAGCGGTCATCGAAATCCTGCGGCAGGAACGGCAGCACATTCTCCATCCAGTGTTTGTCATAGGTGCCGGCATAGCGTGCGCGCTCCTTGGCAAAACGCGGCACGGGGCCAAAGCCGATCGGCTTGGGCCTATCGTTCCAGATGCGCATTCGGGAATCGGGATGCTCGACACAAGGCAGCGGAGTTCCATCAATATTGCCCTGACCCGCAAGGTAGCCGCTGCCGATCGGGTTGATGGCGTCGCTGCGATGCTTCGCCGGGTCTGGATCCGTTCGATCGGTGCCGCCGAAGGCAAGGTGCCATGCCAGCGGCATCGAAACAAAGGGCGTCGGCCGCGAAGCCTGGATGCCCAACCCGCCTCTGAACCAGCGCCGTTGGCCGGTAACCACCGCGCGCTTGTCCAATCCTGGGCCAACCAGGCGCACTTCGACCGATTCGGCCTGCTGTCCAGGCGGCGCCATCGCCACCGCATCGAGCAGGACCTCGCTTTTGGGTTTGACGGGGGCAAAATCGGTTTCGACGCGAATGGACGTGACTTCAGGATCGCCGTAGTGGGTATCGGCGTAGACGAATGGTGATTGTGTCTTGCTGGGCGTGCAGTTGCCTTGCTCATCGACATCGTATGTCGCGCGAACGACCGCGACGCAGAACTTCACGCAATGCTTATCCTGATAGGGAAAAGTCTCGGCGAGAAACGGCGTGGTGTTCTGGCTGACGAACATCAGCTGGTCTCCCAACTCGCGGCGAAGATCTGCTCCAGCATCGGTTGCGGCGCCTGCGGATCGACGTCGAAAATGTCCGTATGCGCGGTCCACATGACCAGGTCGTCGATGACATCGCCATCGACAAGTGGAACCGGCAGCGCGCCCAGCGCCGTGTCGAGCTCGTCGGGCGCCAGCTCCCCCCGCTGCGCGGCCAAAGCGGGGGCCTCGATGCTTTCGAACCATGCGTCGGCATAGGCCAGCTTAAGGGGCGCCTCCGACAGCCTTGCGACGACGCTCAATGGAAATTGCCTGCCGACCCTGTCGGCGCTTTGCAGCACGATGCCCGCGGAGGCGCCGAAGGAACCAGGGCCGCTGAGGAAGCGCAGCGCCGTGCCCGCCGGCCAGGTCTCTACCCCGAACAGCGGCACGATGTGCTGCGCCAGCCAGCGGTCCCACACGCGTACGAAATCGCCCGGCAACCGCCGCGTCACGAAATCGCCGGCGGCGGGCATCTTGCCGTAGAAGCCGGGCAGGATCAGATCTGCGGCGGACATGTGAACTTCTTGAACATCTCGAGCGTGTAGGGGTTCTCGACGCTGGCCGCCTTGAGCTCGAAATCGGCCCACATCCCCTTGGTGCCGAGCCGCAGGCTGTAGACGTCGGTGAGCTTGGTCGCGTTGAAGCGGCCGCCGCGCAGCATCCTCAGCCACGCCCAGCTGCCGGTTTCGTTGAGCATCACCTCGGGCGAGCCGTCGACCGGCTGGAAGGCGAGCGAGATCACGCCGGTGCCGTCCTTGCCCGGCCACGTCATCGGCTGCGGCCTGGTCGCGTTGTTGTAGTATTCCATGGTCTGGCCATCGAGGTTGAGCGTCATGCGAGCCACATTGGGCGACAGGTCCTTCGGCTCCAGCGTAAAATTCATCACCGGGCCGGTGCCGCCGGGGAAGAGGTCGTCGCGGATGTGGCGCGCCTGCTCGAAGGCCGCGAGCGCCGCCGGATCGAGACCGAAATCGGCGCGCCATTTCCACGGCTCGCTGGCGGTGTCGACATAGTTGATCAGGTGGTCGTTGGTGAAGGCATCGATCAGTCCGGTTGGTCCGAACAGGCGCTGGAAGTCGCGCACATTGACGTCGACCGCGCTGTCCGGGCTGAACGGATAGCGGTTGTTGAGCGCCGCCTGGCAGAAGGGCAGGATGTCGGCGCGCCAGATGGCGTTGAGCTCGTTGGTGACGGCCTTCTGCGACAGGCCGCTTGTGTCGCCGGCAATGCCGCCCAGCCAGTCGTTGATCGGCGAGGGCAGGATCTGCGCCTGCCTGGCGACCGCGCCTGTCAGTTCGGCAAGCCCACCCTGCTTCTTGATGGCGTCCTGCGGATCGGGGTTGGCGGTTACCGTCTGCAGCACGTTGGACAGCGCCGTCAGTGCCACCACGGCGGCATCGAGCGCCGGCGGCTGGCCGTCGACCTGGGCGATCGTGCCCTTGAGCGGCTTGAAATGCTCGGCCACCAGGCTGCCGGTCATGTCGACCTGATCGGCCGAGCCCGCGCGAGGCAGCAATTTCGCTCCCGTCTTCACCACCTTGCCCAATTTGCCGAGCTTGCTCCAAAGCTTCGAACCGGTGTTGGCGGCGTTCTTGTCGTTGGCCGCTGCGTCGTCCGAGCGGGTCAGGTCGGTCTCCTGCACCACCGCCGTCAACAAGCGCTTCAACGCGGAGTCGGCGCTCGAGAGATCCTTGAGGTTCTCGCTGGCGACATTGAGATCGGTCAGCGGCGCCAGCCGCATGTCGCGCAGGAAACTATCCCATTGCGCGATATAGTCGTCGTAATAGAGCTTCAGGATATCTTCCGACAGCGCCGAGACCGACGTCTCGGAATTCTCCGAGCAGCCGCCGGCAAACACCGCGCGGTCGAGCGCCGCCTGCCCGGCGACATCCTCGACCCGGTCGAGGATCGCGTCATGGAAGCCGGCATAGGTGTAGGGGCCCGGAACGCCGACGCGCAGCGTCTTGTCGGAGCGGCGCGCGAACACTTTGGCGCCGTTCGGTCCGGCGAAATTGGCCGGCACCCATTCTTTGACCGCCGCCACTTCCGGGTCGGCCAGAAGCTGCTTGTAGGCGCGCTCCGGCAGCGAGATCGTGCACACCGTCTTCAGCGCTTCGGCCACCAGTTCCTTGTCCGGCGCGATGTAGCTGTCGTCGACCGCCATGCGGCGGATCGCGGCGAGCTGGTGCTCCTCGGCGTCCGCGGTCGGGAAGGGCGCGGCCGGCGCGAATTGCGGCAGGCTGTTCACCCACCAGTTCTGGACGAAGTCGGTGTCCATCTGCGACAGGCCGGTCATCATCCGGTAGGTCTTCAGCGCGCCGAGCATGAAATCGGGATCGCGGATCTGCCGCCACATCGTGGCCTCGAGCAACGCGACCATATGCGGCTCGAGCACGTTGCGCAGCGCATGCTCATAGGTGTCGGTCTGCGCGCGCACCAGCTCGGCCGAGGCGGTCGGGCCGAGCAGATTGTGAACCGCGTCCGGTGGCGCGGTGCGAGCCGCCGCCACCGCGTCCATCGCCGCCAGCGCGCCATCCATGGTCGGCTGCTCGACCGCGGCCGGCATGGCGGCGACATCGGTCAGCGGCTGCTGCAGTGCCTCGAACTGGCCGGCCTGTTCGGTGATCGCATTACGGTTGTCGAGATAGGACCAGGTGAACAGCCCGCCGGCGAACAGGGCGGCCAGCGCGCAGGCGGCGGCCGCGCCGCGCCAGATCCAGGCGCGGCGGCGCTGCGCCAGCGGATCGAATGTGCCGAGCCCGGCTTCCTTGAAAATCACTTCGGTGAGCAGGTTCCTCAGGAAGAAGCTGCGCTTCTCGACGCGCGCCGCAGGCATGGCGCGACGCGGCGGCAGCCCGAAGGATGAGGACAGCGCTGCGGTCAGCCGGTCGATCGGCGCGCCCTCCTGCGTTGCCGAGGTCAGATAGAGGCCGCGCAGCCAGGCAGCCTCCTCATAGCGGCTTTCGCCGAACATCGCCTCGACCAGCACCTGGATCGGCTCGGAGAGGCTCGCCAGCTGCGCCGGGAAACGGAAGATCTCGGCGCGCTGCCCGAGCTTGTCCTCGTCTTCCAGCCGCGGCACCAGCCGCCGCTCCAGTTCGGCGGCGAGCCTGGCAAGCTCGGTCTGGATCGTGCCGGCGTTGACACGGGCGTCGAGCGGGAAGGTGGTTCCCCACACCTGCTCGCGCGCCGTGGTCGACAAGCCGCCGAAGAATGCCTCGAAGCCTTTGATCAGGTCGGCCTTGGTCAGCATCAGGTAGACCGGCAGGCGGATCTCCAGCCGGTCGTTAAGCTCCGCCAGCCGGCGACGGATTTTTCTGCCATGCGCCTTGATCGCGTCGTCGCCCTCCGACAGCGCGTCGATCGACAGCGCGACGATGACGCCGTTGAGCGCGCGGCGCCCCCGGTGCTTCTTCAAAAGATCGAGGAAGCCCAGCCACTCCGCCGCGTCGATATCTGGCTGGCTCTCCTGCTGGACGTAGCGGCCCGCCGTGTCGATCAGCACCGCGTTCTCGGAGAAGAACCAGTCGCAATTGCGCGTGCCGCCGACGCCTTGCAGATCGTCGGTGAGGTCGATCGGGAAGTTGAGCCCGGATTGGCGCAGCGCCGTGGTCTTGCCGGTCGCCGGCGGTCCGACAATCACGTACCAGGGCATCTCGCGCAGGAACTTCCTGCCGCCGAGCTTGCGCCGCTTGAGCTCTGCCATCACCTCGCCGAACTTGGCGCCGACGGCCGCGACGCTCTCCTCGCCGGGCGTGAGCTGCTTTTCGGTCACCGGCGCCGCGATCTCGGCGACGAACATGCGGTTGGCGCGGATCGCGCGACGTTGCGCGATGATCAGCCAGATGAGCCACAGGATGATCAGCCCGGCGATGATGGCGATGCGCACATTGTCGGACTCGAACGGCGCGTAAGGCCCGACCTGCACGATCGGGCCGAACACCCAGATCAACAGCGAAAGCAGCGCGATGCCGATCAGCGTCCAGAGAAAACGCGAGGTGATAACGGCCCAGAGGAAGCGCAGGATGAACATCTCAGAGCCTCTTCTCGACCAAGACCTCGACGCGCCGGTTGAGCGCGCGGCCCTCGCGCGTCGTGTTGTCGGCCACCGGATCGGTTTCGGCGCGGCCCTCGGAAGAAATACTCTCCTGTGGCACGCCGGCCTGCACCAGAAGCTTGGCTATGGTTTCGGCGCGCGCTTCCGACAGGCGCTGGTTGCTGGCGAGCGGATTGGATTTTTGCAGGCGCACATTGTCGGTATGGCCGACGACGGTGATTTTCCCGACCAGCTCCTTGTTATCCAGGATCACCTTGGCGATCGAAGCGATCAGCGGCTCGTAGCCTTCCGTCAGCGTCGGCCGCGACGACTGGAAGAGCTCAGGGTTGGAGGACTGGATGACAAGCTTGGCCAGCGAGACGCTTTCGGTGCCGCTGAGCGCGCCCTTCAGCTCGTCCGGCGCCGCGGCTTTGAACTCCGGCAGCAGCGCGAAATCGACGGGCTGCGGCGCTTCGGGTTCGGGGGCATCCTGCTTGGGCGCGGCGCGGGTCACGTCGCCGCGCGAGGCCGGCGGCAGCGTGCGCACGAGCGCGGACAGCTCGACCGCCTGGCTGCTCAGGCCCATCGACAGGCCGATATAGGCGGCTGCGGCGACGACGACCGCGGCAAGCGCCATCACCCAGATCGGCACGATGAAGCGTTGCGGCTCGTCGGAGGCGGTCACGCCTTTCCAGTTCGGCGACAGCGGCGCGTCCTCGGCGTCCGCATTGCGCAGGAAGCGTGCCGCCGCAACACGCACGGCGTTGAGCGAACGGTCGCCGGCGCGGCCGGGCACGCGGTACTTGCCGCGGAAGCCGAGCGCCAGGCAGTAATATTGCAGCTCCAGCATCTCGCGGTCGCGGTTGGGATGTCGCTCCAGCTCGTCGAGGCGCGTGAAGAACTGGGTGCCGGCATCGACATCCCCGCGCAGCATGACCACAAGCGGCTGGCGCGGCCAGGCGCTGGCGCCGCCCCATGGCGTGTTGAGCGCGAGATCGTCGAGCAGCGCCGCTACCGCCCAGGCCGCCTGGTCCGCGCGCTCCAGCGACGAGCCTGCGGCAACAGCGGCATCGCGCGCCCGCACCAGCTCGTCGAGCAGGCGCGTGCGCATCACTTCCGGGTTCTCCGGCGCCAGCGCGCTTTCGAGCTCGGGCGCGAATTCCAGCAGCGGCGCGAAGATATTGATCAGCGTGTTGGGGTGGGCGCGCGCCCGCTTGACCGGCGCGCCCGGTGCCAGCGGCGCCATCGGCCGGGGCGCAGCACCGGTCAGCCGGATGCGTGTGCGTTCGCGATCCTCCGACAGTCCGAAAGGATCATCCCGGCTCATGGCCTCACCTGTTCACCGAATAGCAGTCGACCTGAGGCTCGCTGGGCAGCACGCCGGAAACGCCGATGACGAAGCCCGGCGCGTCGAGCAGCGAGGCCCAATGCTCGCTCTTCTGGTCCAGTTCCAGGCAGAGCCGGTCGCCGTCATAGGGGATCTCACGCGGCTGCGAATGCAGCGGCTTCAGCGGAATGCCCGGCAGTCGCGACTTCCACAGGCCCTCGAATTGGTCCGCCGAGCCGACGGTCGCCTGGTTGACGAAGATCTTGCGCAGCGCGTCCTCCGAAAGCTCGGAGCCGACGCGGATGACGATGCGGCTGGCGACAAGCAGCTTCGGGTTGTCGATGCGCACCTTCCAGACATTGGTCGCGTGCCGCATGACCGGCAGCGCGCGCGATTTCGGCTCGATGTAGCGCAGGCTGAGGATGAGCGAACGCAACGCGTCGGCGAGCGCCATATAGGCGGGGCCTGGCGCCATGTGATCGTAGGCCGGCAATTCGCCGAGCCGCCGCGAGCTTGAGCCGTAGGTGGCCATCTCGCCGGCGAGGCCGGCAAGCTCGAGATAGAGCTCGGCCGGATGGAAGACATCCTGCGCCAGCATATGCGCAAGGCGCGGCCGCGCGGCATTGGCGAGGTGCAGCATCAGCAAGTCTTCGACGCTGCGGCCTGCCCCGCCCATCACCATCTTGCCATGCGCCTCGGCGATCTGGTCGAGGCCGGTGACGACCTCCTGCAGCAATTGCCGGTACCAGTGGACCGCGCCGGTGATCAGCGTCGGCGGCAGGAAGGCCGGGTCGAGCGAGACGCCGCCATCGGCGCGCACACCCTTGATGTCGGCGACCGGCAGCGCGGTGTAGCCGCCGACTGATTTGCCGGGCGCCAGCAGCACCGCCTGCGGCCGGGCGATCTCGATCTCTTCCGGATCGGCGCCGCCCTGCACGGCATCGCGCACCGGGACGATCTTGCCGTGGTAGCGTGCGCCCGTCGATGCCGCATGCGCCGGATCGAAGCCGACGCCGCCGGGCGGCTCGAGCGGCAGCGCCACCAGCACCGGCCCGGCGCCTGTGTCCGCCGTGACCGGCAACGGCTTCGGCGCGTCCATCAGCTCAGGGATGGAGAAGGGTGTGCCGTCCGGGAAGATACCCCGGGCGGACACGATCGACACCTGGCCGGCGTCGAGCAGCGACTGGTCGAGCGTCAGCTGCTGGAAGCCGAACGTATGGAGCTGGCCGGCCTGCAAGGCGCCGCGCACCATCCCCTCGAAGAACCGGTCCTGCTGCTGGAAATGCTGGGTCCTGAGAAACAGGCCCTCGGACCACAGCACCCTGTTTGCGTCGCTCATGCCACTGCTCTCTGCACTGCCTTGTCGTTGCGTCGCTAGGCGGAGATGCCGCCCTTGCCGAGGCTGACATTGATGGTGAATTTCGACCCTGGCGAAACGGATTTGGTCGTGCGCCAATTGCGTCCGCCCGGTTCGCGGATCAGCGCGACGAAGCCGAGCGCCGTCGCGTTCGGCTCGACTGTGATGGTCTTGGCCGCCGTCTTGCCCGGTGCGACCGAGATCGTATCCATGCCGATCAGATCGGCCCCGAGCGCCGCGCTGGCGCCCCCCTGCAACGCGAAATAATCGGCCGAATTGAACTTGCCGGTGCTGGCAAGCCGCATCACCAGCACCGTCACCGGCCGATCACCGCCGCCTGGTCCCGGGTTCATGCCGGCGCCACCGGTCACGTTGACCGAGATGACCGATGGCTTCGGCGGGCCGCTCTGGCAAGCCGCAAGCAGCCCCGTGGCGCCGATGGCAACGATGAATTCGCGTCTGTCGATCATGTCCCTACTCCTCTTCATATGCGTCCCTGAAGTCTGCGCCGATCTCGCCCAGGAAGCTCGATTCCGCGCTCTGGGCGATGTCGCGATGGCGTTTCTGGTAAAGCTCCCACAGCTTGGCGTTGCGCCCGCCGGCGAGCAGATTGCCGATCGCGGAATTGGACTTGAGCTCTTCCTCGATCACGGCCGGATCGAAGCGGTCGATCATGCGCCGGAGCGCCGCTTGCACGCCGCGCCAGGCGCGCACGTGATGCTGCGCGAGGTCCTTGACCGCGTCGCCGATCGCCGCCTCGCCGGAGAGGAAGCCCGGGCTGCGTTCCGCGATGATGGTGACGATGACATCCTCGACCGTCGGCAGGAACTTGAGCGGGTTGACCTCGGAAGCGCCGACCATGGTCTGGGCGACGCGCGCGCTGCCCTTCTCCTCGGCGCGCTTGCGCAAGAGCTGCATCAGGCCATCGAGCATAAGCCGGTATTCGCGCCCGAACTTTTCCATCTCGGCGATCGGATCGCGTCCGGGAAAATCGGCCTCCTCGACGCCCATGCCGCGCAGGAACGCCGCGCGCAGCGCCATGTCGCTCGGTGCCGGTGACGTCGGGCGTGACGGTTTGGGATCGCGGCGCGGCGGCGACACAGCGGGTTCGGCCTGCGCCGGTATCTCCCACGGACGGGCCGCCTTCGGCTTCTCGGCGGGCCGCTCAACGCGATCGGCCCGATCGGCGCCGTTGCCGGAAGCGGGCGTCGCGGCCGAACCGAAGCTGAAATCGTCGAAGCCGGACGGCCTCTGCACCGGTTCGGGCGTGCCGCTGCGCATTGGCATGTCGCCGAAGCCGAACGGATCAGACCGGCCGGCGGCGGCCCCTTCGTCCGAGGCCGGCGTTGCCACCGGATCGAGGCTGAACGGGTCGTCGAAGGCCGGCGAGCTGCGCTGGCTCGAGGCGCGATCGTAGGCTCCGGGCACTGGCTGCTCGAACGGATCGGGCAGCCCGGCTGGACGCGGCCGCTGCGGCTCCTCCTCGACCTTGGCAGAGAAGAAATCGTCCCCGCCGATGCTGGCTGGCGTCCGCGATTGCGGCGACGACCATGCCGGCGCTGCGTTGGCGATCGGCGCCTGACCGATCGAGGTGTGGCCGGCGCTCGGTTGAACCTCGACATGGAGCACATAGTCGCCCAGGCGCAGCCGCATGCCGCTTTGCAGTCGTGCCGACCTGCCGGTGCCGAGCGGGCTGTCGGAATCGTCGATGAACAACCCGCTGCTCGACGTGTCGGTGACGTAATAGCCGTCGCGGCCGCCGCTGATCTTGCAGTGCGCCCGTGAGACGAACATGTCCGGATCGTCGATCTGCCAGCCGGCATCGGCGCTGCGACCGATCACCAGTTCGCCCTCGTCCAGCCGGGTCTGCCTGACCACCTGCGAGCGCGGACCTTGTTCGAGCGTCAGCAGCAGGCTCATGCGGCTGCCTCCGCCATGTCCGGCCGCCAGCCGACGATGGTGCGCAGCCTGAGATCGTCGGCGTCCCCCATTTCGGTGGGACGCGAAAGCCAGGAGGTCCGGCCGAGCTGGATGGTTCCCATCTTCGGCGCCGGCACGGCGTCGCGCGCAAGCACGATCCTGAGATCGACGTCGAGCGCCTCGCCGATCATGTCGCGCACCGCCTTCTTGAACAGCGCTAGACGACGTTCGCCGGGCAGGAACGACCTAAAGTCGTCGAGGCTGAGCGGCCCGACGCGCAATTCGATCCGGCTCTGGCGGCTGAAGACGCGCGGGCCTATCGTCGCGCCGCTGCCCAGCGCCGCATAGGCCTTGCCGACCTGGCTCTGCAGCGCCTTCGGAATGGTGATCCAGGCGGCGACGAACTCCTTGATCTCAACCGGCACCTTGAAGGCCGTGGCCAAAAACAGCGTCAGCCGCTCGGCGCCGTCGACTTGATTGGCCAGCGAGCCGGCCTGGCGCAGCCGCACCGTGTCGAGCTCGGGATCCTGGGTGCCGGGAAGGCCGATGCCCGCCATGGCCTCCAGCATGGCGCGGACGCGCCCGCCGATTGAACGTTCGACCTGCACCGCCGGATGCGCATCCGCCCACGCGCGATAGTAGAGCGCGATCATACGGTGCTGCAGGATGTTGACGAAGTCGACGAAGGTCGTGTCGCTGGTCTGCTCGGCATCGGCACCGGTGAACCAGCGTTGCGAGAGCCGGTCGAGCACCCAGCGCGTCAGATGCAGCGGCATCGGCCCTTCCGGCCCGAGCAGGCCGAGATTGGCGACGGTCACCCGCGCCGGAGCCTTTTCACCCGCATCCTGGAATTTGACCACGTCCCGCGCCGAGAAGCTCAGGCGCACATGCTGGCCGATCCTTGCCGGCTCGCGGTCGGCGGTTCCGGAATGACCGAACAGCCCGCGCCGCTGCTCCAGGCGGCGCAGCAGCTCGAAGAAATCGTATCCCTCCGACAGCGCTTCGGCTTCGTTCGAGGCCGGCCGCGCTAGATCAGGTAGCGATTGCCGGGCGTCATCGGCCATGGCACATCCTCCTGCTTCTGCAGCAGCCGCGTACGCGTCCGCACGAAACCATTTATCCCGGCATGGCGGGCGAACAGCCGCGCAAGCAGGGCCGAAAGCAGCAGCGTGCTCTGGCCTGCCAGCACCGACTGGTCGACATGCAGCGTGACCTCCGTGCCGCGTCCGAAACACATGGGCCCGTCGATCTTGAGCCGCTCGATCACCGGACGCGAGTCGATGCGGGTGATCGAATGCACATTGCGGGCAAGGCTCGGATCGCCACGGTCGGCATAGAGGTCGAGCAGGGCATGCAGGGGATCGACGCCGCGGCCCTCCTTGGCGAGGCTGAGGAAGTTGAGCGAGAGCTGCGCCACCAGCCGCCAGGCAAGATTGTCGGCGCGGGATTCGCCTTCGGCGCCGGCCGGCAGAGCTGCCGGGATCGCCGGCTGCGGCGGCCGCAGCGCGCCGAGCAGCCGCACCGCTTCCACCGGATCGGCGGTCTCCAGCGTCAGCGTCGGCGTGTCGTCCAAGATCGGCAGGTCGCGGTTGGTGCAGAGCGCCATCACGTCGAGCCGCTTGAGCTGCCGGTTGGGCTGGCTGCCGGCCGGCCGCGAGACGGCAAGGAAGACGTCGTCGCCGGTGTAGGAGGTGCGGGTCAGGCCGTCGCGCCGCTCGTCCTCCGTGGCCCGGCGCGGGCGCCGTTCCGTCGAATAGACCCAGCCGCTGCCGCGGTTCTGGCCGAGGCTGAACAATTCGGGAATGACCGCTTCGCTGCCTTCGGCCTCGGCGTCCTCCACCCGGGTGACGCGGAAGATCTCGAAGTCGCGCGCCCGCGTGCGGTCGGCATGCAGCACCTGGCGCGTCCGCCGCGGATCGATCTCGATGACGTTGCACTCGCGTTCGAAGAGATTGATGATCGGCGTCGCGAACAGCTCGAAATCGGCGGCCGTCACATCGGCGAGTTCCGGCACCGGGCGCCGGAACAGGAAGATGATCTCGATCCCTGCATCACACTTGCGCACCACCGGCTGCAGGCCTGCGACCCGCACATAGTGGAAGCGCTCGGGGATCATGAAATACTCGCGCAGCAGCCGGTATCCCTCGAAGGTCGGCCGCGTGCGCGGCATCAGCGCTTCGTCGTCGTGGATCCCGATCATTTCGGGCTCGGGCAGCGCGGTCAGCGGATTGGTCTTGCCTTCCGCCCGCGCGCCGACGGCCGAGCAGGCGCCGAAGATCGCGTCGAAGATGAGCGGCGCCTTGGAGCGCCCGGCGAAATAGAGGTCGAGACGGTCGAGCGACAATTCGCCGAGCTTGCCTTTTCCGGTTCGCGTAAGCGCGATGCGGAACGCCGCTTCGCCGCGCACGCCGCCGACCGGCGCGATGCCGGCGGCGGCCAGCGCGCTGCGGTCCTGGAAATAGCTGACCGAAGTGATCGCGATCGGCCACAGCGTGACCTCTTGCGCGGTGGTGAAGGTCGAGCGCGTCGAGAGCCCCGGATGCAGGCCGGAGACCAGCCGCGTGCCGCGCGCGACAGCATGACCTGCGATCATCGACTGCACCTGCTGTCCGGGTTTCAGCACGGCCATCGCCGTCGCCGGCGCTGGCGTCACCAGGTCCGGATAGAGCACGTCGAGCACGGCGCGCGAGAAGCGCGAGCGCTCCGCGTCGACCTTGAGCCGCGTGCGCGCGGCAAGGAAGGCCACGCCGTCGAGCAGCCGCTCCACATAAGGGTCTGGGCAGGGGACGGTATCGAGGGAAAGGTTGCGGGCGACCGCCGGATGCATGTCGGCGAATTCCGCGGCCAGCGCCCGGATATGGGTCAGTTCCTCTTCATAATACTCCACGAAGACCCGATCCATCTCAGGTCTCCCGGAATTCGGTTCGCGCCAGGCCGTTGTCGAGATTGATCGTGGTGCGCAGCCGCATGCGTTCCGGCGTCGGCGTCATGATCAGCACGGCGTCGATCTCGATCTTCAGACCGACGCTCTTGTCGCCGAGGGTGACGTTGACCGTCGTGGCGCTTTCCTTGAGACGCGGCTCGAAGGTGGCGAGCACAGCGCGGATCTCTCGCGCCAGCGTATCGCGGTCGAAATCCCGCGACGAGCGACCCGAAAAGGACGGCACGCCATAATTGACGACGCTGCGGCGCACCTCCGGAAAGTCGGCAAGCGGCGGCAACTCATCCAAAGGCTGTTCGTGCTCGGCATCGGAAAGCATCGGCACGGATTCGAAACGCTCGGTATTGAACAGGGCCTCTATGTCGCGACGGACCGCTTCCCTGAGCACGCGCGCCGACACCACCACGCCGCGGTTTTCGATCTCGGCGCGGTGGTCGGTCTGAAAGACCAGCCTGTGCAGGCGCCGTTTCTGTTCCGGCGTCAATTCCGCATCGGCATCGATGGCGCGCGCGCTGCCGGCAAGAAGAGCCTCGACGCGCTCGGCGCCGAGTTCTTCGTCCAGCAGACGGCGCAGCCCGTCGATCTCCGACGTCAGCCCGGGCAGATCGTTGACGAGGCGGTCCCAGAGGGAGGGCTGGACCGCCTCGCGCTTTGCCCGCGAGCTGCCGGCAAGCTGCGCTTTCGCGCCAGGCCGCTTGGCCTCACTTGCCGACATAGACGTCCATTTCGATCTCGTCGTCCTTGTTGTAGACGAACTTGATCTTCTTGTAGGCGAAGCTGACCTCTTCCTCGATGAGGTCCGCCTCATCGTGGGCCTGCCGCATGTCGTATTCCATGACCGAAGCGTCGGTGAGCGTGACCACCAGATAGTCGCTGGTCTCGCCGTCGATGGTGCGGCGTGCCGAGAACACCACCTCGTCCAGCGCCTTGTTCTCGAACAGCGCCTTCTTCAGGTAGGGCGACGACTTGTCGTAATGCTTGAAGAATTTGATCATTCCCATCGACACGCGGCCGCGCCGCGACAGCGAGTTCGGGTCGTAGGGCGCGATCATCTTGTAATCGACGCCATGGATCTCGATCTCGTCTTCATGGCCGTCGCGCTTGCTCGGGCCCTTGATGTCCGGGACTTTCAGGAAGCCGTCGATCTTCATCGAAGGCGCATCGGTTCTGTCTGGCATTGTCTTTCTCCACCGCTACGAAACAGATGACTTTGCTTAACGAGTTCAGCCCTTCACCGACGGCAGTTCCGACACCAGCCGGAGCGAGGCGTTGATGCCTTCCAGCTGGTAGTGCGGACGCAGGTAGAAACGGGCATTGTAGTAACCGGGCCGGCCTTCGACGCTGTCGACCTGGACCTCGGCCGCGGCAAGCGGGCGCTTGGCGCGCGCCTTGTCGTCGGCGAAGGCAGGGTTGGCCAGCACGTACCGGTTGATCCATTCGGTCAACCAGATCTCCATGTCGGTGCGTTCCTTGAACGAGCCGATCTTGTCGCGCGCGATCGCCTTGAGGTAATGCGCGAAGCGCGAGACCGGGAACAGGTAAGGCAGGTTGGCGCTGAGCCGTTCGTTCGACTGCGCATCCGGGTCGACCAGGCGCCCGGCGCGCGTCTCGTCGTCCTGCAGCGAATGCGCGCCGATGAAGGCCGCGAGGTCGGTGTTCTTGCGATGCAGGATCGGCATCAGGCCGAGCTTGGCGAGCTCCGCCTCGCGCCGGTCGTCGATGGCGACCTCGGTCGGGCATTTCATCGCGATCGAGCCGTCGTCGGTCGGGAAGGCGTGCACCGGCAGGTTGAGCACCGTGCCGCCATTCTCGACGCCGCGGATCTGCGTGCCCCAGCCATAGAGCTTGTGGCTGCGGTTGATGTTCACGCCCATCGGGAAAGCGGCGTTCATCCAGACATATTTGTTGTGGTCGCCGCCCACCTCCTCCTCGAAGGTGAAGCCCTTCACCGGAACGGTTTCCGAGCCGTAGGGCAGGCGCGCCAGCACCCGCGGCATGGTGAGGCCGATATAGCGGGCGTCCTCGCTTTCGCGCAGCGACTGCCACGACGCATAGGCCGGGTTGTTGACGATCATCTGCAGGTCTTGCGGGTTCGGCAGTTCCTGCCAGCTGTCCATGCGGAACAGACGCGGCGAGGCGGCGGCGATGAACGGCGTATGCGCCGAGGCGCAGACGCCGGAAATGTTGCGCAGCAGGCCGACGTCGCGCGGGTGGTTCGAGAATTCATAGGCGCCGATGATGCAGCCGATCGGCTCGCCGCCCAGCATCGAATACTCGTCCGTGTAGACCTTCTTGAAGACCGGGCTCTGGTCCCACATCTGGCCTTCATAGTCCTCCAGCGTGTCGGCCAGCTGCTCCTTGGAGATGTTCATCACCCGGATCTTGAGCTTGGTATCCGTCTCGGTGTTGTTGATCAGGTACCAGAGGCCGCGCCAGGTGCCTTCCATCTCGCGCACTTCCGGCGCGTGCAGGATCTCGTTGACCTGCGTCGTCAGCATCTTGTCGATGCCGGCGATCAGCGACTTGATCGACTTGATCGCATTGGAAGAGATGGTCGTGGTCTCGGAGCGCGATTGCGCGGCCAAAGCCAGGTTGCGCACCAGTTGCTGCAGCTTCTCGCTGTCGTCCTTCTTGACCTTGAAATCCTTTTCAAGGAGTCCGCTGAATTCGCCGAGATCGATGGCTTCCGCCTCGGCGGTGGCGGCTGCTGTCTTTTGCTGTTCGGCCATGACTTACTCCTCGCCCTTGCCGTCATCCATCGCCTGGCTGGCGATCTTGCTCAGCAGCGGCTCGTTGTTCAGAAGCTGCGCGATGCGCTTTTCGGCGTCGACACGGCCGTCCATGAAGCCGAGCAGCTCCTCGAGCTGGCGACGCATCTTCAGGATCTCGGCCAGTTGCGGGACCTGCTCGGCGATCTTGTCCGGCGCGAAATCGCCCATCTTGGAGAAGGTGAGGTCGATGGCGAGCTCTTCGTCGCGCTCCTGGCCCTCGGCCTGCGGCAGCGTGTTCTTCACCCGCGCCTTCACGCGCGGCCCCATCGCTTCCATGAATTTCGGGAAGCGGTTGGCGTCGGTTTCGACGAAGTTGCGGTCGAGCACCGACTTCGACGCTTCCTTGGTCTGCGAGGCGCCGGAAAGGTCGGCCATCACGGCCATGACGAACGGCAGTTCGATCGTCGTTGGGCTGCCGTAGGTTTCGACGTCGTAGGCGATCTGCACGCGCGGCGCGCGGTTTCTTTCGATGACCTTCGCTTTGCTCTCTGCTGGCATGCTTTTCTACCTTTCATCCTTCTGGGCCGGCTTCTTCGGATCGGGGACGCCGGCAAGCTGCCGGAACTCCTTCAGCCCCGAGGGGGCGAGATCTTCCATCAGTTCCACGAAATCCATGTGCACCATCCGGCGCACGCGCCGGGCGAGATGCGGGATGGGGCTGGAGGGTTCGGTGCGGTCGTAGAAGGCGACGACGAGGTCGAGGCATTTGACGACTTCGTCGCGCGAGCTGATCCGGTCCGGCAGACCGGCGCTCGCTTCCACGGGGCTTGCCACACTTGCCATCGTCTCGGCTCCATGACCGTTGCGGGCGGGCATTGCTGGTTCCGCTGCCGCCTGCGGAGCGGGCCTCGCGGCGCCGTTCGCCATGGCGCCGGCACCGGAATTCCGCTCCAGCGTCGTCAGCAAACGCTGCAGGAACTTCTTCAATTCCGGAACAGTGGCGCCATGGCCTTCGATGCGGGCGTTGAGCGCGGCATCCACCGCGTCGAGGGCGGCGATCGCGGCACGCGCGTCGGCCAGCAGCGACGTCATCGCCTCGCCGGCCTGATCGATTTGCGCCGCGCATCCGGCGCGTACCCGGTTCAGCATCTGGTTGTGGGCGCTTGCCAACGCCGCCTTTTCGGCGGCGTTCAGTCCCGAGGCCGCTTCCTGCAGCATGACGCGCTCGTCGAGCGCGCCCTGTTCCAGGTCGCGTCCGCTGATCGGCCCGACCTGGCGCGGCGAGAAGAAGACGGTTCCGCGCAGGTTCGTCAGCAGGCCTTCCTGGGCATTCTGGAGATCGAGCAGCGCGTTGATACGGCGCAAGGCGGCGTCGCGCGGCGGCGCGTTCGCCCGCAATGCCGGATGCATCGTGTCCCAATGCTCGTTGAAGGTCCTGGCGATGAGCGTCAGGCCCTGGGCGAGGCCGGCCAGCCCTTCCTCGTTGGCCAAGGCCCGCGCGACGATGACGAGCAGGCGCAGGTCCCGGCCGCGGGAGCGCAGCTCCTCGGCCCTTTCGAGCACCGCCGCCCAGTCGACCGGACTGGATTGCGATGTGGGCTTGCCGTTGCCGTCGTGAACAACTTTGAGCTGAGGTTCGGTCAGGCGCTCCAGCTCATGAAAGGCCGGGTCGTTGCGCAAGTCCTCTCCCGACGGATTCTCACCGTTCAGAGGATTCAGCCAGAGTGCGAGATCAATCACACTAACCCCCAGCCAGCGGCCCTGAGACCCCTATGTGACGTAACGTTATCACCGGCCTCATGCGACGACAATTGAGCATCTGCGCAAAAACTAACGGAAGCTAAACGCGACCGTTCTCTTCGGCGAAACCCATTGCGCGATTGCCAGGCCCGGTATGTGAAATGGCTCGCATAGCCTGGACAGCAATCGTGTTTGTTGGCCACGAGTTTGCAAGGCTTGTGTAACCGGGCGGTGCCGCCCGGATAGGTCCAAACGCCTTATCCGTCACACGGCTTTGTCAAGCAGCCGCTTATATGGCAGGGTACGGTCGGCAGATTGCGGGAGCAGGTTCGATGGAACAGCGCCGGTCATCGCAGAGCTTCAAGCGTAAGGAACTGGTCGCCAAGCTCAACGCCACGGGGGTGCGTGCCTTCAAGGCCGCGGCCGACACGGCCAAGTTGCGCGGCAATCCCTATGTCGAGCTCGCCCATTTCATCCAGCAGCTGGTGCTGTCCGAGCGCTCGGATGTGCAGATGATCGTCGCCGACGCCGGACTGGATGTCAGCCGGCTGACGGCCGACATGACCCGCGCCATCGACAAGCTGCCTTACGGCGCGACCTCGGTGGAGGAATTCTCCGACCATATCTTCCACGCCATCCAGGAGGGTTGGAACCTGGCGACGCTGGAATTCGGCGTGGACGAGGTGCGCAGCGCTCATATTCTGCTTGCCTGCCTGAAGACGCCGGCGCTGGAAGGCCTGGTGTCCAAGATCAGCGCCGAGTTCGACAAGATCGACGCCGACAGTGTCGATTCCCGCTTCGCCGATGTCACGGAAGGCTCGCTCGAAGCCGGCTCACCTCCTGCCGAGCCCGCCACCGAGGCGCGGAAGAAGCACGGTCCGGGCGGGGATTCGGCTTTAGCCAAGTACGCTACAGACCTCACCCAGCGCGCCCGCGACGGCAAGATCGATCCGGTCGTCGGCCGCGACCCTGAGATACGGCAGATCGTCGATATCCTGATGCGACGCCGGCAAAACAACCCGATCCTGACCGGCGAGGCCGGCGTCGGCAAGACGGCGGCGGTCGAGGGATTTGCGCTGCGCATCGCCCAGGGCGACGTGCCGCCGACATTGCAGAATGTCAGCGTGCGCATGCTTGATGTCGGGCTTATGCAGGCGGGCGCCAGCGTCAAGGGCGAGTTCGAGAAGCGGCTGAAGGCGGTCATCGACGAGGTCCAGGCCTCCGAGGTGCCGATCATCCTGTTCATCGACGAGGCGCACATGCTGATCGGCGCCGGCGGCGCGGCCGGCACCGGCGATGCGGCCAATCTCTTGAAACCGGCATTGGCGCGCGGCGAGCTTCGCACCATCGCCGCCACGACCTGGGCAGAATACAAGCAGCACATCGAGAAGGACCCGGCGCTCACCCGCCGTTTCCAGGTGGTCAAGATCGACGAGCCCTCGGAAGCGGTGGCCGTGCTGATGCTGCGCGGCGTCGCCGGTGTGCTGGAGCAGCACCACAAGGTACAGATCCTCGACGAGGCGATCGAGGCGGCGGTTTCGCTGTCGCATCGCTATATCCCGGCCAGGCAATTGCCGGACAAGGCCGTCAGCCTGCTCGACACCGCCTGCGCCCGCGTCGCGGTCTCGCAGCATGCGACGCCGGCCGAGGTCGAGGATATCCTGCGCCGCCGCCAGGCGCTGGAGGTCGAGAGCGGCATCATCGGCCGCGAGGCGGCGATCGGCATCGACGTCGCCGACCGGCAGGCCCGCGTCGATGCCGGGCTGGCGGAAACCGAGACAAGTCTGGCCGCAGCCCAGGCACGCTGGGATCGGGAAAAGGCCTTGGTCACCGAGATACTCGACCTGCGCGCAAAATTGCGCGGCGAGGGTGTGCCGCTCGACGAAGCAGCCGATGACGGCGCAGTGGAGGCGGAGGGCACGGCAAAGGAGCCCGAGCAGGAGGCTCCCGAAAGCAAGGCTGGCGATGGCAAGGCTGCCGAGACCAAGAAGACCAAAGCCTCTAAAGCCAAGGCGGCCAAGGCCGCGAAGGCCGAAACAGCTTCCGCCAAACCGGCGGATGAAGCTGTCGCCGATCTTGAGCGGCTGCGCGAGCTGATGGCCGAACTTGCCGCGGCGCAAGGCGAGACGCCGCTCATCCTGCCGTCAGTCGACCGCAATGCGGTCGCCGCCGTGGTGCAGGATTGGACCGGCATCCCGACCGGGCGCATGCTCTCCAGCCAGACCGAAAAGGCGCTCAGGCTCGCCGCAACGCTGTCCGAGCGCGTGGTCGGCCAGGACCATGCGATGGAGATGATCGCGAAGCGCGTGCAGACCAGCCGCGCCGGCCTCGGCGCGCCGGAAAAGCCGGTCGGCGTGTTCCTGCTCTGCGGCCCCTCCGGCGTCGGCAAGACCGAGACTGCGTTGGCGCTTGCCGAGACGCTTTACGGCGGCGAGCAGAACCTGATCTCGATCAACATGTCGGAGTTCCAGGAAGCGCACACCGTCTCGACGCTGAAGGGCGCGCCGCCCGGCTATGTCGGCTACGGCAAGGGCGGCATCCTGACCGAGGCGGTGCGCCGAAAACCCTATTCGGTGATCCTGCTCGACGAGGTCGAGAAGGCGCATCCCGACGTGCACGAGATCTTCTTCCAGGTCTTCGACAAGGGCATGATGGACGACAGCGAAGGCCGCCGGATCGACTTCAAGAACACGCTGATCCTGCTCACCTCGAATGTCGGCTCCGACGTCATCATGGATCGCACCAGGAACGGCACGGTGCGGACCGGCATCGACGATCTCGACACGGCGCTGCGCGCGCCGTTGCTGAAAGTGTTTCCAGCGGCGTTCCTTGGCCGCGTGGTGACCATTCCCTACTATCCGCTGTCGGATTCCATGATCGAGGCGATCGCCCGCCATCAATTCGGCAAGATCGCGCGCCGCCTCAAGGCCACCAACGACGCCGAGCTGGTGATCGGCGACGGCGTGATGGACCTGGTCAAGGCGCGCTGCACCGAGATCGAATCCGGCGGCCGCATGATCGACGCCATCCTGACCAACACGCTGCTGCCGGAACTGAGCCGCGGCGTGCTCAACCGCTCGCTCGAGGGCAAGAAGATGGCGAAGGTCATCGTGGGTGCGTCGCCGGAAGGATTTACCTACGCGTTCGAATAGGCCTCAATGGTGAGGGATGCCGCCCTCAGATCGACCAGAGCGCGCCGCCGTCGCAGGCGACGGCCTGGCCGGTGATGTAGGAGGCGCGGTCGGAGGCAAGGAAGGCGGCCAGCGCCGCGAACTCTTCGGGACGGCCGATGCGCTTGGCGGGTATCGCCTGGCTCACCTTCTCCAGGTCGAGCTTCGCGTCCGCCAGCCTCTCGGTCAGCGTATAGCCCGGCATCAGCGCGTTGAAGGTGATGCCGTTGGCCCCTTCTTCCTTGCTCAGCGTGTTGATCAGCCCGTGGATGCCGGCGCGCAGCGAGTTGGAGAGTGCAAAGCGGTTGATCGGCTCCTTCGCGGCGATGGAGGTCACGAACAGCACGCGGCCCCATTTCTTCTCGCGCATCGACGGCAGCACCGCCCGCACGATCTCCACGGCGCTCATGAACAGATTGTCGAAGGCCGCGCGCCATTGCTCGATGGTGATTTCGTCGAAGGGCGCGGTCGGCGGGCCGCCGGTGTTGACCACAACGATGTCCGGCGCGCCCAGCGCCGCCTTGGTCCGCTCCACCAGTTCCGTCGCCGCGCCTGGCTTTGCGAGGTCGCAGACGAGTGCCGTCGCGCCGATCTCGCGGGCGGTCTGCTCCAGCGCCGCGGCGGTGCGGGCGCAGATTGCCACACGCGCGCCCTCGTCCAGCAATTCCTTGGCCACGGCGCGGCCGAGTCCCTTCGAAGCGCCCAGCACGAGCGCGTTCCTGCCCTTCAATCCAAGATCCATCCGTCCTCTCCGATGATGCTACGCCTCAGGCGCCGCTGACCTCGACGCTGCCAAGACCGGCAATGTCGAACCGATAGGAAAATGCCTTGTCGGGGAAGCGTGTGCGCACGATGCTGCCCGTCATGACGATGTCGCCGGCCTTCATGCCCCTGCCGGAGGCGCCGAGATGGTCTGCCAGCCAAGCCAGCGGCTCATAGGGGTGGCCGAGCGCATCGGCGCCGACCCCTCTGCCGATCTCGACGCCGCCCTGGTAGACGATCGCCTCGACTTTCTCCAATGCTGCCGGCGGGGTGACGAAATCGCCCAGCACCACGCCGGCATTCCACGAATTGTCGGCCACCAGCGAGCGCACATCCAGCACCGAGTAGTCGGCATGGCGATCGTCCACCACCTCGACCGCCGCGCAGACGCCATCGACCGCCGCGGCGACCTCGTCGCGCGTATAAAGTGCGGCGCGCGGCGCGAGATCGCGGCCGAGCCGGGCGCAGATCTCGAATTCCAGGCCGAGATGGCCGTAGCCGGTCAGCGAGAGCTTCGCTCCGCTGTGCATCACCCGCCGCCCGAAAACGGCGCCGGCGACAGGGTGATCGATCCCGCACATGCTCTGCATGCTGTGCGAGGTCAAGCCGATCTTGTAGCCGGCTATGCGGTCGTTCCCGATGATAGCCCCGACGTAGGCGTCCTGCACCTTGTAGGCGGAGACGAGGTCCGACAACCCCTCGATCGTCACGAACTGCGTGTTGTCTCGATGGCCGCGCACCAGCGCTTGTGCGGCCCCAACGATATCGAATGCCATGTCAGGTCTCTCCATTCCCGTCCGACGGTTCGCCGGACTAATTTCGTCGTAAGCCGCAAACCCTCAAAGCGTTTTCGGCATCAGGATTTCCCGAACTAGAGATTGGTCTCGTCGGGGTTGAGCACGACCATCGTCGACGTCTCGGCCACCGATGGAATTGATTGCAGCACGTTGCTGATGAATTCGCGAAGCGCCGCGATGTCTTTGACCCACACCCGCAACAGGTAGTCGATATTCCCCGTCACGAGCAGGCATTCGGTGATCTCCGGGTGTTTCGCCACTTCGTCCAGGAACAGGCCGGCACCTTCGGGGCCCTGCTGTCCAAGACGCACGGAAACCATCACGCAGACACCGAGGCCCAGCGCTGCCGGATCAATGCGGGCCGCGTAGCCCTGGATCACGCCCGTTTCCTCGAGCCTCTTCAGCCGGCGCGCGCAGGGCGTGGGCGAAAGGCCGACGCGCTCGGCCAGATCCACCGTCGAGATGCGGCCATCCTGCCGCAGCTCGCGCAGGATGCGATGGTCGATGGCGTCCAGTGAGACCATGGCGCTTTCAGCTACAATTCCTTGATACCTTGGTGATTATGCGCGAAAAGCTGGCGATAACAACCGAAATTTATCGTGAATGCGCTTCGACAAAGCTATAAGCTCGATCGAAAACCAAGGAGGAGGCCATGGCCGCTTATATGATCTGCACGATGCGGGTCCACGACCCCGAGACGTACAAGAAGTACACCGCGCTCACCCCTGCCACGCTGAAGAAGTATGGCGGGAAGTTCCTGACGCGGGGCGATCCGGTGACCACCTGCGAGGGCGAGACCTTCACCGACCGCATGGTCATCCTCGAGTTTCCGGACGAGGCTACGGCCCAGGCCTGGTACGACGACACCGACTATCAGGCGGCGTCGAAGTTTCGCCGCGCCTCTTCCGACCGCGGACGGATGATCCTGCAGCAGGGTCGCGGCGAAAGCGCCGCTCCCGACCCGCTCGTCTGAGCGACCAGGCCGTTGAGCCGGCAAAGTGCGTCCTTAATGCATGTCGCCCAGAAGTGTGCTGCGGTTCTGGGATAACGACATGCATAAAAACAAAAACTTGGAGCACGATCCGGGGAGCGCATCTTGCGATCCCCGGAAAAGTTCATGCTACAAACGAGAGCGGGACAGTGCGAGTTTTCCTTGAAACGCCGACCCGCTTCAGGTCGAACTTGCGAGGCGAAGTTTGGCTCCTTGGAGGCCCGTCATGAGGACCGAGAATTTGCAGGTCGCGCGGGAAGCGTATGAGAACTATGCGGAATTCTACCGCAAGTCTTCCTATTCCGCCTTTCCCCAGCAGCATCGCACCATCGAGGGCACCGGACGCTACAGCATGATACTGGTCGAGCAGAGACGGCATGAGCTTGCCGACCCGGCCGTCGAGGAAGTCGTCATATCCACGCCGCTGTCGGCGCCGGCCTGTTCCTACGACTGGAACATGGGGGCCGGATGGGCAGGGGGGAAGTCCCGCACCGGGGATCTTATCGTGGTGCCGCCCAACGTCGAGAGTCGCTGGCGCGTCGGCGGTCCCCGCAAGCTGGTCATATTGGCGGTGCCGGTCGACCATGTCAGAAGCTTGCTCGGTCCGGAATGTCCCGACGACCTGTCAACGGCGCTCGAGCCGCTTTCCGGATCCACGGCGCCAAACGCCGTGGTGAGCACGCTGCTTCAGCAGCTTTGGACGCTTGGCGATCCGGAAGGCCCGATGGGCCGCATGTTGGTGGACAGCATGGTGCTGCGCTGATCTGCCAGGTTCTCATCCTTGCGAAAGCCGGGGCCCCGCATCCGGCGACCGGCGCCTTCTCCTCGCGGGATTGGCGGCGTGTCTGCGACTACATCGACGCCCATCTGCAGGAGGAAATCGCGCTCGCGGATCTCGCCCGTCTGGCCGGGTGGAGCGTGCGGCATTTCACCCGCATGTTCCGCCAGTCGACAGGCCAGACCCCGCACAATTTCATTGTGCACAGACGCGTCGATCGCGCCAAGGACTTGCTGAGGAAACAGAAGCTGCAACTGGCCGACGTCGCGCTCACTTGCGGTTTCGCCGATCAGAGCCATTTTACCACCTGTTTCCGCAAGGCTACCGGCCTGACCCCGCTGCGCTGGCGGCGCGAGCTCGTCTGAGGCGACGGGCCGGCCCGGACGGCGCCGGCCATGGCCGATCTGCGAAAGATCAAGGCATGTCTCCCGAAAGTGGGAACCGGTTCCGGGACAAAGACATGCATAAAATCAAGAACCTAAAGCGCACCGCGAACCTCAAGGATCGCAGTGTGCTTTAGGCCCTATCGCGCAAGACTTGCCTTTCCGGCTCGCCCTACGCTCGCCAGTCGATGCAGACGAAGCCTGGAGAGATGCAATGAGCGACGACAAGTCCATGATCGGAACGAGTATCGACTTCGATCGCGACGGGCTGCAGACGGGCACGTTGCGGCTGCCGCATTCGGTGCATCGCTCCGCCTATGGCCATATCGCCATCCCCATCGCAGTCGCGAAGAATGGCGAAGGGCCGACGGTGCTGCTGACGGGCGGTGTCCATGGCGACGAATATGAGGGCCCGATCGCGCTGGCGCGGCTTGTCCGCGAGCTTGACCTTTCGCGGCTTTCGGGACGGCTGATTGTCGTTCCGGCGGTCAACTATCCGGCCTTTGTCGCCGGCACCCGCACCTCGCCCATCGACGACATCAACCTCAATCGCACCTTTCCGGGCAAGCGCAACGGCACCGCGACGGAGATGATCGCGCATTACGTGACCACCGAGCTGTTGCCGCGCTCTGACTATCTGATCGATTTCCATGCCGGCGGCAGCTCGCTGCAATACCTGCCGACGCTGCTCGCGCCGCGCTGGTCCGATCCCGCGCAGAAAGAGCGCCTGGAAGAATTCATCGACGCCTTCGATCCGCCGAACGTGGTGTATTTCGACAGCATCCGTGCATTGAGCGGCGAAGACCGCGTCATCGGCAATTATGCGCACCAGAACAACGTCTTCTTCGTCACCGGAGAGTTCGGCGGCGGCTCGACCGTCAACATCGAGGGCCTGGCCGTCGTGGAGAACGGCCTGCGCTCGGTGCTGTCGCATCTCAAGGTGGTGGCGCCCGCCACATCGCTGCCGAAGCGCCGCGGAAAGGTCCGCCGGCTGGTGATGGACGATCCAGGCCTCTATGCCTTCGCTCCGCGCCGGGGTTTCTTCGAGCCGCGCTTCGCGCTCGGCGACGAGGTGCCGGCTGGCGCGCTTGCCGGTCTGATCTACGATCTGGACAATCCCTGGGCCGAGCCGGTGCCCGTCTATTTCAGGCATGGCGGCTTCGCCGTCTGCATCCGCACCTTCTCGCTGGTGGAAGCCGGCGACTGCCTGGGGCATCTGGCGTCTCCGGCCTGAGCGACACCCTCGGTTGCGCGGGCACGGCCCGCGGCCCTCATCGACAATCAGGACATCCATTGCATCATGCATGACATTCCCGTCACGCGCGCCGCGGCGCACAAGCCCATCCCGCAAGACCTCAAGGCGAGCTTCGGCGACTACTTCTCCGACCACATGTTCCAGATGGAGTACACGGAGGGACTTGGCTGGCACGATCCCCGCATCGTGCCGTTCGGCCCGCTGCAGCTCCACCCCTCGTCCTCCGTCATCCAATATGCCCAAGCGATCTTCGACGGATCGAAGGGCTATCGCCGCGAAGACGGCTCGATCCATCTCTTCCGGCCGCAGGCCCATATCGCGCGCCTTAACCGCAGCGCGGGCGAGTTGTGCATGCCGGCGGTCGATCCCGACCTCGTGCTTGCCGCGATGCGCCAGTTGATCGATCTCGACCGCGACTGGGTGCCGGCCAAGCGTGGCAATGCCATCTATGTGCGCCAGACCATGGTGGGAACCGAGGGCTACATGGTGGTGCGGCCTTCCAGGACCTACACCTATCTCATCTTCCTCTGCCCGGTCGGCTCCTATTATTCGGAAGGCGCCGGCCCAGTCCGCATCCTCGTTTCCGAGACGCGTGTGCGCGCGGCCAAGGGCGCGATCGGCTCGGCCAAGGCCGGTGCCAACTATGCGGCCAGCCTCAAGGTCGGCCGCGAGGCCGCCGCCGCCGGCTTCAGCCAGGTCCTGTGGCTGGACAGCGTCCAGCGCCGCTATCTGGAGGAGGTCGGCACCATGAATATCATGGTCAAGATCGGCGGCCGCATCTTCACGCCGCCATTGAGCGATTCGATCCTGCCGGGCATCACGCGCGATAGCGTGCTCAAGCTCATGCGCGACTGGGCCATGGAGGTGGCCGAGGCGCCCATCGACATCGAGGATGTCATAGCGGCGTCGAGGACGGGCACGCTGGAGGAGATGTGGGGTGTCGGCACCGCCGCCGTGATCTCTCCGGTGGGCGAGCTCGCCTGGCGTGGCGAAAAGATCGTCGTCAATGGCGGCCAGACGGGGCCGGTCGCGGCGAAGTTGTTCGAGCATCTGACCGGGCTCCATGCCGGGACCGTGCCCGACAGCCATGGCTGGTCGGTCGCCGTGGACTGAGATGAGATGGATGCCGGTGGAGTCCTTTCTGCGAAATCCTGTCCCGGAAAGACAATACCGGCTTTTTTGTTGCAATCACTATGACTGCTTGGGTTGCGGACCGGGTAGGGACGGTTAGCATGCGGGTTCCTGCGGGAGTCGTGAACGCTGACCTCCCCGGTTTGGCCGCATCCCCACACCGGGAGTGTTCATGTATTCGGGACCGATCATCGATCCGCACCATCACCTGTGGGATCTTTCCATGGGCAAGCATCCGTGGTTGCTGCCCACCGACCCTTCCGTGCAGGCGGTAGCCGGTCTTTCCGAGATCGCCACGGACTATCTGGTCGACAATTATGTGCGCGATTCCAGCGGACATAATATCGTTGCCACGGTTCATATAGAGGCGCTGTGGGCCGGCGATCCGGTGGGAGAGACCCGCTGGTTGGAAACCCTGGACAAGTCGAAGGGTGTGGCCGCGCGTTATGTCGGCGGCGCTTCGCTGGGCAAGCCGGAAGCGGCAGACGCCATCGCGAGACAGGCGGCGTTCGACCGGGTGACCGGCATCCGGGGCATCTTGAGCTGGCATCCGGATCCGAAGAAATGCTTCGTGACCGACCCCGAGCTCGGTCGCAACCCGCAGTGGCGCCGCGATATCGCTCGGCTGCAGGAGCATGGGCTCAATCTCGAGCTGATGATGTATCCCTACCAGGCCGGCGTCGTGCGAGAGATCGCCGAGGCGCTTCCCGGCCTGCAGATCATCATCAATCATTGCGGCAGTCCGATCGACCGCGATCCGGAAGGCATGCAGCGCTGGCGCGACGGCCTGAAGCATATCTCCGCCTGTCCGAACATCGCCATCAAGATCTCGAACCCGGGCGCCTATGATCGCAACTGGACGCTGGAAAGCGTGCGCGACGTCGCCATGCATTGCATCGACTGTTTCGGCACCGGGCGCAGCATGTTCGGCACGGATTATCCGGTCTCGAAGATCCAGATGAGCTTCAACCAGATCTACGACACCTTCAAGAAGATCGCGGCCGTCCTGTCGCCACAGGAGCAAGCGCAATTGTTCCACGACAACGCCAAGCGCTTCTACCGGCTTTGATCGGCAATCGCCGCGCAGAACCGGACGGACCAGGACAGACAATGGCACATTCTTCCGCGATCGAACTCTTGAGCCGGCTGGTGGGATTCAACACCGTCAGCAGCCGGTCGAATCTGGAAGCGATCGACTTCATCAAGGCCTACCTTGCCGGCTTCGGGGTGGAGAGCATCATCATCCCCGACGCGACAGGCACCAAGGCCAACCTGTTCGCCACGATCGGACCGGCCGACCGTCCAGGCTATGTTTTGAGCGGCCATACCGACGTCGTCCCGGTCGCTGGACAGGAGTGGTCGCGCGACCCCTTCAACATGTGGCGCGACGGCGACAGGCTCCACGGCCGCGGCACCTCGGACATGAAGGGTTTCATCGCCTGCGCGCTGGCCGGCGTACCCGCCATGCTGAAGGAGCCGCTTGCGGCGCCCATCCATTTTGCCTTGTCCTATGACGAAGAGGTCGGATGCCTGGGCGTGCACGGCATTATCGACCACATGGCGAAGACCTTGCCGCAGCAACTTGCCGTGTTCGTGGGCGAGCCGACCGGCATGGGCGTGGTCGGCGGTCACAAGGGAAGCGCCGGCCTGCTCACCACCGTGACCGGCAAGGCCTGTCACTCGTCGCGCCCCGACCTCGGCGTGAACGCCATCTTCCACGCCATGGACCTGATGGGAGAATTGCGCTCCTACGCGAACGAACTGCGTTCGGCGCCGGAGACCGGATCGCCGTTCGAGGTGCCCTACACGACGGTGAGCGTCGGCGTCGTCCAGGGCGGCACCGCGCGCAACGCCATACCCGGCGATTGCGCCTTCCAATGGGACATCCGCGCCACAAGCGGCGGCGTCGTGGAGACGCTGGTCGAAAGGTTCCGGACATTCAGCGACGGCAAGGTCGTTCCGGCCATGAAGGAAGGCTTCGCCGACTCCAGCGTGGTGACCAACATCGCCTATGACGTTCCGCCCTTCGTCCCCCACGTGGGCTCGCACGCTGAAACGCTTGCCAAGCGTTTTGCCGGTCGCAACGAGGTGACCGCCGTGAACTATGGATCCGAGGCCGGCATCTTCCAGTCCGCCGGCATGTCGACCATCATCTGCGGCCCCGGGCGCGACAGCGAGGCGCACATAACCGACGAATGGATCACCGTCGAGCAGCTCGAACGTTGTGTCGGCTTCATCGACCGGCTGATTGACCATGCGCGTCATGCCTGAGAGGGCATGCCGTGGAACTGAACATCGCAAAAATGGGGAATGATCTCATGCAGAGGGGACTACTGAGACAGTTGCTTCTGGTCGGCGCGTTAGGCGCGTCGGCTCTGGGCACGGCAATGGGCGCGGCGGCGGCCGACGTCATCAAGATCGGCGTGCTCGCGCCGCTTTCGGGACCTTCGGCCTCCGACGGCGCGGACTTCATCAAGGGCGTCGAGCTCGCCGTCGACGAAAGGAACGCCAAGGGCGGCGTGGCCGGCCACACGTTCGAGATCATCTCGGCGGACGTCAAGGACGGGTCGCCCGACAATGTCAGCAGCGCCGCGCAGCGTCTCATCAACACGGAAGGCGTGCAGGTCGTGCTGACCGGCTATGCCAGCCTGTCGCTGTTCGAGGTCGATCTCTTCGCCGACGCCAACATGCCTTACATCTCGTCCGGCCCGTCCGGTTCGTTTGCCGGCATCGTGACCAAGGACCCTGGCAACTACAATTGCTGCTGGTCGCTGTCGCCGTCCTACAAGGGCTACGAGACGGACGTGCTTCCCCTGGTGGACGGGCTGATCGCCGACGGCAAGTTCAAGCCGACCGGCAAGAAGCTGGCGATGATCTCGTCCGACAATCCTTATTCCAAGGTCATCTCGGAAGGCATGAAGAAATCCTTCTCCGCCGCCGGCTGGACCGTGACCGTGGACGAGATGGTGCCTTTCGGCCCCGTCAACGATTGGCGCGCGATCCTTGCCAAGGTGCGGCAGGACCCGCCGGACCTCGTGGTCAACACCGATTATCAGCCCTCGAACTCCGCTCTGTTCCTGAAGCAGTTCCTGGAACAACCGACCCAGAGCCTGGTGTTCCTGCAATACGCGCCGTCGGTGCCGGAATTCGTCGACCTCACCAAGGAACAGTCGAACGGCATCCTCTACAACCTGATCGGCGGCGCCATCGACTCGCCCGGCTGGTCGCGCGGGCAGGAAGTGCTGAAGAAGTTCCAGGACAAGTACAAGGTCGCTCCGGGCGTCTACGGCTCGGCTCTCTATGAAGAGGCCGAGATGTATTTCGCGGCGCTGGAGAAGGTCGGCGACCCCAAGGATCATGACGCGATCGGCAAGGCGCTCGGCGAAACCAAGGTCGACGCCGCGCCGGGGCCGGTGGAATTCGATCCGGCGACGCATCTCGCCGTGCAGGACGAGAACCACATTCCGGTGACCTTCTACCAGATCTGGGACGGCAAGCGCTTCCTGATCGGGCCGAAGAAATACGCTACGGGCGATTTCAAGCTTCCGCCTTGGATCAAGCAGTAGCCTTTCGGTCGGTACCCGAAATGTCCGATCTGCCGGCGCGACGTATCGCGCCGGCACGTCTTTCCAGGCGCCGAAGCCCAACAGCGTTCCGCTTTCGTCAAAGCAGTCTTGCATGATCCTTACGGCTGAAAATCTCACCAAGTCCTTCGGCGGCTTGCGCGCCGTGGGCGGCGTCAGCTTTGCGCTGGCCGAGAACGAAATACTCGGCGTCGCCGGGCCGAACGGCAGCGGCAAGAGCACGCTGTTCAACATCCTGACCAACATCCCCTTTCCGGCCGACAGCGGCCGCGTCGTTTTCGCAGGCAAGGAGATCCAGAACGTGGCGCCGGAGGAGGTGAGCCGTTCCGGCATCGCCCGCACCTTCCAGCGCGAAAGCATCTTCACCTCGCTGAGCGCCATCGACAATGTGCTGGTGGCCATAGAGCACAGCGGCAAGCGGCAGGGGCAAAAGCAGGATGAGATCGCCGCGATCGAGGTGCTCGACATCGTGGGCTTTCCCCAGACGCTGCACAACGCGCCGACCGCAACGCTTCCCATCTTCTTCCGCAAGATATTGATGATAGCCAGCGCCTTGGCCATGTCGCCGCGCGTGCTTTTGCTCGACGAGCCGGCGTCGAGCCTGACGCCCGGCGAGATCGAGCACATGAAGGCGCTCATTCTCGCGCTGCGCCAGCGCGGCATCGCCATCCTGCTCATAGAGCATGTCCTGCCGCTGCTGATGTCGGTCTGCGACCGGCTTATCGTCCTCGACCAGGGCCGGGTGATCGCCCAGGGGCTTCCCTCCGAGGTCGTTGCCGATCCGAAGGTGATCGAAGCCTATCTGGGGCAGGCACGATGACGGACACGCTTCTCCTCGATGTCAGGGGCCTCGATGGCGGCTACGAGCCGCTGCAGATTTTCCGCAAGATCGACCTTTCGCTGGTGCAAGGCGCGAGCGTGGGGCTGTTCGGCCCGAACGGTCACGGCAAGACGACGTTCCTGAGAACCCTGTCCGGTATCATCGATCCGTGGGACGGGGATATTTTCTTCGACGGTGTCCAACTCAACCGTCCAGGCGCGCGCGGCAGCCGGCGCTGGCGCAATTTCAACTACGATGCCATAACCTGGCGCCGGATGGACCCGAAAGCCGTAGCGCGCGCCGGGCTGATCCATGTCCCGCAGGGGAACCTGCTTTTCCCGGACATGACCGTCGCCGAAACTCTGTCGATCGCGCCCTATGCTTCACGCGGGCGCGCCAACGCGGCCGAAACGCTGGACAAGGTCTTCCGGCTCTTTCCTCGGGTGCACGAGCGGCTCGGCCACAAGATCCGCTTCCTTTCGGGCGGCGAGCGCCAGATGGTGGCCATAGGCGTCGGCCTGATGGCCGCACCGAAGCTTCTCATCCTCGACGAGCCGACGCTGGGGCTGTCGCCAAAGCTGCGCGGCGAGCTCGCTTCGGCGATCCAGACCATCCGCGGATCCGGCGTGCCGCTGATCGTGGTCGATCAGGACATCGCCTTCCTCGAGGAACTGATCGACACGCTCTACCTCTTCGACCACGGCCGCATCTCGCGTCGCATCGAGAAGGCCGACATGCCCACGCATGAAGAGATCATGAAACTGATGTTCGGCGAGGATCACCATTGACCCTTGAGACGCTTAACCTGATCCTGATTGGCGGCATCGTGCTGGGCGCGCTCTATGCGCTGATGGCGACCGGGCTGGCGCTTGTGTGGACGACGCTCGGCATCTTCAATTTCGCCCACGGCACCTTCATCGCGCTCGGCGCCTACATCGCCTGGCAGATCGCCAGCGCCGAGGTTTCGGGCGCCGGCCTGCTGGCCGGGGCAGGGGTTTCCATCATCGGCATGTTCGTCATCGGCATGCTCGTCTACTACCTCCTGATCAAACCTTTCGAACGAAGCCCGGACATCGTGGTGAAATCGGTCATCACCACGCTTGCCGGCGCGACCATCCTGGAGAACGTCATCAACCTCGTCTGGGGGCCGCGCAACAAGCAGCTCTCGCCGCTGCTCGGCGGCGACATGTCGCTCCTCGGCATCACCATTTCCCGCAACGAGATGGCGGTGGTGGCGCTGGCGCTCGTCATCCTGGCGGCGCTCGGCGTGTTCCTGCAGCGCGCGCCGCTTGGCCGAGCCATGCGCGCCGTGGCGCAGAACCGCGAGGCGGCTCAACTCATGGGCATCGATGTCGAGCGGCTCTACGCCATCGCCTTCGGCCTGTCGGCGGCGCTGGCGGCGCTGGCCGGCATCCTGATCGGATCGACCCGCTTCATGAATCCTTCGATGGGTTCCGACCCGCTGATGAAAGCGCTGATCGTGGTGATCTTCGGCGGCATCGCGCGCTTCACCGGCCCGATCTACGCGGCCTTCATCGTCGGCCTGCTTGAGGCTGTCATGACCTATCTCGTCGGCCTCTACTGGAGCCCGACGGTGCTCTTCGCCATCATGATCGTCGTGCTCGTTGCCAAGCCAGAAGGTCTGTTTGGCCGATACAGGAAATCCGTCTGATGCGGTACAGCCCGTCCTTCGCCCGCAGTTCCGGGCTGATCCCGGTCCTGATCGTCCTGGCCGTGCTGGCGCTTGTGCCGCTGCTTTCGTCGAGCATGTATCTGCGGCATCTCCTGGTGCTGGCCTTCGTGTTCGGCATCGTCGCCTCGAGCTGGGACCTCAGCCTCGGCTATGGCGGCCTGTTCAATTTCGCCCATGTCGCGCTCTTCACCATCGGCACCTATGCGTTCGGGCTGGTCGGCCAGACTCTCGGCCTGTCGCCATGGCTGGGCATCGCGTTCGCCGGCGTTGCCGCGGGCCTCGTCGCGGCCCTCATAACATTGCCCATCCTCAGGCTTTCAGGCATCTACATCATTCTGGTCACCATCGCGGCCTCGCAGGTGCTCTACCAGATCATCATCAGCCAGTCCGACATCACCGGCGGCACGTCGGGCATGGTGAGCCTGCCGGCGCTCGAGCTCTTCGGCTACCGCTTCAACCGCGGCGGCAAGGTCGGCTATTACTATCTGGCCCTGCTGATGCTGGTGGCCTCCACCATCATCCTCTACAAGATCACCCGCTCGCGTTTCGGCCGCGCCATCGTGGCCATGCGCGACCATAAATACTACGCCATCTCGCGCGGCATGTCGGAAACGCGCACCCGGCTGTTCACGCTGACGGTGAGCGCCGCGCTGAGCGGTGTGGCCGGCGGCTTCTACGGCTCCTACATGCGCGTTGCCTCTCCCGACAATTTCGGCCTCGGGCTGCTCGGCCTGCTGCTCTCGATGCTTCTGCTTGGCGGCGCCGGGACGATCTGGGGTCCGATCCTTGCAGCCTTCTTCGTGACCATGGTGTCCGAGGTCTTCGCCGCCTACGGCGCCTGGCGCAACATCATCATGTCGCTGTTGCTGATCGTCATCCTGATCTTCTATCCGGGTGGCCTGTGGGCATTGCTGCAGACGCTTCGCGAAGCCCTCGACGTGGTGCGTTCGCAGGCGACGGCCACCTTGCGCCGCCGCTTCGGCCTCGGCCAACGCGAAGCGATGACCGGAGCGCATGAGACGATGGTCGCCACCCGCCATGGCAGGATCGCCGTTGCCGACACCGGCGGCGACAAGCCGGCGCTTCTCCTCATCCACGGCAACTCCTCCGCCAAGGAAGTGTTCGCCAACCAGTTCAAGGCGTTCCGCGACCGCTACCGGGTCATCTCCTTCGACCTGCCCGGTCACGGCGTGTCCGACAATGCCGACCCGGAAAAGGATTACAGCGTCGAGGCGTTCGCCGACGTCGCCGAAGATGTGCTCAAGGCGCTCGGCACGGCGAACCCCTTTGTGTTCGGATGGTCGCTGGGTGGCTATATTGCCATCGAGCTTGCGGCCCGCAGCTATCCCGTGAAGGCGCTTGCCCTTTCCGGCACGCCGCCCCTCAGGGTCGTTCCGGAAGATGTCGGCCGCGCCTATGACGCGACCAGCCATTTCGTTCTGGCGAGCAAGACCTTCCTGTCGCCGGCCGAGAGTCGCGACTTCGCGGCGTCGACGACCGGTCCGAAGACAGCCGAGACGCTCCACTTCCATCGCGCCGTGCGAAGGACAGACGGGCGTGCCCGCGCCTATACGCTGGGCAAGCTCCAGATCGTGGACTGGCCGCGACAGATGCGCTTCCTGCGCTCGGCCGCGGTCCCGTTCGCCATCCTGAACGGCTCGAACGACCCGTTCCTGAACCACCAGTATTTCCGGGACCTCAAGCTCGAGCAATGGACCGGCGAGCCGGACGATATCCATGACGGCAAGCACGCGCCTTTCCTTTTGAAGCCGGCGACCTTCAACGAAAAGCTCGCCGCTTTCCTGCAGGCCGCCGAAGCAAGAAGCCGGCGTGCCGCCGACGTGGTCGCCTGATATCTAGAACCGGAAGTTGCCGAGAGAGCCGGGCGCAAACCAAAGCGGTCCAGCCCCTAGAGCAATTCCAGGAAAAGTGTGAGCGGTTTTCCGTCCGGAATTGCGTAAAAACAAAGGGATAGAGCGGTTCGCCGTTTCCGTGAAACGGTGAAACGCTATAGGAGCCCTGCTTGCGGGGCGCTTTCCCTTCATGCCGCCGAGCCCACCGAAGTGGCTTCAATGAGCGTGCCGCAGCTTGTCTGACCGAACATCCCGAAATCTGCGAAATGCGCGGGAGCGCGCTACACGCTTTGAATGGACACAGGTGTACATTCGCGCTAAATGTGCGCCTGACGCTGCTTTGGGATGTTCTGCACCAACCGCAAAGCAGGTATCTTATGGGGCGATCGATGCACATGTTCGAGCTGGAGACACGGCGGCCAGGCCCTTGCGGCGGAGCGATGTCTCCGGCCTGTGAAGGCGGCTTGCGCGCATGACGAGGCAGTATTCGGCGCTTTCGCTCTTCAAGGAAGGCATCGCCGGCCAGACCGGTTGGGAAAGGGCCTGGCGCTCTCCCGATCCGAAACCGCGCTACGACGCGATCATAATCGGCGGCGGCGGGCATGGGCTTGCCACCGCCTATTATCTCGCCAAAAATCACGGCATCACCAATGTCGCGCTCCTGGAGAAAGGCTGGATCGGCGGCGGCAACACAGGCCGCAACACGACGGTGGTGCGTTCGAACTATTTCTACCCCGAAAGCGCGGCGATCTACGGGCTGGCCCACAGCCTCTACAAGACGCTGTCGACGGACCTGAACTACAATGCGATGTTTTCCGCGCGCGGCATCCTGACCCTTGCGCACAGCGAAGCGGGAATGGAAACCGCTGCGCGCTCCGTCAACGCCATCCAGGTCAACGGCATCGATTGCGAGCTGTTCTCGGTCGAGGACGTGCGCCGCGTCGTGCCGATCTACAATTTCAGTCCGGGCACACGCTACCCCGTCTATGGCGGCACCTGGCAGCCAAGCGGCGGCACCGCCCGCCACGACGCCGTCGCCTGGGGCTACGCGCGCGCGGCAAGCCGTCTCGGCGTCGACATCATCCAGAATTGCGAGATCACCGACTTCATCATCGAAGACGGACGCTGCCGCGGCGTCGTCACCTCGCGCGGCGCGATCCGGGCCGAGCGCACCGGCATGGCGGTCGCCGGCCATTCATCGGTGCTGGCGGCGAAAGCGGGCTTCCGGCTGCCGGTCAATTCCTACGCGCTCCAGGCCTGCGTGTCCGAACCGGTCAAGCCGATCATCGACACGGTGGTGATCTCGCCGGACACGGGCGTCTATGTCAGCCAATCGGACAAGGGCGAGTTGGTGATCGGCGGGGCGCTCGACCGCATCCCGTCCTACGGCCAGCGCGGCAACCTGCCGGTGCTGGAAGGCGTCATCGCCGGCATGCTCGAGATGTTCCCGATCTTCGGCCAGTTGAAGATGATGCGGCAGTGGGCCGGCATCGTCGACGTGGTCCCGGATTCCTCGCCCATCATTGGCGAGTCGCCGCTGCCCGGCCTTTTCCTCAATTGCGGCTGGGGCACGGGCGGCTTCAAGGCGATCCCCGCCGGCGGCACCCTGCTTGCCCACCTGCTTGCCACAGGCAGGCACCACGACATCAGCCGGCCCTTCGATCTCGATCGCTTCGCCCGCGGCCGCCTGATCGACGAGGCCGCCGGCTCCGGCATTGCCCATTGAAGGTATAGAAAAGATGCAGCTCTTTCCCTGCCCCTTCTGCGGGCCGCGCGAAGAAAGTGAGTTTCACTATGGCGGCGAGGCCGGCAATCTGAGGCCGGACGGCAGCGATGTAACCGCCGAGCGCTGGGCCGGCTATCTCCACATGCGCGACAATCCGAAGGGGCCGACCCGGGAGATCTGGGTGCATCTGACTTGCGGCGAGTTCTTCGCCATGAGCCGCGACAGCGTCAATCACAAGGTGTCGGGCTCTTCCGTGCTCGGCGAAGCGGAGCACGGCGCATGAGCGCTTCCCGTCTCACCACCGGTGGCAGCGACATCGATCGCGCTCGCCCGCTGAGCTTCACCTTCGACGGCAGGCGCGTCGAAGGCTTCGCTGGCGACACGATCGCCTCCGCCTTGCTGGCGAGTGGACGTACCGTCGTCGGCCGCAGTTTCAAATATCACCGCCCGCGCGGCATCTGGGGCTCCGGCGTCGAGGAGCCCAACGCGCTGGTCGATGTCGAGAGCGCGGTCGGCCGTGTGCCGAATGCGCGCGCGACGACCGTGCAGGCCGTCGACGGCATCAAGGTCAGGAGCGTCAACGCTTCGCCGACAGCTGAGAGCGACCGCAACGCGGTTCTGGATCGCTTCGCGCGCTTCCTGCCCGCCGCCTTCTACTACAAGACCTTCATGTGGCCGGACTGGCACCTGTTCGAGCCGCGCATCCGCGCCATGGCGGGACTTGGCATCGTCGATCCAGACTGGAAGCCGCGCCAGGTCTCCGACCAGATCAACCATCATTGCGACGTCCTGGTGGTCGGCGCCGGGCCTGCCGGCCTTGCCGCGGCAGCCAGCGCGGCGGCGGCAGGACATTCAGTTGTCCTGGTCGACGACAGGACGCATCCGGGCGGATCGTTGCGCCACCGCGCCGGCGAAGTCGACGGCGTCGAGGGCAGGGCGTGGGTCGAGGCGACAGTTGCCGGGCTGAAGAGCGGTGGTCAGCTCGTGCTCAGCGACACAACCGCCTTCGGCCTCTACGACCACAATCTGGTCGCGCTCAACCAGCGGCATACCGACGGCAGGCCGGACACGCTTTGGCGCGTGCGGCCGCGCCGCATCGTGCTGGCGACGGGCGCGATCGAGCGGCCCGTGCCGTTCGCCAACAACGACCTTCCGGGGATATTGTCCGCCGATGCAGCGCTTGCCTATCTGCGCCGGCATGGCGTGCTTGTCGGCCGCGAAATCGTGGTCGCGACCAACAACGACAGCGCCTATGAGCCTGCCTCGGCGCTCGCTGCGGCCGGCGCTTCGGTAACGGTGGTCGATTGCCGGCGCGACGGCGGTGCTCAAGGAAAAGAAGGTGTTCGAGTCCTGGCCGGCCGGACGGTAGTCGGCGCGCGCGGGCGCAATGCCGTCCAGGGCGTCCTGCTCGACGACGGCACGACGCTTGCCGCCGATTGCGTCCTCGTCTCCGGCGGCTGGACACCCACCGTGCATTTGTTCTCGCAGGCGAAAGGCAAGCTCGCCTGGAGCGATCAACTGGCGGCGTTCGTCCCCGGAGAAGCTGTCGAAGGGATTGGCGTTGCCGGCGCCGTCGCCGGCACGGTCTCGCTTTCTGACGCCTTGGCCAGCGGCGCCGCTGCCCCCGGCACCTTCGGTTCGCCATCGCTGGCGCCTCGCGGCACGGGAGCGGAAGCGACACTCGGCGTCGCCAGCCTGTGGCCGAAACCCAAGGCCAAGGGCCGCGTCTGGATCGACTACCAGAGCGACGTCACCGCCAAGGACGTCGAGCTCGCGGCGCGGGAGAACTTCGTCTCGGTCGAGCACCTGAAGCGCTACACCACGCTTGGCATGGCGACCGACCAGGGCAAGACCTCGAACCTGAACGGCCTGGCGCTGCTGGCGGACATCACCGGGCGCGGCATCCCGGACGTCGGCACCACGACCTACCGGCCGCCATTCACGCCCGTTCCGTTCGCCAGCCTGGCCGGAGCGCGCCGGGGTAGCATGCACGCCCCGGTCCGCCGCCTGCCGCTGGAAGCAAACCACCGCGCCGCAAAAGGGGTGTTCCAGGAATATGGCGGTTGGCTGAGGCCTGCCTATTATGGTGGCGGGGAAGCAGGCGCCTCGATCCAGGAGGAGGCGCGGCGGGCCCGGCAGTCGGTCGCGCTCTTTGACGGCTCGACGCTGGGCAAGATCGAAGTGATCGGCCCGCGCGCGGCCGAGTTTGTCGACTTCATCTATTACAACACCATGTCGACCCTGAAGCCGGGCCATTGCCGCTACGGCTTCATGCTGTCGGAAAACGGCGTCGTCTTCGATGACGGAGTCCTGGTCCGCCTGGACGAGCACCGCTTCATCGTCTCCTGCTCGTCGTCGCATGTCGCCGCCGTCCACGCGCGCCTCGAAGAATGGCGGCATGACCGCTTCGGCCGCGACGCGGTCTATATCCACAACGCCACCGCGCAATACGCGACCTTGACCGTTTCGGGTCCGAATGCGCGCCAGGTCGTGGAAGCGCTTGATCTGGGCGCAGCACTCGATGATGCCAGCCTGCCGCATATGGCGATCGCCGCCGGCCGTTTTGCCGGCGACGAGGTGCGCATCGCGCGTGTCTCCTTCACCGGCGACCGCAGTTACGAGATTTCCATCCGCGCCGATCGGGCCGAGGCGTTGTGGACAAGGATGCAGCAGGAGGGCCGCGCCTTCGACGCCGTGCTGCTCGGGCTTGAATCGCTGATGATCCTGCGCGCCGAGAAGGGATACATCGTCATCGGCAAGGATACCGACGGAACCACCATGCCGCACGATCTGGGCGTCGCCGGACCACGCACCAAACGCGCCAACGAGTTCGTCGGCCGGCGTTCGCTGTTCACCGAAGCGGGGAACAGCACGGACCGCAACCAGCTCGTCGGCCTTGCGCTGCGCGAAGGCGAAGCGCCGTTGGCGACCGGCGCGCATGGCGTGGAGAAGCGCGAGGGCCGGCCGAGAAGCATCGGCTTCGTCACTTCCAGCTATCAGAGCCCGACCCTGGGGCGCCCTGTTGCGCTCGCGCTCATCGAACGGGGCGCGGCGCGGCATGGCGAGACGATCGACGTTCAACATCTGGGTGTCGTGCGCCAGGCGACGATCGTCGCGCCTTGCGCCTTCGATCCGGAAGGGAGGCGGCTCCATGCGTAACCTTGCCGAAAAGTGGCCGGCGGCACCCGACTTCGCCACTGCGGCGCTGAACAAGGATGGCGTGACCGTGCGGACACTTGGCGGGCTGAGCCAGCTTCTGGTCAGCGGCGACCTTGCTGCCTGGTCGAAGGTTTCGGGGCTCGCCGGCGACGGTGTTGGCGCCGGCGCGATCGCCAGTGGCGACAAATACATGGTGCGGGTTGCGCGCGACCGCGTTCTTGCGGTCGGCGTGCAGCCGTTCCCCATTGCTGCCGGCTGGCACGCGGCCGGTTTCGCGGTTTCGGTCATGGATGACGGACTGCATGTGTTCGAGATCGAGGGGCCGGACCTGGATCGCCTGATCGCCATGGGGACGGCGCTTGATCTGGCAGCGGCAAGCCGCTCGGCGTCGATCCTTTTCGCCGGCGTCAGCGTCCTTTTCTACCGGTTCGGCAACTCCGATCGGGCGCGTCTCCATGTCGACCGGGGTCTTGCCCCGTATCTCTGGGAATGGCTTGAACAGGCGCAAGTGTTGTAGCGGCATGGTTTCAGGTCTATCTAGCCGGCGTTCAATCTTGGCCGGTCCGCTATGTTCTCCGATTCCAATGCTGATGAAGTCGTGCGGCGGTCCGGTCTGATCGGCAACACCAAGGTGACGCGCGAGGACTGGATGAACCTCGCGCTGGAGACGCTGATCTCCGAAGGCGTGGAAGCGGTGCGTGTTCTCGCGCTCGGGCTGAAGCTGAACGTCTCCCGTTCCAGTTTCTACTGGTACTTCAAGAGCCGCCAGGACCTGCTCGACCAGTTGCTGGATTATTGGCGCAACAACAACACGCGGTTCATCGTCGAGCAGGCCGGTAGGCCGGCTGCGTCGATCACGCAGGCGGTGCTCAATGTCTTCGAGTGCTGGCTGGATGAATCGCTGTTCAATCCGCGGCTGGACTTCGCCGTGCGCGCCTGGTCGCGCCAGTCGGCAAAAGTGCATCGGATCGTCAACGAGGAGGACGATACGCGGGTCGACGCCATCCGCGCGATGTTCTCGCGGCACGGCTATGCGGACACGGAAGCGTTCGTGCGGGCGCGCGTGCTCTACTTCACCCAGATCGGCTATTACTCGCTCGAGATCGTCGAGCCGGTGAGCAACCGTCTTTTCCTGACGCCGGCCTACCTGCTCACGCACACCGGTAAGGAACCGCGCGCAGGGGAGGTCGAGGCCTTCGCCGAAAAGATGCTGCTGAAAAGCCCCGGCTGACCAGCCCCGCCATTCGCGATCACATCAATTCAGGTCGCGGGGAAATTCCTTGACCTCCTCGCGGTCGACCACGACCTCGTCACCGGCGCGCGCGACGAGATGTGTTTCCATGCGCCAGACATCGCGCAATGCGCGCACCGTGGCGGAGACCGAAACATGGGCGTTCCAGTCGCCGCGCGCGTAGGTCTTGTCCCAGGTCACGGTCCCGCGCGCCGAATTCGGATCGTCCGGATGGACAATGAAGATCTCGGTCTGTCTCTGCGTCAGAGTCATGCCGGTGTGCGGATGGCGCACCGTTCCCGCGTCGCTGATGATGGTGTAGGTGGCCTCGCCGGTGATCTGGTTCGTGGTCACCTCGCGCCGGAAAGGCTCACCCGCCTTGATCACGTCCTGCGCCATCGGCGCGGCGCTTTCCGGCCCCTTGAATGCCGCGAGCGTCTTATCCAACGGCTGCGGCTTTCGTACCGGCAGGATCAGCCTGCTGCCGGCGCAATGGATCGACAGCGTCGCGTTCTCCGGCCCCGGGAAGACGATCGGCCAATGCCCGGTGGCGATGGCGAGCCGGATGCGCTGGCCTTTCTCGAAGCGCTGGCCGCAGCAGCGCAATTTGAAGCGCACCGTCTCGGCTTTGCCCGGTGTCATCGGCTTGAGATCGAGATCGTCATGCCGATGCGTGAGGTTGAGGATGCCGTAGCTGATGCGCGAGGCCCCGCCATCTTCCAGCACCAATGATAGGGTCGCGGAGATCAGCGCGACCGGCTTGTCCAAGGCGAGCTTCACCTCGAATTCCGGGAAGCCGAGGATCTCCAAGGCTTCCTCCAGCGGCTCGGTCTCGAAGACGAGCGCGTTGCCGGCTTCCATGCGCTGGTCGACCGGCAAGGTCGGCAGCACGCCGTAGCCGCACCACGCGCCAGAGGAGAGCCCCGCCGTCATTGGCGAACGGATCGTCAGCACGTCGTCGCTGCCGGCGTCTTCGGCAAGTTTGCCGGGCGAGAGCGCGAGCGTATGTTCGCCGATGCCGGGACCCGGCCAGGACGGTTCCGCCACCCAGCGCCCGGGGCGCTCGTCATAGATCGCGGCCGGGGGCGCCGGGTCCTGCATCCAGGCGCGCAGCATGGGTTCGTCGGCGATACCGGTGTCGATGCCCTTGAGATATTGGTCCCACCAGCGCAGGCATTCCTGGAGAAAGCCCATGCGCGGCCCCGGCATGGCGAAATGCGGATATTTATGGCCCCACGGGCCGATCAGTCCCTTGCGCACACCCGGCAGGTGTTCAAGCATGCGGAAGATCGGGTTCGGGTAGCCGTCCGCCCAGCCGCCGACGGCGTAGACCGGGATCTCGACGTCGGAATAATCCTCGCAGATCGAGCCGTGCTTGTAGAAGTCGTCGCGGCGCTGATGCTCGAACCAGTCCTGCATCCAGATGCCGTTGCCGTCGAGGCGCCCCTCCCACATCTCGCGCCAGCGGTCGCCGACGATCAGCGGATCGGGCGGCGTCATGGCGATCGCCCAGGCAGTGGTGCCCCACATCAGGTTGTCGCACATCTGCGCGCCGCCGAGATAGTGGACGTCGTCGTTGTAGCGGTCGTCGGTGGAGCAGAGCGAGATGACCGCCTTCAGCGCCGGCGGGCGACGGGCCGCGACCTGGAGCCCGTTGAAACCGCCCCAGCTGATGCCGATCATGCCGACCGTGCCCGAGCACCAGGGCTGCTTCGCCAGCCATTCGATGACAGCGAGGCAATCGTCCTGTTCCTGCTTCAGATACTCGCCCTTGCAGACGCCTTCGCTGTCGCCGGTGCCGCGCATGTCGACACGCACGCCGGCATAGCCGTGGCCGGCGAAATAGGGATGGGTGAGCGCGTCGCGCTCCACCGTCCCGTCGCGCTTGCGGTAGGGCAGGTATTCGAGGATGGCCGGCACCGGGTCGGCCTCGGCGTCCTCCGGGAGCCAGATGCGCGCGGCGAGCTTCACGCCGTCCGGCATCGGGATCCACAGGTTCTCGATCTCACGGACCTTGCGCGGGAAATCGGTGACCACGCGGATGTCTTTCATCGGACGGACCTCCTTTAACTTGCGGCGATTGCCTCGACGGCGTGCGGGCCGCCATTGAGCGGGAAGTGACAGGTGAGCCGGCTCGAGCCGACCGCGGACGGGGCGGGCGCCTGCGTCGTGCAGATGTCTTGCGCGAACGGGCAGCGTGTGTGGAACTCGCATCCCGAGGGCCTGTCGAGCAGCGAGGGCACCTCGGCCGGCAGCGCGATGCGGTTATGCACCTTGTCCGGATCGGGCTCAGGGTTCGCGGAAAGCAGCGCCGCCGTGTAGGGATGATGCGGCGCCCGGAAAATCGCCTCGGTCTCGCCTTCCTCGACGAAGCGCCCGAGATACATCACCGCCATCCGGTCGGCGATCTGGCGCACGACGTGCAGATTGTGCGTGATGATGAGCATCGACAGGCCCATACGGTCGCGCAGGTCGTTGAGCAGGTTGAGCACCTCGCCCTGGATCGACACGTCGAGCCCGGCTGTCGGTTCATCGGCGATGATCAGCTCCGGGTCGAGCGCGACGGCTCTTGCGACGCCAACCCGGCGCGCTTGGCCGCCGGAGAGCTGGTGCGGATAGCGGTCGGCGAAATCGCGCGGAAGCCCGACCAGGGCGAGCAGGCGCTCGACCTCGGCTTCGAGGCTGCGGCCGGACAGGCCGTGGATGGCGAACGGCTCCGCGAGCAGCGAACGAACGCTGAGGCGCGGTGACAGTGAGCCGACCGGGTCCTGGAACATCATCGACATCTTGCGCCGCAACGGCTTCCAGTCCTTCTTCGGCAGGTCGCGCAACTCGCGGCCCTCGAAGCGGATCGAGCCGCCCGCGGCCGGCTGCAGCCCGTCGACGGCGCGGGCCAGCGTGGTCTTGCCCGATCCGGATTCGCCGACCAGCGCAAGCGTCTGGCCGCGCTCCAGCGTGAAGCCGACACCGGAGACGGCTTCGATTTCGGTTCGCCGGCCGGTGAGCGCGCTCATCATGCCGCCGATGCGGAAGCGCACCCGAAGATCGGAAACGGAAAGCAGGGGCTCTGTCGTCATGCGGCCGCTCCGGCCGTCTCGTCGGTGTGCCAGCACCGCGCGACATGAGACGCGCTCAGCGCGGCATCGGGGGGCATCTTTGAGCAGGTATCGTCCGCGAGCTCGCAGCGTGACTGGAAAACGCAGCCCTTCGGACGGTTGCGAAGGTCCGGCAGCGTGCCGGGAATGGTGGGCAGCCGCGGCTCGCGGCGCGAGAGCCTTGCCGGATCGCAGTCGAGCAGCTTCTTCGTGTAGGGATGGCGTGGATTGTGGAAGATGTCGCGGGTCGAGCCGCGTTCGACCACTTCGCCGGCATACATGACGATCATCTCGTCGCACAGCTCGGCGATGACGCCGAGATGATGCGAGATGAACAGGACGGAGCAGCCGATCTGCTTCTGCAGGTCCTTGAGCAGCTCGATGATGGCGACTTCGAGCGTGGCGTCGAGCGCCGTCGTCGGCTCGTCAGCGATCAGCAGCGAGGGCCGCATCAGCAGCGCCATGGCGATCGCGATGCGCTGCTTCATGCCGCCCGAGAATTCGTGCGGAAACTGCGCCAGCCGGCGCTCGGGATCGGGAATGCGGACCTTGCGCAGCATCTCGACGGAGAGCGCGTCCTTTTCCTTGCGCGACAGCCCGGAGCGGTACTGAATGTCGCGCATCTGCTTGCCCACGGAAAGCACCGGGTTCAGCGCCCCCATCGGGTCCTGGAAGACGGTTGCGATCTTCTGGCCGCGCAGCGCCCGCATGCCATTGCCGTCGAGATGGACGAGGTCGCTTTTGCCCTCGAACAGGATCTGGCCTGCCGTGACCGCGCCATTGTCGGCGAGCAGGCCGAGAACGGCATTGATCAATGTCGATTTTCCGCAGCCCGACTCGCCGACCACGCCGACGATCCGGTTCGCCGGCACCGCGAGGCTCACCTTGCGCAGCGCCTGCAATGTGCCGGCTTCGGTGGCGAAGTCGACGCTGAGGTCCTTGATGTCGAGGACGGTCATTCGCGCCTCTTCAGCCGGGGGTCGAAAACGTCGCGCAAGGTCTCGCCGAGGAAGGTGAAACCGAGCGTGGTGAGGATGATCGGCAAGCCGCCGGCGACCACGATCCAGTAGGAATCGCGGATGTTGACGAAGCCGTCGTTCAGGATCGAGCCCCAGCTTGGCAGAGGCGGCCTGACGCCGAGGCCGAGGAAGCTCAGGCCCGCCTCGATCGCCACGACGACCGGGATGTCCATCGAGGCGAGGATGAGGATCGGGCCGATGACGTTGGGCAATATGTGGACGGTGAGGATGCGCGCGGTGCTCGCGCCCATCGAGCGCGCCGCCATCACATGCTCTGCGGATTTCAGGACCAGCGTCTGTGTCCTGATGATGCGGGCGTAGCCCGGCACGTTGACCAGCACGACCACGATCAGCACCGCAAGCAGCGACGGTCCGGTCAGCGTGACCAGCGTGAGCGCCAGCATCACGGTCGGGAAGCTCTTGATGGCATCGAAGAGCAGGAGCATCAGATTGTCGAGCCAGCGTGGGCCATAGCCGGCGATGAGCCCGAGCACGATGCCACCGATGAGCGACAGTCCGGTCGCGCCAAGGGCAATGGCCAGCGCGATGCGGCCGCCATGGAGCACACGAGAGAACAGGTCGCGTCCCAGATGATCCGTGCCGAGCAGGTGCTGCAGGCTTGCGGGCGCGAAGCGCTCGGCGGGGGCGAGTTTCGTCGGTGGATAGCTGGCAAGCACATCGGCGAAGAGAGCCGAGAGAACGACGATCACGACCAGCGTGAGACCGAACGCGCCAAGCGGCTCGCGAAGGATGCGCCGAAGCACGCGGCCGATCTTGGCGGCGCGCTGCCGTGAGGGCCTGTCAATTAAGACTTGTTCTGACACGGGGGTCCAACGCACCAATGAGGATGTCGGCGAGAGCGTTCACGACGACGAAGAAAGCGGTCGTCACCAGCACGGCGCCGGTGACGACCGGATAATTGCGCACCGAGATCGCCTCATAGACCAGCTTGCCGATGCCGGGGCGGGCAAAGACGATCTCGGCGAAGACGGCGGAAGACACCATATTGCCGATGCCGACGCCGAGCAGCGTGACGGTCGGCAGGATGGCGATGCGCAAGGCATAGGAATAGGTGATGCGCCGGTCGGTCAGGCCGAAAGCGCGCGCGGTGCGGATGTGGCTGGCTTCCAGTGTCTCCAGCATGGAAGCGCGCACCATGCGCGCGATGTAGCCGACCCAGCCGACGCCGATCGCGAGCGAGGGCAGGGCAAGATGTTTGAGCTGGCTGGCGAGATTGCCGGGCTCGCCGGCGCCGATGGCCGGTAGCCACTGCAGGGCGACGGCGAAGATCAGCAGGGAATAGATCGCGATGACGAAGGACGGCACCGCGATCACCGCGACCGACAGGACGCCGATGACGCGGTCGACGAAGCCGCCGCGCCGCACCGCCGCGATGCAGCCCAGCGGAATGCCGAGCAGCACGGACCATGAGATCGCGCCCGCGATCAGCGCCAGGGTGTAGGGCAGTTGCTCGAACACGACGTCGATCACCGGCCGCCCGGACAGCACCTCGGTGCCAAGGTCGCCGCGCAGCGCGGAGAAATAGAACCGGAAGAACTGGATCCAGATCGGCTGGTCCAGCCCCATGCGGCTGCGCAGGGCTTGGACCATCTCGGGCGTGGCGCGCGGGCCGAGCGCCACGGATGCCGGATCGCCCGGGATCACATAGATCATGGCGAACAGCATCACCATCGCGACGCTCACGATGATGATGCCCAGGCCTAGTCGTTTCAGCGCATAGCGGAGCATCTCAGGAGCCGGCCGATCCGCCCCGCGCCGTGCCGTCGTCTTGCATCACGTCAGGCAGGCTTGAAGTCCGCGAAGCACGGCTCGCCATTCGGCTTGAGGGCGGCCGCCACGCTCTTGCGATACATCACGCCGGTGACCTCGTGCGTGAGGAAGACGTAGCAGCCGCTCTTCTCCATCAGGTCCTGCATCTTCTTGTACATGACGTCGCGCTTGGCCGGGTCGAGCTCGATCTTGCCCTCGGTGACCAGCTTGTCGAATTCAGCGCTGCTGAACTGCTCCCAGTTCCACTCGCCGATCTGGCTGGTCGTGTACCACTCCGTCGCCCAGCTCGGATCAGGCTGCATCGAGAAGCGCGACAGCACCATCTGGAGCTTCTTGTAATAGGGGTTTTGCTTCGACCCCAGCGTCCAGAACGTGCCGCTGTCGTTCTGCTTGATCTCGACGTTGATGCCGATGTCCTGCAGGTTCGCCTGCACCACCTGCGCAGCCGACAGGCGTTCCGCCTTGTTGAGGATGTCAAGCGTGACGGTCACGCCGCTGGCGCCGGCTTTGTTGACCAGCTCGCGCGCCTTGTCGGGATCGTATTCGTAGAGGTTCTTCTCGCGATGGCCGACGAGCCCAGGCGCGATGATGCCGGTGGAGGTGGCGGCGGCGCCGAAATAGGCCGCGTCCACCACCGCCTTGCGGTCGACGCCGTACTGGACGGCGCGGCGAAGGTCCGGATTGTCGAAAGGCGCCGCGATCTGGTTCATGCCGAGCCAGACGAAGGCGAGCGATGGCTTCTCGACCACGACGGTGTCGGCCGGCGGCGTTTCCTTCAGCCGCTTGATCGAGGATACGGACGTCCAGGTATAGTCGAGATCGCCCGCCTCATAGCCGAGCTCCGCGGTCTTTTCGTCCTCGATCGGATGGACATGGATCTCGTCGTAGCCGCCCTGCTCGTATTTCCAGTCCGGGTTGCGCACGAGCACGGTGCGCTGCTTGGGCGTCCATTCCTTGAGCAGATAGGGGCCCGACTGCGCCACGGGCTTCACGCCGAGCTTGCCGCCAGCTTCGGTCACGGCGCGCTTGGACAGGATGGTGCTCGACGGCGTCGGCAAGGTCGAGGTCCACAACGGTGCGAACGCCTTGTTCAGATGGATGATGCCCGAGAGCTTGTCCTTGACCTCGACTTCCTTGAGCGTCGCCCAGTCGCCCGCATAAGGGGATTTGTTGGCGGGATCGGCCAGGCGCTCGATCGAGAACTTCACGTCCTCCGCCGTCATCTGGCCGAAGCCGTCGGTAAAGCCGATATTGTCGCGCAGCTTGAAGGCGATGGTCAGCGGATCGAGCTGCTCGATCTTCTCCACCGCCATCGGCTTCCAGCCCCAGCTGTCGCCCGGCGTGGCGACGACCAGGCCCGCGAAAATGACATTAGTGATGTCGCCTTCGGGCGCGGCAAGCCGAAAGGCCGGATCGAGCGTCTGGATATCGCCATATGAGCGCACCTTGAGGACGGAGCCCGCCGCCTGGGAGCGCTTAGTGGAATAGATCAGCGAGGCCAGGCCGAGCGCCCCGGCGCCGGCCAGCACCCCACGGCGCGTCATGTTGATGTTCGCGGTCTTGATCATTGCACTACCCCTCTTGCTTATGATGCCGGCGCCAGCTCGGCCGCGGGGGACCCCTCCAAAGGTCCCAATTTCGCTCAGCCTGCCCCGGCTATACACTTATGTCTAGTGAAAAAAATACATCATATATCGTCGAACCGGATACCTTTTCCGGTTATCGGCGATCGACGCGACGGTCGTTCCGATCGCTATTTCCAGATCTCGCGCGCCAGCCGCATGAAGTTGCCGCCCATCACATCGCGAACGGTGCGTTCCGGCTGGCCGCGTCGCAGCAGGACCTCGATGAGTTCCTGCGTCTGGCCCGGAGTGGAATAGGTCGTCTTGCCTTCGGGATATTCGTTCTTCGGCCAGAAATGCGGATTGCTGGAGATGATGTCCTCGATGCCTTCGACCTCGACCGGGAAAGCGTAATCGAGCCCGATGCCGACATGGCGTGGACCGGCGAGGTCGATTAGATATTCGACGTGGTCGGCCAGCCGTTCGGAGTCGGTGCGGCCCTCGCCGAGGAAGCGGTTGAGGCCGACGACGCCGATGATGCCGCCGGTTCGGGCGCAGGCCTTGATCTGCTCGTCGGTGATGTTGCGCCCATGGGCGCAGAGCGCCTTCGGATTGGAGTGCGAGAAGATCACCGGCCGGTCGGTATATTCCATCACGTCCATCGTGGTGCGATAGCCTGTGTGGCTGACGTCCACGAACATGCCGAGACGGTTCATCTCGTCGATCACCTGCCGGCCGAAAGCGGTGAGGCCCGTGTCATCGTCGTGGCACCCGCCGCCTGCGAGGTTGTTGCGGTTATAGGCGAACAGCATCTGCCGCACGCCGAGGTGATGGTAGAACTCGACCATTTCGATCCGGCCGTTCAGCGCGTTCATGCCCTCGATATCGAAGGTGACCGCAAGCTTGCCTTGCGCCTTCGCGGCGAGGATTTCATCGGTCGACGAGACGAGCGCGTAGTCGGCTGGGCGCGCCAGGATCCAGTGCCGGAAATAGGCAAGTGTGGCGACGGTCTTTTCCCAGGGCAGGAGATCGAAGCCGACATCGATGGAAAGATAGTCGACGCCTGCGTCGCGCCAGATCCGCAGATTGTTCAGGTCCGCGGCGGGGTCGGGCATGAAGCCGGAATGCGCATCCCAGATGACTTCGCTCTTCAGGATCGACTGGACTCTGTCGTCAAGGCTCATCGCGTCTGTGTCCAAATTTGTTTCGTCGCCTTCGAAATTTGCGCATTCCGATCGTGGCGGGTCAACCGCCCATCGGTCGCTGGTCCAATCTAATGTACACCGGTGTCTAGACAATGCGCCGGCTCTCGTTATGGTTGGGTCCGTGAGCTTGCCGTGGCGATCGCGCCCGGTAGAGCGCGGTGCTGGGAAGTCGAGATGAGCAGGGTGCGGAATTCCGGATCTGTGGTCGCGCCGGTCGCCGGCCGGATGTCCGGAGACTTCCGCTCCGCCGCGGAATTCGCCGAGGCACAAGGCTTCTACGCCGCCCTCTTCGGACCGGACGGGCACGTCTTCGCGGCCCGCTCTCTTTGCGGTCGCGCCTCCAACGATGCGATGTTCTTCATCGGCCAGAGCTTCGAGGGCGGCCTTGATAGCGCGCCGGTCAGCCGTCTCTACCAGGTGCGGCGCGGCGATCGATCGCCTCAACGGCTCAATGATGCGGAGACCAGGCAAATCGGTCTTTCGCCGGACGGACAGAGCCTGGCGGTCGCCTATGCCGGGGGAGAGGTGGGCGTCGACCGTATCGAGATCTGGTCTGCCGGCGAAGGCATCGCGGTGGCGGATGTGCCCGGCCGGATCGAGCTGATCGACTGGTCGCCCGACGGCCAGAAGCTGTTGCTGGTCGTCGCCGGCACCGGCGCTGACCTCGCCGGCATTCACGGCGGCTACGCGCAGAAGCAGAAGACGGATGCGCCCGCATGGCTGCCCGAAGTCGGCTGGGGCGAGGGTGAGGACCTTTGGCGCCGCATTTGGCTCTGGGATCTGAAGGGCCAGCCAACCGCGCTCACGTCGGTACCGGTCAATGTCTGGGAAGCGAGCTGGTGCGGACTGGATAGAATTGCTGCCGTGACCAGCGACGACCATGGCGAAGGCAGCTGGTATGCGGCGAAGCAGTCGCTCATCGACGCGAAGTCGGGATCGGCGACGCTTCTCCACACGCCGCGCGACCAGATCGGCGTTCCTCGCGGCTCGCCCGACGGTGCCCGCATCGCCTTCATCCAGGCTTTCTGCAGCGACCGCGGCCTCGTTGCCGGGCAGCTGTCGATCCTCGATCCGGCGAGCGGCGAGGTCGCGATCATCCCGACCAATGCGATCGACGTCACCTCGATCGAATGGCGTTCCGCCAACAGCATCCACCTGTCGGGCATCCGCGGCCACGAAACGGTCGTGGCCGACTACGATTTTTCCAGCGCGACGCTGACCGAGCTTTGGTCATCCACCGAGCTGACCTGCGGCGAGTGGGCGCCCGCCAGCGTGCCGGTGGGAGCCCGCGGCTCGCTCTTCGTCGGCGAAGCGTATGACCGGGCACCAATCCTTGCTGAAGTCGTCGACGGCGAGTTGCGGGAGATCGTCTCGCTTGCCGCATCCGATGCGCTTTCGACAATGTCCGGTCTGGGCAAGGCCGAGCCGTTCTCCTGGGCCGCCCCGGACGGGCTCGAAATCCAGGGATGGCTTGTTCGCCCGCCGGCCGCGACCGGGCCGACGCCGCTCCTGGTCGATATTCACGGTGGGCCGATCTCTTCCCATCGCAACCGCTGGATGGCGCGGACGCGTTCCGCGCCGCTGCTCGTCTCGCGCGGCTGGACGATCTTCTTCCCCAATCCAAGAGGCAGCACGGGGCGCGGCGACGCCTTCGCCCGTGCCGTGCAGGGCGATATGGGCGGCGCCGATGCCGACGACATTTTGAGCGGCATCGATGCGCTGGTGGAGAAAGGCCTTGTCGACCCGGACCGCGCCGCGATCACCGGCACGAGCTATGGCGGCTTCATGTCCGCATGGTTGCCGACGCGCAGCGTTCGCTTCGCCGCCGCCATCCCGATCTCGCCCGTCGGCGACTGGTACAGCCAGCATCGCACGACGCAGATACCGGAATTCGACGCGCTGATGCTGGAATCCTCGCCCTGGGAAGAGGGCGGCGCCTACTTTGCTCGCAGCCCCGCTTTCCACAGGCAGCGCAAGAGCGTGCCGACGCTGGTCATGGCCGGGGGCATCGACAAGAGCACGCCGCCCGGCCAGGCGCTGGAGTGCCATTTCGCTGCCCTGCGCTCGGGTTCGCCCAGCGCGCTCGCGACCTATCCGAACGCCGGCCATAGCCTGCGCGGTTATCCGGAATATATCGACACCGCCGCCCGCATCGTCTGGTGGCTTGACACCTATGTTGGCGGTTCTTCGACCGCGACGATCTAAGGAGGAAGAGAGATGCCGGCAGCAACCAACAGCAAGCATATCGTGGTCGTGGGTGGCGGCATCATCGGCTGCTCCACCGCCTACCACCTGCTGAAATCGGGCGTGAAGACCGTGACGCTGGTCGAGGCAACCGAGCCCGGCGCGGCAACGACCAGCGCCGGAGCCGGCTTCGTCTCGCATTGGTCGGCGGGCATGATCCCGGCCGGCGAGGAAGGCCTTCGCCTGCAGCAATACGGCCTCGACTTCTACCGGATGCTGAGCGAGCTGGGCACCGAGATCGGCTACCGGCCGAACGGCACGCTGATCATGGCGCTGACGCCGCAGGGACGCGAGGATTTCGTCATGCCGGTGCTCAGCTCGCCCTATGCGCCGAAGGAGATGCAGGATCTGAACGCCGCGCAGATCGGCGAGAAGATGGGCGGGCTGGTCGATCCGGCGAAAGTTCATTCCGGCGCCTACAACCCGCACGGCATTCAGGTCGACACCAAGCTCGCGCTCGGCGTGCTCGTCAACGAGATCAAGAAGCTCGGCGGCGTCGTGCGCGACAGGACCAAGGTTCGGAAGATCAACGACATTGGCGGCAAGGTCACGCTGGAAACCGACCGCGACGTCATCGAGGCCGATGGCGTGGTCGTGGCGGCGGGAGCCTGGAACAACGAGGTCCTCGCCAGCCTCGACTGGCACCTGCCGCTGCTGCGGGTGCTGGCCACGCGCGTGGTCACCGACGATCGAGGCTTGCCTTCAGCCCTGCCGACCATCCAGTGCCGTGAGCTGCGGCTTTGGCTGCGCGAGACCTTCGGCGCCATCATGTGGGGCACGGGCAGCCACTACACGCCGATGCATCGCCTTGAGGAGAGCGAGCCCGAACCCGGCCAGCCGCATAATCGTGAGCTGATGCAGTCCATGGTCGATCACCAGATGGAGAAGCTCCAGGAGGTCTTCCCGCCGCTGCGCGGCTCGAAGGTTGCGAACTGGTCGCAGGGCATTCCCTGCTATACGCCCGACGTCGGCTTGATGGTCGGGCATGTGCCGGGCCACGCGAACATCGTCGTCGTGGGTGGCGACAACGAGACCGGCGTCAGCCATGGGCCGGGTCTCGGCAGGCTGGCCACCGAGATCCTGCTGGACGCGCCGCGCTTCGTCGATCCTGCTCGGTTCAGGATCGACCGCTACGCGCGCGATGCCTTCCCGAGCGAGGTAGATGTCGAGGCCTCGATGCCCGCATGGAGCGCGCGCCACGGCGCCAGGCGTTTCGCCACCGCCGCGGAGTAAGCCAGAAGGTCAGCGCGCCGTTGCGCTGTCGAGCAGCGTTTGCGCCACCATCTGTTCGGTTGGCGTCGCCTTCGTTCGGGTGACGATGTAGAACGCGTCGGCATGGCGGCGCGGAGTCCTGGTCAGTTGCACCAGCTGCCCGAGCTTCAGCTGCTCCTCGACGAAGCCGGCCCAGGCGAGCGCCGCGCCGCGGCCGGCTATCGCCTCATGCATCATCGACAGATAGCTGGAGAATGTCGGACCGGGCAGGCTCCGGCCGGTGCCGATCCAGGATTTCCAATTGTCGATCGCATCTTCGGGAGCGGCGAGATGCAGCAGCGGCACGTCGAGAAAGGCTGCCGGATCCTCCGAGGCCAGAGCAGGGTGCCGTTCGAGGAAACCCGGCGAGCAGACGGGAAACCACTCTCCGTCGAACAGCTTGCGGGCGGCGAAGCCAGGCCAAAGCGCGGGACGTCCGAAGCGTATCGAGATCCCGACTTCCGGCCGGCCGAAATCGTCGGGATTGCTGGAGGTCAGCAGCGTGACACGGCCATGCGTGACGAGCGAGGTCACGAGGTCGAAGCGCGGCATCAGCCACGCCTGGACGAGGTCGTAGCCGCTGGCGATGACGAGGGAACCGCGATCGGCCTCCTGCAGCCGCGCGACGGCATCGCGGATCGTGCCCAGCCCGTCCCGTATCGATTCGGCCAGCGCCGCGCCGTTTTCGGTCAGCGAGACACGGTTGCCCTTGCGCGCCAAAAGATCGAGCGCCAGCCGCTTTTCTAGATTGGCGATGTGGCGCGACACGGCCGATTGCGCGATGGCAAGCTCCTCGGCGGCAGCCGTGAGGTTGCCGCGTCGCGCGGTCGCTTCGAAGGCGACCATCGCGTTGAGCAAGGGGAGCGAGGCTTTGAGGGTCTTCATCGACAGTAAGAGTATTCCATGACTTTTTGAGATGGAAGCCTGCCAAATCCATGGTTGATGAGAGCCGCAATCCGCTGCAACCCTGATCAAAAGGCATTAGCCAGCCTTGGAGCCCGCCCCCTGGAGTCTGCCATGTATGCAAACGACAAGATGTTGTCCGGTCTCGATCGCGCGCGCGTGGTGCGCCTGATCGACGAGCATCGCAAGGACTGGTCGCTGCAGCAGGCCTTCTATCTCGACCCGGACATCTTCGCGCTTGAGCGCGAATTGTGGTTCCCTAGCCAATGGGTGATCGTCGCCCATTTGAGCGAGGTGCCGGAGAAGGGCAGCTACATCATCCGCCAGTTGTTCGACGAGGAGATCATCATCGCCCGTCACGGCGATGGCGAGGATGACGTTGCCGCATACTACAACGTCTGCACCCATCGCGGCTCGCGCCTGTGCATCAAGGATGGCCGCGGCAAGCTGCTGGTCTGCCCCTATCATGCCTGGTCGTTCCGGCTGACCGGCGAGCTGCAGACCCGGCGCGACCTGCCCGAAGGCGTCGACGGCGACAGCCTCGGGCTGCACAAGGTGCCGACCAAGGTGATAGGCGGCCTGGTGATGTGCGGCCTCGATGCCTCCAGCCTGCCTGACATCGAGCCAGCGGCGGCAGGGCTGACCGACCTTCTGCGCGAGAACGGGGTCGCCGACGCGCGCATCGTCGCGCGCAAGAATTACCTGACCAAGGCGAACTGGAAGCTGGTGCTAGAGAATTTCCTCGAGTGCTACCACTGCCGCCCGGCCCACCCCGAATATTTCCGCGTCAACGGCCATGTGAAGGTGACCGCCATGCGCGACGACTACAACGCCGCTGAATGGAAGCAGGAGATCGATGCCTGGCACAGCGTCATCGGCGACGCCGAATTCCACAAAGGCGTGTGGGAGCCCGGCGACCTGGATAGGATGCCCTTCGCTATGCATCGCAAGCCGATCGGCTCGGGTCGTCTCACGCTCTCCGACGATGGCCAGCCGGTTTCGTGCCTTATGGGTGGACGCGGCAGGTTCGACGGCGGCGAAAACGGCTTCCGGATCGGCCGGCTTTCATTCCTCAGCGCGCCCAACGACTATCTGACCATGTTCCAGATGATCCCGCGCAGCGCCAACGAGACCGACGTGATCCTGACATGGCTGGTCGACAAGGACGCCGACGCGTCGATCGACGTCGACAAGATTTCGTGGATGTGGGACGTGACGACCGTTCAGGACAAGAAGATCACCGAAGACAACGCCGACGGGATCGCCTCGCGCGCCTATCGCCCCGGGCCTTATACGCCGCTGGAATCGCAGACCGCCTTTTTCATAGAGACCTATCTTTCGCAAATGCGCGCCCTGATCACCGGCGAGCGCAGGGACGGGGCCGAGGCCTGGGCTGCGCCGTCACAGCTCTACGCCTCGCCGGAGGCAGCCCGCGAAACGCGGAAATTTGGTCAAGCCGCATCGTAGGTGTTGTGGCCACGATCCAAGGTAGCGTGCTAAGAGTTCTGCAAATTCGCTGAGAGAGGGCGGTCATCGCAAACGTCGGAGCACCCGTCACCTGAACGCGGAGCTCTCCGTAATGAAAGTCGGCCAAATGTACCGGACCCGGCTAGCTCGCCGGGCGGAACGGCTTTGCCAGCGAGGCGGGGAAGTGCAGGGCAAGCATCTGGCGGTTGCGCGAGATCAGCACCAGCACCACGATCGTCGCCAGATAGGGCAGGGCCGACAGCAGCTCCGAGGGCCCGCGCATCACACAGATGCGACACACGGGCCTGCCGTTGTCGGCACTAGATCTGCTTTCGGCTCTGCCATCCTGCCGTCAAGGCATGGTCTTTCGCGGCTTGCGGGCCTTGAGCAAGGCGGCAGGGGCTGGTGCGCGCCAGACGACCTGATAGGCCTCCACCACATTAACGGCAGTAACACCAAGTCCAGGCAGAGCAATCCAGGGTGGCGGTTGCCGCTCGAGAAGACCGAGGATCGTCGCGATGCCGACCGCGACGCCTTGATCGTAAGGGAGCTGCGCGGCGATGCCCTTGATCAGGCCACCGGCGGCCAGGTCCGCCGCCACGTCATTGCCGAGGTCGACGGTGGTGATCGGGATCATCTTTCCCGCGTCGCGGATCGCGGCGATGGCGCCGGCCGCCGGTACGTCCCAAACAGCGAACAGGCCGGCCAGATCGGGATTTCCCTGCAGCAGGCCGGCGGTCGCGGCCCTGGCCTGCGTCACATCGGCGAATTTGCCGCGCACCAAGGACAGATCCGGACGATGCGTGGCCATCCACTTGCGGAAAGCGATCTCGCGCTCATGCGTGGCAAAGAAATCCACCCCATAGGCAAGAACGCCGACCGTGCCGCCCGGGGCTACGTGCCCTGCGAGCAGTTCCGCTCCAATCTGTCCGAGGCCGAAATTGTCGGTGGAAACGACGCTGACGTAATCCTTGCCCGGCAGCATGCCGGTCGGTGCATTGTCGAGCAGCAGAAGCTTCTTTCCCGCCTCCGCTATCGCGCGATGGGCATCGGCCGCCCTGGCGCTGCCGATCGGGATGGAAATGACGGCGTCCACCGGTTCAGTGGCGAGCCGTTGCAGTTCGGCGACCTGCCTGTCGACGTCGAAGGCGCAGTCGATGACCTCGACGACCGCCGCGCCGTAGCGGCCAAGAGTGGCGACAATGCCGGCGAGCTCCTCCTTGGCCCAGTCGCTTGCCGTGGTGTGAAGAACGACGGCCACTGAAAAGTTGCGTTTGCGAGCGGCATCGGCATCGGCGCCCGACAGCCCGACCTGATCGGCGGGAACCGCCCGTTCGCCATGCGGCCCTAGCCCGGTGATCGTCATTCCTCAATCCTCCCCAGGCGCCGGTGGCGTACCATCGCAGGTCCTACGCAAGCGAGCCGCCCGGCGGGCGCGGCTTGGCCGGCCGGGTAACGGTGTCGAGCGCGGCGCGTGCGAGAAAATCCTTGAATTCCGGGTGCTCGCACGGCGAGCCCAGCGTAATCCAGCCCTGCAGGAACCTGGGATCGAACAGCGCCTCGGCCACGACCTGCGCGGCCCCGACCAGCCCGGCCGAGCCGCCCATTTGCGAGCGCACGATCCGTAGGTCGCGTGTCACCACAGGATGCGACTGGCGATAAACCGCCTCGCGCACGGCCGCCAGCAGGATGTCCCCGGTCTCGGCAACCGCGCCGCCAAGCACGATCAGCGACGGGTTCAGCAGATTGGCCAGCGGCGCCAGCACTTCGCCAACGGCGCGGCCGCAGCGGCCGAGCAGGTCGATGCAGAAAGGGTCGCCCAGCTGCGCGCCATGGCCGGCATCGGTTACCGTGACTTCGCCGGTGCGTGCCAGGACACCGGCCAAATAGGGGCTGCGGCCGCTGTCAGCCGCCTGACGGGCCTCGCGTGTCAGCGCCTCGCTGCCGGCGATCGTTTCGAGGTTTCCACCCTCCACGAAAGTGTGGCCGATCATGCCGGCGGCGCCCTGCGCGCCACGGTGCAGCGCGCCTTCCGAGATGACGCCGGCGCTGATGGAACGTCCGAGCTTGACGAAAATCATGTCCGTCAGGCCGATGCCGCTTCCGGACTTCAGCTCGCCCATCGTCATTGTCTGGACGCCGCTTCGCACCCAGACGGGCGCGCCGACAAGCGTGGCCAATTGTTCGACAAAAGGAAATCCATCCCAGTTCTGGAACGCGGTCAGCGCCGGCGCGAACAGGCGCTGACCATCGGGTTTCTCGACGGCTCCAGGCACGGCAAGGCCGATGCCCCAGATGCCGCCTTCGCTGCCATGCTCCTCCAGCATCCAGGCAAACAACGTTGCCAGCCGCTGCACCACAGGTTCGGGTCCCGCCGCCAGCTCGACGGCCTCGTGATGTTCGGCCAGCAAACGTCCAGTCAGATCCGAGACGCCGACCGCCAGCGAGGAATGATCGAGCACGGCGGCAAGGATAATGCCCATGCGCGGGCGGAAGCGGACATGACGGGGCGCGCGTCCGCCGACGGCGAGACCCAGTTCGCCTTCCTCGATCAGCCCCAGCTTGAGAAGGGTGGCGAGGCGGTCGGTGACGACGGCGCGCCCCATTTCCGATTGGATTTCCAGTTCCTGGCGGGTCGTCGCCACGCCGCTTCGCACGAGATTGAGCAGCAGGGCCAGGCTGCCATGCGCGGATTCGCTGGCGCGCGGCCGGCCGGCGGCGCGGCGTGGCGCGGCCGCCTGCTCATCATTTGAGATGCTGCGTTCGTCCATGTCCTTGCCGCGCCTCATCTGCCGGATCCGCGGTGCCGCCTCGGTGGCCGTGGCCACTTCGCCATGGGTAACGTGACCCCATTTACGGATCAAGTAGGAACTTATGTCGTTTATCAACAAAAGTTTGCCGACTTTTGCATTTTAATAATTGACGAACGCCGAAAGGGGCGCATAAGTATGGTGAGGGCTCGGAGGAGGGCCGAGGTGGGCAGGCTCGGAAGGCCCCACCAAGCGGTGTCCTATTTTTCCTCCGGTCGACAATATCTGCCGCGTTGTTGGTCGCGGCCGCATGGGAGGATACGAGATGCCGGTCAAACTGGCCTATCATGCCAATTGCTGGGGTCCGCTTGGCGGCAATGCCGTCGGCGTCACCTCGATCACCCAGCTCACCTACCGCACTTTCGGCGACATGGAGCAGGCGATCCGCGATATCGGCGCGGCCGGCTATGTCGGAACGGAACTCTTCGACGGCAATCTCCTCGACTATGAAGGGCGCATCGGCGACTTGCGTGCCGTCCTGAACCAGTCGGGCGTCGCGCTCGTGGCCGGCTATTCAGGCGCCAATTTCATCTTCGACGATATCCTCGGCGAGGAACTGGCCCGCATCGAGCGCGCCGCGGCGGTGGCGGCTGAACTCGGGGCCGAGCATCTGGTGGTCGGCGGCGGCGCCAAGCGCGCCAATGGCCGGCAGGCCGACGATTTCAAGCGCCTCGGCGCGGCACTCGACAAGGTCATCGACATCGGGGCCAAGGCGGGCTTGCGCGCGCATTATCACCCGCATCTGTCGACCATTGTGGAAGGCCCCGAAGACGTGCGTGAGATCTTCAGGCACACGGCGATCGACTTCTGTCCGGACACCGCGCACCTGGCCGCCGCCGGCGGCGATCCGGCCGCGCAGATCCGCGAATTCAAGGACCGCGTCAGCTACGTGCATCTGAAAGGCTGGCAGCGCGACCCCTTCGCCTTCACGCCGCTCGATCGCGGTGACCTCGATATGGTGCCGATCGTCGAGGCGCTCAAGGACATCGGTTTTTCCGGCTGGATCACCACCGAACTCGATGCCTGGGCGGATCCCAGGCAAGGAGCAGCACTGAGCATGAACTACCTCAACAAGGCCATGGGGCCAAGTTAAGCAATCGGGCTTCGCGCCCGTCATCAGGGAGGAACCTAATGACACGTTTCAGGACAATGACCGCGGTCTTCACGACGGCGCTGCTGGCAACCAGTCTCTATGCCGCCGCGCCTGCCTTCGCCGACCCGGATTCGGCGCTGGCTGAACTGCAGAAGACGGTGCTTTCGAAGGGCCCGAACGGCGAGACGCCGGCATCGGCAGCCTCCGTCACGCTGACCGACGAGGAACTGGCAAAGATCAAGGACATGAAGGCCACTGCCGCGATCGTCATGCATTATGGCGGCAATGACTGGTCGAGGGCGCAGGTCGCCGGGCTCAAGGACCAGTTCGGCAAGATGGGCATCGAGGTGATCGCCACCACCGATGCCGGCTTCAAGCCGGAGAAGCAGGTCGCCGACCTCGAGACGGTGATGGCGCAGAACCCGAAGATCATCGTGTCCATCCCGACCGATCCGTCGGCCACGGCATCGGCCTACAAGGCCGCCACCGACAAGGGTGCCAAGCTGGTGTTCATGGACAACGTTCCGGCCGGCTTCGCCGCCGGCAAGGACTACGTCTCCGTGGTCTCCGCCGATAATTACGGCAACGGTGTCGCCGCCGCGCATCTGATGGCCAAGGCGCTGGGCGGCAAGGGCGAGATCGGCCTCGTCTTCCACGCCGCCGATTTCTTCGTCACCAAACAGCGCTATGACGGCTTCAAGAAGACGATCGCCGACAATTATCCCGACATCAAGATCGTCGCCGAGCAAGGCATTGGCGGGCCGGACTTCACCGGTGACGCCGAGAAGGCGGCTTCCGCGATCCTCACCTCCCACCCGACCATCAACGGCATCTGGGCGGTGTGGGACGTGCCGGCCGAAGGCGTGATCTCGGCCGCGCGCACCGCTGGTCGCGACGATCTCGTCATCACCACCTGCGATCTCGGCGAGAACGTCGCCATCAACATGGCAAGCGGCGGCTTCGTGAAGGGGCTGGGCGCCCAGCGTCCGTTCGACCAGGGCGTCACCGAAGCCAAGCTTGCCGGCTATGGCCTGCTCGGCAAGGAGGCGCCAGCCTTTGTCGCCCTGCCGGCGCTGCCGGTCACCAAGGACACGCTGCTGGAAGGCTGGAAGGCCGTGTACCACGCCGAGGCTACCGACAAGATCAAGGGCAGCATGTAGCGGCCCTGCGGCCGGCGAACTCCCCGCCGGCCGCCCCTTCTCAGTTCAATCTGGAGAACCATCATGACCCGAACGCTCAACGTGGCGATGATCGGCGGCGGTTTCATGGGTAAGGCCCATGCGATGGCCTATGCGGCAATGCCGATGTTCTTCTGGCCGGCGCCCGCCATTCCCGTGCGCAAGGTCGTGGTCGACATCACCGAGGCCTTGGCCGACGAAGGCCGCCGCCGCTATGGTTTCGAGGAATCGTCCGCCGACTGGCGCGCGGTGGTGAAGCGGCCGGACATCGACGTTGTCGACATCGTCACGCCGAACGACAGCCATGCCGCAATCGCCATCGCCGCGGCCGAAGCCGGCAAGCACATCATCTGCGAAAAGCCGCTGGCGCGTGGCGGCGACGAGGCGAAGACCATGCTCGACGCGGTGAAGAAGGCGGGCATCATCCACATGGTCGCCTTCAATTACCGCCGCACTCCGGCGGTGGCGCTGGCCCGCCAATACATAGAGGAGGGCCGCATCGGCAAGATCCTCAACTTCCGAGGCACCTATCTCCAGGACTGGTCGGCGGATCCGGATTCCCCGCTCTCCTGGCGCTTCCAGAAGAAGATCGCCGGCTCCGGCTCGATCGGCGACATCGGCACGCATGTCGTCGATCTTGCCCGCTACCTCGTTGGCGAGATCGCCGAGGTCAGCGCGCTGGTGCGCACCTACAACAAGACGCGCCCGGTCCAGCACGGCAATCTCGACAAGCTCGGCGCCGCCGAACGGAACACCGGCGCGGAACGGGTCGAGGTCGATGTCGACGACGAGGTGGTGACGTTGCTCAAATTCGCCGACGGCGCCATCGGCTCGCTCGAGGCGACCCGCAATGCCTATGGCCGCAACAATTTCATCACTTTCGAGATCCACGGCACCAAGGGCTCCATTGCCTTCAACTACGAACGGCGCGACGAATTGCAGGTCATGTTCGCTGATGATCCTGCCGATGCGCGTGGTTTCAGGACCGTCTATTCCGGTCCGGCGCATCCCTATGGTTCAGGTCTTTGGCCAATCCCGGCGCTTGGCATCGGTTATTCCGAGACCAAGATCGTCGAGTGCTTCGACTTCTTCTCGGCCATCGCGTCGGGCAAGCAGCCGTCGCCGAACTTCGAGGACGGCTACAAGACGGAGCGGGTCGCCGACGCGTTGATCGAATCCGGTGAGAGCGGCCATTGGGTCAAGGTCCGGCCATGATCGAGGGGACGCCCGTTCATGCGGTGGAGATGAAGGGCGTCAGCAAATCCTTCGGCGGCGTCAAGGCGCTGGTCGATGTCGACCTGCAGGTGGAGAAGGGCGAGATACATGCCCTGCTCGGCGGCAACGGCGCCGGCAAGTCGACCATCCTCAAAGTGCTGAACGGCGTGCATGCGCCCGACAGCGGCACCATCCTTGTCGACGGCAAGCCGCTGGGCGAAATCTCGCCCGAGGCTTCGCGTCGGGCGGGCATCGCCATGATCTTCCAGGAGATGAGCCTGATCCCGACACTGACCGTGGCGCAGAACGTGTTTCTTACCCGGGAAGCCAAGGGCGCGTTCGGCCTGATCGACGATCGCGCCGCCGAGCGGCGCGCCCGGGATCTGTTCGCCATGCTCGAGGTCGAGGTCGATCCGAAGGCGATCGTCGGCGATCTCGGCGCCGGCCAGCGGCAATTGACCGAGATCGTCAAGGCGATCTCGCAGGACGCCAAGGTGCTGGTGCTGGACGAGCCGTCGACGGCACTGGCCGTGTCCGATGTCGAGCGACTGTTCGTCTTCCTGCGCAAGCTGAGGTCGGATGGCGTGGCCATCATCTATGTGTCGCACCGCATGGACGAGATCGCCCGCATCGCCGACCGCGCCACCATCCTGCGCGACGGCCGCCATGTCATCACCGCGCCGCTGTCGGAGCTGCCCGTCGAAACGATGATCGAACACATCGTCGGCAAACGCTCACGCGGCCTGTCGGATGTAGCGCGCGGCGGATCGCGCATCGGAGAACCATTGCTGGAGCTCGACAATGTGTCGGGCGTGACGAAGCCGAAGAACGCCAGCTTCGTCGTCCGCGGCGGCGAGGTGGTGGGCCTTGCCGGACTGCTCGGCTCCGGCCGCTCCGCGATTGCCCGCGTCATTGCCGGCATCGAACCGATCGTCGAAGGCGAAATTCGCATCGCCGGCAAGCCGGTGGCGATCACCAGACCAAGCGACGCCATCAAGGCCGGCATCGCGCTGGTGCCCGAGGACCGATTGCGGCAAGGCGTCATCGCCGAACATTCGGTCGCCTCCAACATCGCGCTCGCCTCGCTCGACCGGTTGAGCCGCAATGGTTTCATGTCGAACAGCAAGATGCGCGAGCAGTCCGACAGCCAGATTGAAAAGCTGCGGATCAAGACCGCTTCGCGCGACAATGCGGTGCGCACGCTGTCGGGCGGCAATCAGCAGAAGGTCGTCATCGGCAAATGGCTTTCGACCGAGCCGGATATTCTTGTCCTCGATGAGCCGACTTCCGGCATCGACATCGGTTCGAAGTCGGAAATCATCACGCTGGTGCGCGAACTCGCCAAGAGCGGCAAGGCCATCGTCATGATCTCGTCCGAACTGTCCGAGATGCTGACCGCTTGCGATCGCATACTCGTCATCGCGGACGGACGCGTCATGGACGACATTGACCGAGGCGATCTCGACGATCTGTCGGCGCCGAAGGACGATCCGGTCGCGCAGCTGCAGGCAGCGGAGCGCAAGCTGCAGATCGTCATCCAGAAAGCACTGAGCAAGAGCGAGGGAGGAACACATGTCCACTGATCGGGACACTGCCCCTTCGCTGCTCGCAAGCCTCGGTCTCGCCAATTGGCGGCAGAACATCATCTATATCGGCTTCGTCGTGATCTTCATCGTGTTCGCGATCACGCTGTTCGACAAGGGCTTCCTCAACCCCAACAACCTGCTCAACATCGTGCGCCAGACGGCGATGATCGCGGTCATGGCGATCGCCATGACCTATGTGCTGTCGGCGGGAGAGATCGACCTGTCCGTCGGGGCGGTGGCCGGGCTCGCTTCGGTGACCACGGCCATGGCGATCGACGCCGGCGGACCGGTTACCGGCATCGTCGCAGGCCTTGCCACCGGCGCCGTCGTCGGCACCTTCAACGGGCTCCTGACGACGCGCATCGGCATTCCATCCTTCCTCACCACGCTGGCCATGATGGGGATCGCCACCGGCACCGCGATGTGGATGAGCGATACGGCCGCGGTGCCGATCATCTCGAAGAGTTATTCATGGATTTTTGGCGGCGGCAATATCGGGCCGGCGCCTGTCCTGCTGATCTGGATGCTGGTGCTGGGCGCCGTCGGCCATGTCGTGCTGAGGCGAACGAGCTTCGGCCGGCGTGTGCTGGCCACCGGCGGCGGCGAGGTCGCGGCGCGCTATTCCGGCATCGACACCAAGTCGATCAAGTTCCGCGTCCTCATCATCTCGGCCATGGCGGCGGCTCTGGCCGGCATGCTCTATGCCGGGCGGTTGCAGTCCGGGAGGTTCCAGCTCGGCCAGGGCGACGAGCTGTCGGTCATCGCGGCGGCGGTGCTTGGCGGCACCAGCCTGTTCGGCGGCTCCGGCACGGTGATCGGAACCATTGTCGGCGCGTTGATGATCGGGCTCATCAACAACGGCTTGATCCTCATGGGGCTGGAGTTCAGCCAGCAGCTGATCGCGCGTGGCGCCATCATCATCCTCGCCGTCGCGCTCAGCCAGGGAAGGAAATGACATGGCGGTTCCCTACACGGTGATAGGCACCGTCGTCGCCAAGCCGGAGACCCGCGAGGAATTGCAGGCGATCCTGTCGGGCTTCGTCGAGCCGACGCGGGCCGAGGAGGGCTGCATCAACTACGATTTCCATGTCGATCCGGCCGACCCTTGCATATTCATGTTCTATGAGAACTGGCGCTCGAAGGACGATCTCGACCGGCACCTGGCAATGCCGCATCTGAAGCCGCTGTTCGGCCGCCTCGACGATCTGGTCGCACGTCCGGTCGACGTGCGCCGTTTCGTGATGTTGAGCCGGATGGCGACGTGAAGCAATGTCGCTGATCGTGTAAGCGCAAGCCCGATCGTCACGTCGGCTTGTCGTCGGGATGACCTAGCTCGCAGAACCAGCCGCCGAGATATTTCACCGACGGCTTCGTTGGATCGGGAACAGGGGTCTTTGCCTCGACCGCGGCGCGGAAAGGTTCCGCGCTGTCCTGGGGGATGAAGCCGAGGTGGTTCGCGCCGCTGTTGTCGACCATCTTCAGCTTGTTGTCGGAGATGCCGAAGGAGATCGTGTGGCCGACGCGCGGCGCGGTGAGCGACGCCTCGACCAGGCGCACGCAGTCGTCGAAGGAGAGGTATGACCACAGCATGCGGCGGTCGGCGGGCTCGGGGAACGACGAGAAGATGCGCAGGCACACGGTCTCGATGCCGAACTTGTCCCAATAGAGCCGGCTGAGGCTCTCGACGAAATTCTTCGACACGCCATAGAGGCTGTCCGGACGCACCGGCGCGTCGACGCCGATATGCGCCTCGATCTCGTGATAGCCGATGGCATGCACGGAGGAGGCGTAGATGACGCGCTTCACGCCGTGTTTCCGGGCGCCTTCATAGATGTGGTAGGAGCCGCGGATGCTGGAATCAAGGATGGTCTGCCACTCGCATTCGAGCGGCGCGCCGCCGAAATGCACGATCGCGTCGCAATCCTTGGTCGCGGCGATCGTCGCTTCCATGTCGGCGAGGTCGAAGATCGCTTCCTCTTCGTGCGGGGCAAGGTCGCCGAACGGCTCGCGGCCCGCCAGGCGGATCGTCTTGGCCAGCGGCACCAGCCCTTTGCGCAGCTGTGAGCCGAGTCGGCCGGCGGCGCCGGTGATCAGGATACGTTCGTAATGCGGCATTCTTTACTCCACTTGCGCGACGGCGGCATTGATCCGCGCAATCGCTTCGGTCAGCACCTCTTCGCTGGTCGCGGTCGAGATGCGGAAATAGGGTGACAGTCCATAGGCGACGCCGGGCACCGACGCCACCCGGCCTTCGTTGAGAAGATAATTCGCCACGGCCGCGTCGTCCTCAAGCACCACACCCTTGGGCGTCTTGCGGCCGATCAGGCTGGCGCAGCCGATATAGGCGTAGAAGGCGCCGTCCGGTGGCGAGAGCGTGAGCCCGTTGATCTTGCGAATGCCGACCACGACCAGATCGCGGCGTGCCTCGAAGGCCTGGCGGAAGCGGGCGACCTCGTCCTGCGGGCCGTTGAGCGCGGCGACTGTCGCGGCTTGAGCGATCGAGCACACCGACGTGCAGGACTGGCTCTGGATCGTCGACATCGCCTTGACGAGCGGCGCAGGCCCCGCCGCATAGCCGACGCGCCAGCCGGTCATCGCATAGGATTTCGACACGCCGTTGACGATCAGCGTGCGGTCCTTGAGCTCGGGGCAGGCCTTGCCGAAGGAGACGAATTCGCGCCCGTCGAACAGGATGTGCTCATAGATCTCGTCGGAAAGGATGAGCACCTGCGGATGTTTCGCCAGCACCGCGCCCAGCGCCTTCAGATCGGACTGAGAATAGACCGCGCCGGACGGGTTGCCCGGCATGTTGAGGAAGAGCCACTTCGTCCTCGGCGTGATCGCCTTTTCCAAGAGCGCCGGCGTCAGCCGGAAGCCGGTGGTTTCCGGGCACTCGACGACGACCGGCGTGCCGCCGAGCAGCTTCACCATCTCGGGATAGGAGACGAAATAGGGCGCCGGCAGGATCGCCTCGTCGTCGGCCTCGAGCGTCGCCATCAGCGCGTTGAAGATGATCTGCTTGGCGCCGTTGGCGACGACGATGTCATCAGCCATGTAGTTCAGCCCGTTCTCGCGCCGGAATTTTCCCGCGATGGCTTCGCGCACTTCGCCTGTCCCGGCAGCGGCGGTGTAGAGCGTCTGGCCGGCCTTGGCGGCGAAATGAGCGGCATCGATGATGTGGAGGGGAGTCGGGAAATCGGGCTCGCCTAGGCCGAGATCGATCACGTCCACACCCTTGGCGCGCAGCGCCTTGGCGGCCTGCGAGGCCGCCATCGAGGCCGAAGGCTTCACCACCGAGAGGCGCGAGGCAATGTAGCTCATCAGTCGTTCTCCGTGATGTAACCCTTGGACCGGTCATTGGCCCGTGCGGCCGCATTGCGTTTGGCCGGATCGCCATAGCCGCCGCCGCCCGGCAGTTCGAGGATCAGCCGGCGCCCGGCCGGCACATGCTGCCAGCCCTTCGGGCGCATCTTGGTGCCGTCGTCGAGCTTGACCACGCCGGCAACGCCCGGCTTGCCGCCATTGCGGCCGTGGGCCGGATGATTGACGCGGTCGAACATGGCCGAGAAGTCGAATTCGTGGCCGTCGGTGGCGGTGATCTCGATGACCTGTCCCAGCCCGCCGCGGAATTCGCCGTCGCCGCCGGAGTTGGGCCGCAGTTCCTTGCGCCAGATGACGATCGGGCCGGTGTGCTCGGTCGCTTCGATCGGCATCGTGTGCACGCCGGACGGGAAGGCCGTCGCCGACAACCCGTCGAGCTCGGGGCGGGCGCCCATGCCGCCGGAGTTGAACATCAGCACCTCGGCGCGGCGGCCGGACACGCCGGCGACAGGTCGGGCCGAGATATGGATGTTCCAGAGCGCGCCGGCGCCTTCGGCGAGGATTTTGCCCGGCAACGCCTTGGAGAAGGCGCCGAGCACGAGATCTGGGACCATGTGGCCGAAAATGTGCCTGAGCGCTACCGGCGCCGGCCGCACGGCGTTCAGGATGTTGATGGGCGACGACACGGTGAAGAAGGCGAGCGAGGCGGCATTGTTGGGAATGTCGGGCGCCACCATGCATTTCAATGCGTAGCAGGCATAGGCCTTGCTGTAGATGATCGGGCAGTTGATGCCCCAGCGGCTCATCGGGTCGGTGCCGGTAAAGTCGACCTCGACATGGTTGTCGCGGACCGAGACGGTGGCTGCAAGCTTGACCGGCTCGTCATAGCCGTCGGTCACCAGCTCGTTCGACCAGCTTCCCTTGGGCAGCGCCTTGATGCGTTCGAGCATGGCGTCGCGGGTACGCGAGAAGATGAAGTCGCCGAGCCCATCGAGCGAGGTCAGGCCGATCTCCTTCATCATGTCGACGAGGCGGCGATGGCCGACTTCATTGCAGGCGGCCAAAGAATAGAAATCGCCGACCACCTGGTTGGGTTCGCGGACATTGGCGCGCAGGATCCTGACCAGGTCGAGATTGACCTTGCCTTTCTCGGCAAACTTCATGATCGGGATCTGGATGCCTTCCTCATAGACCGACTTGCCGTCGGCGCCGAAGCCGCGGCCGCCGACATCGACGACATGCGCCGTACAGGCGAAAAAGGCGACGAGTTCGCCGTTGAGGAAGGACGGCGACACCATGGTGATGTCGTGCAGATGGCCGGTACCGAGCCAGGGGTCGTTGGTGACATAGGTGTCGCCTTCGAACATGTTCTCGCGCGGAATTTCGTGCATGAAATGCAGCACGGCCTCGGCCATGGTGTTGACGTGGCCGGGCGTGCCGGTGACCGCCTGCGCCAGCATCTGGCCGCGCGGGTCGAACACGCCGGCCGACAGGTCGCCGGATTCGCGCACCGAGGTGGAGAAGGCCGTGCGCAGCAAGGTCAGCGCCTGTTCCTCGACCACCGAGATCAATCGGTTCCACATGACCTGCATGCGGATTTCGCCAATATCACTCATGCGTGGCTGCCTTTGCGGATCAGGAGGATGGCGCCGTCGCTCTGGATGACGGCGTCGAAGCTTGTGGTGACGACGGTCGATGTCTCGCGCTCGACGATGACGGCGGGTCCCGCGACGCGGTCGCCGGCGCAGAGCGTGTCGCGCTCGACGATGCCATAGCTGCGCGGCGCGCCGCTGACCGGGTCGAACACCTCGCGGGTCGTTGTCGGCTTGCCGGTCTTCCTGCCCGTGGTGAGCTCGTGCCTCGCAACCGCAGGCCGAACATCCGTCGCCTTCACCGACCAGGTGACGATCTCGATCTCCAGCCCGTCCAATCCTTCGATGGCGCGGCCGAAGAAGCGCTGGTAGTTCTCCTCGAACAGGTCCTTGAGCTTGGCAACGGCGTCGTCTCCGAACGGCTCGTCCGCCAGCGGCACCGGGATTTCCCAGCCCTGGCCGGCATAGCGCATGAAGGCGGTGATTTCGCAGACGATCCTGCCGCTGGCGCCGGTGCGCACGAAACCCTCGGCGGAGGCCTTGAGATCAGCGAGCAGGGCATTCACTTCGGTCGCTTTGAAGCGGGATAAGCGCGTCAGCTTCGAGGCCAGGGCCTCGTAGCCGAACGGAGCCTTGAGGAAGCCGATCGCCGAGCCGACGCCGGCGCCGCGCGGCACGATGCATTGGTCGATGCCGAGCTTTTCGCAGAGCCTTGCGGCATGCAGCGGGGCGGCGCCGCCGAAAGCGATCATCAGATTGTCGGAGATGTTCTTGCCGTTCTCGACGGCATGGACACGGGCGGCATTGGCCATGTTCTCGTCCACCACCTCGCAGATGCCGAAGGCCGTCGACATCGCATTGAGCGACAGGCGTTCGCCGACATCGCGCAGGATCGCCTGCTCCGACGCGGCGGTATCCAGCTTGATCGCGCCGCCGGCGAAATTGTCGGGATCGAGCTTGCCGAGCACCAGGTCCGCGTCGGTGATTGCCGGGCGCTTGCCGCCGCGGCCATAGCAGGCCGGGCCCGGCTCCGATCCCGCGCTCTCAGGTCCGGTCTGGATGCGGCCCATGGCATCGACCCAGGCGATGGAGCCGCCGCCGGCGCCGATCTCGATCATCTCGATCACCGGAATGGAGATCGGCATGCCCGAACCCTTCGAGAAGCGATAGGTGCGCGCCACTTCGAAGGTCCGCGCCGTGCGCGGCGCATAGTCCTCGATCAGGCAGATCTTGGCGGTGGTGCCGCCCATGTCGTAGGAGACGACCTTTTCCAGCCCGAAGCGCCTGGCGATATCTGCCGCGAAAATGGCGCCGCCGGCCGGGCCGGATTCGACCAGCCGTACCGGGAATTCCGAAGCGGTCTCCACCGAGATCAACCCGCCGCCGGAATGGATCATGAAGACGGGGCAGTCGGCGCCCATGTCCTTCAGGCGCGTCTGCAGGCGGGCGAGGTAGTCGGCCATCTGCGGCCGCACATAGGCGTTGGCGCAGACGGTGTTGAAGCGTTCGAATTCGCGCATCTGTGGTGAGACTTCGGCGCTGATCGTGATCGGGATGCTGAGCTTGCGAGCGAGGATCTCGCGGGCGCGGAGCTCGTGGTCGGGATTGGCGTAAGCGTGGATGAAGCCGATCGCCACCGAGCCGAAGCCGCCGGCTGCAATCTTGTCGGCGATCTCTTCGAGGGCAGCTTCATCCAGGGGCTGTAGTTCCTGTCCCTCGGCACCGATGCGGCCCTTGACCGTGAAACGGTCCTCGCGCGGGATCAGCGGCGTCGGCAGCTGCAGGTTCAAATCATACTGCTCGAAGCGGTTCTCCGTCCGCATCTCGATCACGTCGCGAAAACCTTCCGTCGTGACCAGCGCGGTCCTGGCGCCGCGCCGCTCGATCAGCGCATTGGTGGCGAGCGTCGTGCCGTGGATGATGATGCCGATCTCGGCTGCCGAAATGCCGGCATCGCGGATCACGACGTCGATGCCGTCGAGGATCGCCTGCTCGGGCGCCGAATAATTGGTCAACACCTTGGTCGAGAACATCGTTCCCCTGACATCGAGCGCGATGTCGGTGAAGGTGCCACCGATGTCCGCGCCGAGACGGATGTCGTCTGATCTGGAGGTCATGCCTTGGCCTTCTGCGAAGCGAGCGCGGCGTCGCGCATCTGGGAAAGGGTCTGCCGGGGCGTCAGCGCTTCAGGCGAGATGGCGATGTCGAGAACGGCGCCGGTTGCCGACTGCAGCGCCCGCTGGAACGCTGCCGCGAAATCATCGGTGGCTTGGACGCGCTCGGCATGAAAACCATAGGCCTTTGCCAGCGCGACGAAGTCCGGGTTTTCCAGCGAAGTGCCGGAAACGCGGGCCGGATAATTGCGTTCCTGATGCGCACGGATCGTGCCGTAGATGCCGTTGTTGATGATGAGCACGATCGGCTGCGCGCCGGCCTGCATGGCGGTGCCGAGCTCCTGGCAGTTCATCTGGAAGTCGCCGTCGCCTGCAAAGCAGACGACCGTGCGCTGCGGATACGCGACCTTGGCCGCGATCGCCGCTGGCAGGCCGTAGCCCATGGCGCCGGATTGCGGCGCGAGCAGCCGCGCGTCAGGCCCGAACTTGAAGAATTTGTTCGGCCACACAGTGAAATTGCCGGCGCCGTTGGTAAGGATGACGTCGGCCGGCAAGGTCTCGCGCAGCCAGGCGCTGACCGCGACCATGTCGACCGGACCCGGCTGCACCGGCGCGGCAAACGTACCTTCATAGGCCTTGCGCGCCGCAGCGCGCCAATCGGCCCAGCCACCCTTCACCGGGGTGAGCGCCTTGGCGAAGGCGTTCGGACCGGCATGGATGCCGATCGCAGGCACGTAGATCTTGCCGATCTCGCGGTCGGAGCCGTGCACGTGGATCAGCTTCTGGCGCGGCACCGGAACGTCGAGCAGCGTGTAGCCGTCCGTCGTCATCTCGCCGAAGCGAACATTGACCGCCAGGACCACGTCCGCGTCGCGGATCAGGTTTTTGACATGCGCCACCATGCCGACGCCGGCTTCGCCGACGAACACGGGCGAATGATTGTCGAACTGGTCCTGGTAGCGGAAGGCGGCAACGACAGGGATGTCGGAAGCTTCGGCGAAGACCTGGAGCGCGCCGCGTCCGTTTGCGGTCCAGTTGGCGCCGCCCATGAGCAGCACCGGCTTCTCGGCTGAGGCCAGCATCTCAAGCGCCGACGCGATTGCCTCCTGCGACGGAGCGGCCTCGAAAATCGCCGCCGGGCCGTTGAGCGGCGCGGCCTCAGTCATGGTCGTCAGCATGTCTTCGGGGAGCGCGACGACGACCGGGCCGGGCCGGCCGGTCAAGGCGGTGGTCCAGGCGCGCGCGACGATCTCGGGAAGCCGCGCGACGTCGTCGATCTCGACCGCCCATTTTGCGACGGTCCCGTAGACCGCCCGGTAGTCGATCTCCTGGAAGGCTTCGCGGCCCTTCATGTCGGTGCCGACCTGGCCGACGAACAGGATCATCGGCGAGGAGTCCTGCATGGCGGTGTGGACGCCGATGCTGGCATTGGTCACGCCCGGGCCTCGGGTCACGAAGCAGATGCCCGGCGTGCCCGTCAGCTTGCCATAGGCCGAGGCCATGAAGGCCGCGCCGCCTTCGTTGCGGCAAAGCACATAGTCCAGTCTGCCCTTGGTATCGTGCAGTGCGTCGAGAACGGCCAGATAGCTTTCGCCCGGAACGCCGAAGCTCTTGGTCGCGCCCAGGCCGATCAGGCACTCGACAAGAAGGCGACCGCCATTGCGGACCATGCTTCGACATCCTCTTAAAGCTGGCGGCAAGCGGATCGGGCCTGCCCCTGCAGCTATACCTGCACTGCGGCGGGCCGGCGCGAAATCAAGAAATGCGATCCATACGAAAGTTTTTCTTTGCTATGGAATTCGCACGAGAACACCAGGGTTCATCATGGCTTGCGGATCGAATGCGCGCTTGAGCTGCGCCATGAGGGTACGCTCGGTGGAGCTGCGGTTCCGGTCGGCCATGGCGACCTTGGCGCGACCGAGCCCATGCTCGGCAGCAAAGCTGCCGCCCATGCCGGTGGCCAAAGCAGCCAGCGCCTCGGCGAACGCCGTGGCCTTGCCGTCGAAATCGGCACGGCCTTCCGGCGGCGACAGATTGTAGTGGATGTTGCCGTCGCCGAGATGGCCGAACGGGTTGATCCGCACGCCCGGGAGAATGTCGTTACATAGTTTCGCGCCCGCCTCGATGAAGCGGGCGATCGCGCCCGGCGGCACAGAGATGTCGTGCTTGAGCTGCTCGCCCTCCAGCCGCTGGCCCTCCGGCTGCTCCTCGCGCAGGCGCCAGAACTGCGCCCGCTGCGCGCCCGAATTGGCCAGCGCGCCGTCAACGACCAGACCTTGCTCCATGCCCCATTCCAGCGCCGAAGCCAGGATATCGTCGAGAGGGACGCGGGTCGAGCCCGACGCCACCTCGACGAGCAGATAAACGTCGCCCCTTGTCTCCAGCTGATAGGCCAGGTCCGGCAGATGCTTGAGCGCCAGCGTCAGGCCGACATCCGAAAAGAATTCGAGGCCGGCGAGGAATTCTCCGGCCTCGCCGCGCAGGAAGGCGCCGAAGGTCACGGCGGCGGCGAAGTCGGACATGACGAGAAGCGCGCTCGCCTGCTGTTTTGGCGTGGGATAGAGCCTGAGCACCGCGCGCGTCACGATGCCGAGCGTGCCTTCCGAACCGCAGAACAGCTTGCGCAGCTGATAGCCGGCATTGTCCTTCTGCACCGCGCGAAGACCGTCCCACACCGTGCCGTCCGGCATCACGACCTCGAGGCCGAGCACCATATCCTGCATCATGCCGAAGCGAAACGCCTGGCTGCCGCCGGCATTGGTGCCGATCAGGCCGCCGATCCTGGCGCTGCCTTCGGCGCCGAGATGCATCGGAAACATCAGGCCATGCGGTTCCAGCGCCTCATGCAGCCCGGCGAGAACCACGCCCGCATCGACGAGGATCGACCCGCTCTCCAGGTCCGGTTCGCCGATCGCCGTCATGCGGGACAGCGAGACGATCACCGCATTCGCCTGATCGGCGATGGCGCCACCGCACAGGCCGGTGTTGCCGCCTTGCGGCACGACTGCCAATCCTGCCTGCCGGCAAGCCTTGACGACCGCGGCCACCTCCGCGGTGTTCGCGGGCCTGGCAACGCCAAGGGGCCGGATGCCATAACGGTTGAGCCAATCGCGCTGGTAAGGCGCGGCATCGTCGCCCGAAAGCCAACCTTTCGGTCCGAGGATTCCGCGCAGGGCGGCTACGGTGTCAGTCATGAAGATATTATCCGAGGGTGCGAGGCAGCCTGAACGTTGCATCTTCCCAGAAGCCGTTCAATGACCCAGCACCTGCGACAAAAACTGACGGGTGCGCTCGTTTCGGGAGGACGTGAAGAATTCCTCCGGCGGCGCTTCTTCGACGATCTCACCTCCGTCCATGAAGATCACCCGGTCGGCGACGCGTCGCGCAAAACCCATCTCATGCGTGACGCAGATCATCGTCATGCCATCGGCGGCGAGCGTCACCATCACGTCCAGCACCTCCGATATCATTTCCGGGTCGAGCGCCGAGGTCGGCTCGTCGAAAAGCATGATCTGTGGCTGCATGCAAAGCGCTCGCGCAATCGCCACGCGCTGCTGCTGGCCGCCGGAGAGCTGGGCGGGAAACTTCATCGCCTGCTCGGGGATGCGGACCTTCTCAAGATAGCGCCGGGCGGTCGCCTCCGCTTCCGCGCGCGGCCGCTTTCGAACGATCATCGGCGCGATCATGCAGTTCTCCAGCACCGTCATATGCGGGAACAGGTTGAAGTGCTGGAACACCATGCCGACCTCCCGCCTGATTCCGTCGATGTTGGCGACATCGTCGTTGAGCTCGGTGCCGAGCACGATAATGCGGCCGCCATCATGTTGCTCAAGGCGGTTGATGCAGCGGATCAAGGTGGATTTGCCGGAGCCGGACGGACCGCAGATGACGATCCTTTCGCCGCGCTCGACGGAGAGGTTCACCTTCCGCAGCGCGTGGAACGACCCGTAATGTTTGTCGAGGCCTTCGATGCGGACGGCCGGGCCGGATGGGAGCGTCGAATCCAAGTGCGCCTCCCTAGCGTTCGCCGACCGCCATGCGCCGCTCGAGGTAAGCGCCGTAGCGGGACAGGCTGAAGACGAAGATAAAATAGATGAAGGCGATGAAGGCGTAGACTTCGACATAGGCGAAGCGCCATTCGCCGGTGCCGTAGGCGGCGTTGCCGGAGGCCAGGATCTCGAAAAAGCCGACGATCACCACTAGCGAGGTTTCCTTGAACGAGATGACGAACTGGTTGATCGTTGCCGGCAGCGCGTTGCGCATGGCCTGCGGCAGCACGATGCGGCCGATGCGCTGCCAGTAGCTCATGCCGAGCGCCATGGCCGCTTCCTCCTGTCCCGCAGGAACACCCTGCATGCCGCCGCGCACGATCTCGGCCTGATAGGCGGAGAAGAACAGCGCGGAGCCGAGGATCACCCGGTAGAGCTTGTCGCCCTGCAGCCATTGCGGCAGGGCGAAAGGCAGAACGACAGCAAATGTGAAGAGGATCGAGATCAGCGGCAGCGAGCGGACGCCATCGATGATGAGACCGGTGGTGCGCGATATCCAGGGCAGGTCCGAGCGGCGCAGCAGCGCCAGGCAGATCGCCAGCGGGAAGCCGATCAGGCAGGTGGTGACGAAGATGAAGAGGGTGAGCGCCAGCCCGCCCCAGGCCTCCTCGCCGACATAGGGCAAGCCGAGCACGCCGCCCTTCATCAGCACGTAGTAGAGGCCTGTTCCTGCGCCCCAGACCAACGCGATGCGGCGGCCGGTCCAGAAGGCCGGCATGCAGCTCAGCACCGTCATGACCACCACGCTGACGCAGGCAAGCGCGGAGCGCCACTGCTCCTCGAAGGGATAGAGGCCGAACAGCATGATGCGCCACCGGGCGGCGATGACGGACCAGCAGGCGCCGGCCGCCGCCTGGCAGGCCTCGGGCCCGCCGCTGGTGGTGAACACGGCCGAGAAGATAGCCCAGTTGAGCAGCTTCCAGACGATGAAGGCCATGATCGTCAGGGATATCAGCGACAGCAGCGCCTGAAGCGGCGTTGCGAAGAAGCGGCGCTTCAGGTCTTCGAGCCTGCCCGGGGCAGGGGGAGCGACAACGACCATCTCCATCTCTGTCATCCCCTCAGCTGATTGCCCTTGAGGGCGATGGCCTTGTTGATGCGGTTGAACACCGCGGCGAGGCTGAGATTGATGGCGAGGAAGCCGGCCATCAGGATGCCGATCACCTCGAGCGTCTGGCCCGAGTGGTTGATCGTCAGCGCCACGATCATGAAGAAATCGGTGAAGCCCACCGCGATGCCCATGGTCGTCGCCTTCATCAGCCAGACATACTGGTTGGCGAGGATCGGCAGCATGGCGCGCAGCGCCAGCGGCAGCCTGACCAGCGTGAAGACGCGCCAGGGGCTCAAGCCCAACGAAAGGGCAGCTTCCATCTGACCCTTGCCGACCGCCTTGAAGCCGCCGCGTACAATCTCGGCGATGTAAGAGCCGCCATAGATGGCAATGGCGACGGCCAAAGCGGAAAATTCAGGCGGGATGCGCAATCCACCTTTCAGGTTGAGGCCTTGCAGGGCAGGAAAGTCGAGGAACGGTGCATCCGGCAGGCGACCGATCATCAGGATGACAACCGCGCAGGCGAGTGCCACTGCCGCGCCGGCGAGCTGGATGGCCGAACGTTCGCCGACCGGTTGGCTGATATGCGATGTGCGGCCGAGCCAGACCGGCAGCGCGATCGCAGCGATCACGGCCAAAACGGCCAGCGCCATCGCCATCCCGCCGACATTGGGCACCGGCACGTAGAGACCACGGCTGGTCAGCAGCATACCGAAAGCCTCATGCGCGGCGCGCGGCGTCGGCAGGTGCGTGATCAAAGCGTACCAGAAGAAGACCTGCAGGATCAGTGGGATGTTGCGGAAGATGTCGACATAGGTGCGGCCGAGCAGCCGTGCCAGCTCGTTCGAGGACGTGCGCGCCAGGCCAACGATCGTGCCGACGATGGTCGCCAGGATCAGACCGGTGGTTCCGAGGAACAAGGTGTTGATGATGCCGATCAGGAAGAACCACCAATACGGATCGTTGGCGGTGGCCGGCAGCAGCGAGAAGTTCACGTCCCACCCCGTCGACTTGTAGAGGAAGTCGAAGCCGGAGGTGATCCCCTGCTCGGCGAGGTTGCGCCTAGCGATCATCACGCAGGCAAGAACCACCGCGGCAAGTGAGCCGACGTAAAGGACCTGCAACAGCGCGTTGCGGACCTTCTGATTTCTCAGCAGGCTGACCATCACGATCTTTCCCGAATTGTGCCGGCCCCGGCTGGCAACGCCAGTCGGGGCTCAAGGCGAGGCGTTAAGAACGGATCGGTCGATCACCAAGGGATCAATCGATCACCAGGGGGATCAGTCGATCACCAGCGGGAACAGGACGCCGCCATTGTTCCACAGATTGGTCAGCTCGCGATCCATCTTGTAGGGCGAGTCCTTGCCGAGATCGCGCTCGAAGATCTCACTGTAATTGCCGACCTTCTTGATGACGTTGTAGGCCCAGTCGTCGGAAAGGCCGAGGCCCTTGCCCATGCCCGGCGTGACGCCGAGGAATTTCGCCACTTGCGGCGAAGTCGGCTTGGCCTTGATCTCGTCGACATTCTTGGAGGTGATGCCTTCCTGCTCGGCGAAGATCAGGGTGCTCAGCGTCCAGTTGGCGATGTCGACCCAATTGTCGTCGCCCTGGCGCATGATCATGACTTCAGGCTCGACGGCGAGCACGTCGGGCAGGATCACATGGTCCTCGACCTTGCTCTTGGCGATGCGGGCGATGGCCAGCGTCGGACCCCACTGCGCATAGAGATCGCAGCGGCCGGAAAAGTATGCCTGTTCGAGTTCTTCAGTCTTTTCGATGAGCACCGGCTCGAGCTTGATGCCGAGCTTCTGGGCGTAGGCTGCGACCTGCTGCTCCTGCGAGGTGCCCGCAGGGATGCAGATCGTGCCGCCATTGGCGTCCTTGAGCGACTTCAGGTTAAGCTCCTTGTGCGCCATCACCTTGGTGGTTCCGAGGTAATAGGACATGGAGAACTGCAGTCCGAGCTCGGTGTCGCGGCTGAGCGTGCCGCCCGAGGCCTTGATGATGATGTCGACGTCGCCCGACTGGAGCGACGGCCAACGCTGCGCCCAGCTGATCGGCACGATCTTCAGCTTCGCCGGATCGCCGAACACGGCGGTCGCCACCGCCTTGCAAAGGTCGATATCCATGCCTTTCCAGTTGCCCTTGTCGTCCACCTCGGCAAAGCCGAGATAGGAGCCGTCATGGCCGGTGCAGTTGAGCACGCCGCGCCCCTTCACGGCCTCCAGCGTCTTGCCGCCGGCGGCCTCTGCGGGTGCAGCCAGATGCACGAGGCCCAGGGCCATGGCAGCGGCCCCCCATTTGATCATTTTCATGGTTGTTGTCTCCACTGTTGAGGTTCATTTGTTCTTGTTGTTGGAGGTCCGAAGCAGGTTCGGACCTCGGTTGCGAAACCGCTCCTAGTCGGTGAGCGGGATCGGTTTCGGCAAAAGCTTGAGGTCGCTTCCCCAGTCCTGCTGGACGAGCCATCGATGCAACGCGGCCACGGCCTTCACGCGCAGGTGCCCGCGCGGCACCACGAGGAAAAACCCGGGAACTTCCTCCGGCTTCATATCCGAGAGGGCATCGCGGCCGATCGGCGCGACCAGCGCACCGGAGCGGAAATCCTCCTCGGCATCGATGATCGAGACCAGGCCGATGCCGATGCCTTGCAGGGTCGCGCGGCGCATGGTTGCCGCGTCGTCGAAGCCGATGCTGTGATCGCCTTCCGCCTGTTCCACGGCGAGGTGGCGCAATATGTCCGGCCACAGGCGCTTCGACTTGACGGTATCGAGCAGCGTGAAGCGCGTCAGGTCCTGCGCCGACTTGATCTTTTCGCCGATCGCCGGCGTGCAGCAGATGATCTTGGGATCCGGCACAAGCAGCGTGGTCTCGTAGTCGGGCCAGTTGCCATAGCCCCACTGCACAGTCATATCGATGTCGTCACGCCCGAAGTCGGGCAGGTCGACCATCGTGGTCAGGCGCAGGTCCGCGCCGGGCAGGATCTCGCGGAAGAGCGACAGCCGCGGCAGCAGATAGTGCGTGGCGAAGTATGGGCTCGCATTGAGGTTGATGCGATCGCGGTAGTTCGACTTGGTGACGCGGCGCACGCCTTCGGAGAATTCGTCGAAGCCCGCCTTGACGTAGTGCGAGAGCAGGATCGCCGATTCCGTCAATTCGATCGAACGACCCTTGCGCTCGAACAAGGTGACCTGCAGCGTGTCTTCCAGGAGCTTGATCTGCTGCCCGACCGCTTGCGGCGTCACCAGAAGCTCGTCCGCGGCCTGCCGAAAGCTCTTGTGCTGCACCACGGCATGGAAGACGCGCAGCGCGTTGAGCGAGGGAAGGCGAAGCTTGCCGGTCATGGTGAATTCCGCCTCCTTTCGTTCGAGACTCCGTCGGTCATGCACTGCTGGGTATTGGCCGCCCGGCTGGCGACGTTGGTCAGGCGTAGATGTAACCGCCTGAAACGATGACATTTTCGCCGGTCATGTAGGTGTTCTTGGGTCCACCGGTCATGAGCACCCATTCGGCGATTTCCGTCGGCTCGGCGCCGCGGCCGAGCGGGCTTGCCTTGGCCAGTTCCTCGAGGAAGCCGAGCGCCTTGGCCTTCTCGGTGGCCATGCCGGCCGGCGCGACGGAATTCACCAGGATCCCGTCCTTGGCGACGTAATGCGCAAAGGAACGGGTCAGGCTGACGACCGCAGCCTTGGTGGCCGCGTAATGCGCGTTCTGCGGATGCGCCTTGAAGGCGTCGACGGATGTCAGGTTGACGATGCGGCCGCGCACCTGGGCTTTCGGTTCCTGCGCCTGCATGTGGCGGACCGCCGCCACCATCATATGGTAGGTGCCCTTGATGTTGATGCCGTTGGAGGCATCCCAGTCGGCATCGGTGATCTCGAGCAGCGGCCGGCGCGGATAGATGGCGGCGCAGTTGATCAGTGTGTCGACCCGCCCGAGCTTCGCCACGATTGCGTCGAAGGCGGCGTGGCATTGCGGGCCGACCTGGATGTCGCAGGCCGCGGCTGCGGTCGGCAGGCCCTTTGCCTTTGCCGGTTCGAGCGCGCTCTCGGCGGCTTCCTTGTTGATGTCGATGATGCCGATCTTTGCCGCCCCGGCCTCGACGGCCATGCGGGCGAGAAGGGCGCCGAGACCGGCGCCGCCGCCAACGATCAGAACGGAAAGATCCTTCATTCCACTATTCCTTACTTGGTGCCGCTTGGCGAGGTCGGCCAGGTCGGCATGATGTCGAAACGGGTGACGTCGGCCCATGCCGGCAGCGCGAGCACGCCGACGACCATCCGGGCCACGTCATCCGGCTGCACCACTTTGCTGGCGTACATGGCTTCGCGCGCCTTGGTGTCGAGGATGTCGTCGTAGAGCTGCGTCTCGACACGTCCGGCGACGATCTCGGTGACGCGGATACCGGATGGGGAGAGGTCGGCGCGCAGCGCTGCGGCAAAGCCGGAGATCGCCGCCTTGGTGGCCGAATATACGGCGATGTTGGAGAATGCGGCGTGGCCCGCGACGGAGCCGGTGAACAATATGTGGCCCGACTGCCGCTCGCGCATCTGCGGCACGACGAGCCGGGTAAGCAGGATCACCGCGCTGAGGTTCACCTCCAGCGTGGTGTCGATGTCGGCGATCTTCATGTCGGCGAAATTGCCGAGCGGCGGCATTATGCCGGCATTGTTGATCAAGACGTCGATGGTGAGGCCCGCCAACACCGATTCCAGCGCTTCGCGATCGGTGACATCGACGGCGATCGGCACGATGCCTGGACGTTCGGCCTGCAGTTCCTTGAGCGCCGCCTTGCTGCGCCCGACCGCATAGACCTCGTAGCCGGCATCGCTCAAGGCGATCGCCATGGCGCGCCCTATACCGCTCGTCGCACCTGTGATGAAGGCTGTCGTCACGTGGGCTTCCCCAATTGCCTGGGCGTCAGTGTGCGGCCTTGGCCGATGTCGCGAAACCAAGAAAACCAGCAAAAAGGAAAGATAAACTTTCGAACGCGCTTCCGGCGCCTGAAAACGTTCCACCCCGCTTGCGCGGCGCCAAACGCTGCAAAGCCAAGGAAAGCAATGCTTTCCGCGCATGTGGAGCGCGTTCGTCCAGCCGATTTGAGCCAAAACATGGCTTTCGCAATTGCTTGGCGCGTGCCCCGGAGCAGATGCTTCAAATCGCCCGTTGCCGCGGCCTAACCGCCTGTCGGTACCGGCCGTTTCATCTTGGTGAAGAGCGAGGCCGCGGCGGCCTTTTGTTCCGCGTCCGTCGCTTCTATTCCCGAAGCTCGAGCCAAGGCGCGCACGCGTCCGAGGCTGTTGTGCAGATGCTTGCGCATGGCCTGGCGGGCCTTGCCGCCATCCTGTCTTTCGATGGCATCGACGATCGCTTTGTGCTCGCTGTGGATGCGCGCGTAATAGCTGTCCTTGAGCCCCGGCTCGACCACATAGCCGAGTTGGAAACGCGGCACGATCATCGGCCGCAGATAGGCGAGGAAGCCGTGGATGAATTCATTGCGTGCCGCCTTGGCGATCGCGAGGTGGAAATCATAGTCGTAGTGAATCTGGACGGCGGCGGGGTCGGCATGCCGGGCATCGATCTCGTCCATCATTGCGCGGATATCGCGCGCCTCCTTGTCGGTGCGGCGTTCCGCGCAGAGCCCCGCGGACTCCACTTCGACGCTCAACCTCAATTCGAGCAGAGCGATGGTCTCCGGCAACGTCCGCAGCGCCTCGTCGGGTATCGAGAAATTGCGCGGGGTCGGCGTTTCGCTGACGAACATGCCGCGTCCCTGCTGCGGCACCACCATGCCTTCCGAACGCAGCCGCGCCACCGCCTCGCGCACGACAGTGCGGCTGACGTCATATTCAGCGCAAAGCTCCGCCTCGGTCGGCAGTTGCGCGCCGGGCTGCAGCTGACCGGAGCGGATCTTTTCGGCCAGGCTCTCCGCCACCACGGTGGAAAGCGGCTTGCGCTTCGTCATTGAGGTCTTCCGTTCAAGTTCAGATTCGCGATGATGCCCGAACCGGCAAGACCATTCAAACCGCCGCGGTAACGATCAATTCGACAAGCATGCCGGGCTTGGCCATCCGGCCTTCGCCCGAGGAGCGCGCCGGCGCATGCTCTTTCGGCATCCAGGCGTCCCAGACCGTGTTGACCTCGTCGAAATCCCTGATGTCGTCCAACCACATCTGGACGTGGAGGATGCGGGTCTTGTCGGTGCCCGCCTTGGCGAGCAGCGCGTCGATCTTGCCGAGTACTTCACGCATCTGGTCGGCCGCGGACTGGCCCGGCCTCGCCACCTGGCCGGTGAGGTAGAGCGTGCCGTTGTGGATGACGCCGTGATGGATGCGCGTGTCGAAGTCGAAGCGTTGGATATCGCTCAATGGATTTTCCTCGTCAGATCGCCGGCGTCTGCCGGATGGGGTTGCCCTGCAGATATTGCGCGTAAGGCGCCTGGACGAGCCAGCCGGCATCGACCGGAAGCGTGACGCCGGTGATCGATGCGGCACGGCCGGAGCAGAGGAACAAGGCCGCCTCGGCGACATCGCGCGGCTCGACGAAGCGGCGCAGCGCGGTCGTGGCCTGGATGGCTTGCGGGTTGCGCTCGCCCTTGGCGATTTTGGCCTTAAGCCCGTCGGAGAGCGTGTAGCCCGGCGCCACCGCGTTGACCCGAATGCCGTGCGGGCCGAGCTCGGCGGCCAGCATTTGGGTGAGTGCCAGAACAGCATGCTTTCCCGGCGTGTAGGCCGGCAGCGACAGCGGCGCGAAGGAGGCAAGCGAGCCGACATTCAAGATCGCGCCGCGGCCGGCGGCCGACATCAGACGGCCGAACACCTGGCAGCCAAGCAGCGTGCCGCGATAGTTGATGCGCCACATCTTCTCGTCTTCGTCGAGATCCTGGTCGAGCACATGCTTGCCGCTTTGCAGGATGCCGGCGCAGTTGACGACGACATGCGGCGTGCCGAACGTGTTCACGACGCCCGCCGCCAGCGCCCCGACAGAGGCGGGATCGGCGACGTCGGTCTGGACGAAGAGGGCGCGGGGCGCGCCGCCGCTCTCGCAGGCATCGGCGGCTTCCTTGCCCCGAACGGCGTCGCGGCCGGCCACGACAAGCTGATAGCCGTCTTCCGCGAAGCGCTCGGCGATCGCGCGGCCGATGCCGGACGTGCCGCCGATCACGACGGCGGTCGGTGCGTCAGCCATGGCGGCGATCCTTCCGCTCGATGTCGAAGAACTCGGCCATGGCCTCGACCTGGAAATCCATCATCGGCCGTCCAGGCTGGATGCGGCAGCCGATTGCCTTCGCCGCCTTGAGCAGCGGCGTCTCGGCCGGCTCCATGATGATATCGACCACCGTCATTGCCGGCGTCAGCTTGCTGACATCCATCGGCAGTGGATCGCCGGCCTTCAAGCCGGACGGCGTGGCGTTGATCGCCATGTCCATGCCGGACGGATCGGGCTCTCCGACCTCGATGCGGCAGTTGGGAAAAGTCTTGTTGACCAGCGAAGCGAGTTTTTGCGCACGCTCCCGATCGATATCGGCCAGACGGATTTCCGACGCGCCTTCCTCGGCAAGACAATAGGTCAGCGAGGCGCCCGCGCCGCCGGCGCCGACCTGGAGGATGCGCTTGCCGGCGATCCGGTGTCCGCCCGCCTTCAGTCCCTCGATGAAGCCGACGCCGTCGAAATTGTCGGCATACCAGCTGCCGTCCGCCTGCCGGCGCACGGAATTCGCGCTCTGCACGCGCGCGGCGCGGTCGTGGGCCGCCGCGCATTTGTGGTAGACCGGAACCTTGTACGGCACCGAGATGATCACGCCCTTGATGTTCTCGGCCGCGGTGATGCCCGCCCAGAACGTGTCGAAGTCCTCCGGGCGGCAGCTCAGCGGCACCATCAGGCTGTCGAGCCCTTTCTGCTCGAAGATCTCGTTGAAGATACCGGGGCTCTTCGCATGACCCACGGGATGGGCCAGCATGACGAAGACATCGGCCTTGCCGGTTCCGCGCATCGGTTCAGTTCCTTTCCGTTGACAGTTCATGGTTGCTCAAGATCTCGAGGGCCCGCACGAGCGACGAATGATCGGCCTCCGCGCCGTCCGCCCTGGCCGAACAGGCATTCATCAGCTGCTGCGCCGCCGCCGTGCCCGGCAGGGCGACGCCGAGCGCGCGGGCGCTTTCGAGCGCGAGATTGAGATCCTTCTGGTGCAGCCGGATGCGAAAGCCCGGCGCGAAGCTGCGGGAAATCATGCGCTCGCCATGCACTTCGAGCACGCGTGAAGAGGCAAAGCCGCCCATCAGCGCGGCGCGCACCTTGGCCGCGTCGCAGCCCGCCTTGCCGGCAAAGACCAGCGCCTCGGCGACGGCCTCGATGTTGAGCGCGACGATGATCTGGTTGGCGATCTTGCAGGTCTGGCCGGCGCCGTTGTTTTCCCCGATCAGCGTGATGTTCTTGCCGAGCTTCTCGAAGATCGGCCGCGCGCGCTCGAACTCGGCGGCCGGCCCGCCCACCATGATGGTGAGGCTCGCAGCCTTGGCGCCGACCTCGCCACCGGAGACCGGCGCGTCGAGATAGCCGGCGCCTGCTTCCCTGATCTTTGCGGCGAATTCAGCGGTGGCGATCGGGCTGATCGAGCTCATGTCGATGACCAGCTTGCCGGCCGAAATCCCTTCCAGCACGCTGTTCCGCCCGAGCAGGACGCGCTCCACGTCGGGCGTGTCGGGCAGCATGGTGATGACGATCTCGGATATCCGCGCCACCTCGGTGGGCGAGGCGACGACCGATGCCTTCAGATCCGCAGGCAGAGGCGAGCGGTTCAGGACGGTGACGATCTCGTGCCCCGCATCGGCGAGATGCCGCGCCATCGGCGCACCCATCACACCAAGTCCGATGAAGCCGATTTTCATTAAGCAACTCCCGTTCGGCGTCAGGGCGCCTTGCAGCTCAAGTTCGACGTATGATATAGGACATCATACAAATTTCAATGTACCTTCTTTCAGGCTGGAGACCGATCGCAAAATGCAGGAGAGCGTCAATTCGCTGAAGGCGGCCGTTCAGGCCGGCCGGGCTCATATCGGCATCTGGTGCTCGCTGGCTTCGGCGCTCACCACCGAGGTGGTGGCGGGCTCTGGAGCGGGCTGGCTGCTGATCGACGGCGAGCACAGCCCGAACGATCTGCGCAGCATCATGGCGCAGCTGCAGGTCGCGGCCGCGTTTACCTGCGAGGCGGTGGTGCGCCTGCCTTCGGACGATGCCAATCTTATCAAGCAGGCGCTGGATGTCGGCGCCCGCAGCCTGATGATCCCGAATGTGCGCACGGCGGAGCAGGCGCGTACAATCGTCGCCGCGATGACCTACGCGCCTGGCGGGTTCCGCGGCTTCTCGGTCGGCCACCGCGCCAACGCATTCGGCCGCATCGCCGGCTATCACGCCAAGGCGCGCGAGCAGCAGCTTCTGGCCGTGCAGATCGAGGATGGGACCGGCGTCGCCAATGCCGCCGAGATCGCGGCGGTCGAGGGCGTCGATGTTCTCTTCGTCGGGCCAGGCGACCTCTCCACCAACATGGGTGCGATGGGCAATCCGGGTGCTGCGCATGTGCAGGAGGCGATTTCATCCGTGCGCAAGGCCGCGGCCTCGGCCGGCAAGGCGAGTGGAATTCTGGCGCCGGTCAAAGCTGACGCGGACCGCTATCTCGCCGACGGCTTCACCATGGTTGCCGTCGGTTCGGACCTCGGCTTGCTGGCGCGGGGCTCGGATGCCCTGGTCGCCTCGTTCAACCAGTAAGCCGGAGAAAGACCGTGGCGATCCCTCCTTACAAGGCACCTTCGCGCAGCGCCTATGACATCATCATCGTCGGCGGCGCGGTCGTCGGCTCGTCGACTGCTTACTGGCTGAGCCAGGCGCTGGGCAACCGCGTCTCGATCCTCGTGGTCGAGCGCGACTCGAGCTACGAATTCTCCTCGACCGCGCTGTCCACCAGCGCCATCCGCCAGCAATATTCCAATCCGATCAATGTGAAGATCAGCCAGTTCGGCATCGAGATCATCCGCGGCTTCCAGGAGCGGATGGCGCCGTTCTACACGGACGAGCCGGCGCCCGATCTTGGCTTCAAGGAACACGGCTATCTCTATTGCTGCTCGCCCGAGGGCGTGGAAGCGGCCAGGGAACGGGTCGAGCTGCAGCGCAGCCTTGGCGCCCACACGGTCTTCCTCGAACCGGGCGCTTTGAAGGAGCGGTTTCCGTGGCTGAATGTCGACGATCTCGGCGGCGGCTCCTGGGGTTCGCGCGAAGAGGGCTGGTTCGATTCCATGGGCCTGCTCAACGGCTTCCGCCGTGCAGCGCGCGGCAGCGGCGTCGAATATATCGACAATGCCGTGACCGCGCTGGACGTCGTCGATGGGCGGGTCGCCTCGGTGCGGCTCGCGACCGGCGAGACTGTCGCTTGCGGCACGCTGGTCAACGCCGCCGGTCCGCGCGCGCAGCAGGTCGCCGCCATGGCAGGGCTGTCCATTCCGGTCGCGCCCTACAAGCGCTACAGCTTCGTCTTCGCCAGCGCCAATCCGATCCCCGGGCGGATGCCCAATGTCATCGATCTTTCCGGCACTTTCGTGCGTCCTGAGGGCGAGCTTTTCCTCACCGGCAACACGCCGCAGGGCGATGGGCCGGCCGACTACGACGACTTCGAAATGCATTTCGAGGAGTTCGACGATTACATCTGGCCGGCGCTGTGGCATCGCATCCCGGCCTTCGATGCGCTGAAGGTCCAGACAAGCTGGACCGGCCATTACGAATACAACATGCTCGACCACAACGGCATCGTCGGCTTCCACCCTGAGGTGAGGAACTTCATGTTCGCCAACGGTTTCTCAGGCCACGGCCTGCAGCAATCGCCAGCGGTCGGCCGGGCGGTATCGGAGCTGATCGTCCACGGCGCCTTCCAGACGCTCGACCTGTCGCCGTTCTGCTATGAAAGGATCCCGCGCAACGAGCCCTTCCTGGAGGAAGCGGTGATCTAGAGGGCTTGATTGTTGGCGAAGCGTACACGCTTCGGCGAAAGCGAATGCGGGGAGCATGAGGGATGGTGCCCAGAGGCGGAATCCAAGTAAAGAAAATCCTATTTTGCTTTCAGATGCTTAGGGGAAGCTCAATCGCAGCTACTTCCAACAAAAATACCAACAAAATATTTCTGTGGATAGGTTCGGTTCCCGAATAGGACCTGTCAGTCCCTTGCCACTGTCTCTTAGATGGCGCGCGTGATCGAGCCAGAGGGTTCGCTACCCCCGATCCCTCAAGGCAGCGTATCCGAGACTGTCAAGAGTCGCTCAGCTAAACCATGAATGGCTGCTTCGCGCCTCATTCCGGCCGTTCACTTGGACGCAGGCATCCTGTGAGTGACCGACCAGCTTCGCTGGGCTCGCGGCTCGCGCCGCACCGGGCGCTGGTGCGCGGCATAGGCGGCCGCCTATGCCTTCGGCATGATCTTCCCACCGCGGCCCGTTCCCATGAAACCGACGCTGTGGGCAATCATCCCTATTTGGCCGCCATTAGGGAGGCCCAAGAGTGACATCGGTCGTATAGTTCTCGAGCATGAAGTTGATGAAGTTGGCCTGGAACTGGCGCGTGTGGGCGTGCGCCAAAATGTCTGCCTGTTCCACGTCCTTCGCTTTGATCGCGGTGAACATGAGATGGTGCTCATCGGTAAGCAGATATCCATCGTGGGTTCGCTCCAGGAACTCAAAATGCAAATGGAGCATACGCCTACCTTGATCGAGCAATCGTTCGTAGAACGAGGCTAAGTAGGGGTTCCGGCCGGCATGCGCGATAGCCATGTGAAACTGTTTGTTGGTTTCGGACATGGCCAGATGATTGCCGGATTTGACTGCTGCCTCGAACTCGCGCTCGCGGCGAGCGATGTTCTTGAGGTCACCTTCAGTGCGAAGCTCAGCGGCGAGACGAGTGTTCATCCGCTGCGCGACGTCGAGCGCCTCAACGTATTTCGGGAAGCTTGCGATCTCGATAGGGGCGACAATGGTGCTTCTGTTTGGCAGCGTCACGACAAGCTCTTCGCCCGCGAGCCGGATGAGCGCTTCGCGCACGGGTGAGCGGGACATGTCGAACCGCTCCGACAGCGTCGTCTCGTCCAGCAGCGTACCCGGTTGAAGCTCCAGCGATAGGATTTCCCCGCGAAGCGTGTCGTAGACGCTCTTCCAACCCGTCCCCTTAGTCCGTTTTGGCTCCGTTCCCGCGTCCATCTCGCCCTCCTTATGCATTAGAGCACGCGCCTTGTGCGCCGGCTCGGACATGCGCCGCGATTCATATTGCCCCAAATCTGGGGTCATGTCGACACGTTGTACTTTTCCGTTGACATGTCGGCAGCGTGCCGACAATATAAATCTTGTCGGCACCATGCCGACATAAAAATGATCGGCCGAAGCCGACTTGCGCGGAGAACGCGCCTGAGGGCGCTCGAAGAGAGGAGAATTCAATGCTGCCTAGATTTCTTGCCGCCAGCCTGAAGGTGCTGTCGGCGGTTGCGATCGCCGTGACGATCTCGACCACGGTCCGTGCTCAATCAGCCGAGGGATATTGGGAGGGCGTTCAAAAGGCGGGCGTGCTGCGATGCGGAGCTGCCGTGGCGCCTCCTTACGTCATGCGCGATCCGGCAACTGGCGAGTATTCGGGGTTCTTTGCCGAACTCTGCCGCGAATTCGCCGACGTCCTTAAGGTCAAGCCCCAGTTCGTCGACACAACCTGGGACAACATCGTCGCCGGACTTCAGGCGGGGAAGTGGGACCTCTCGTTGGCGCTCAATCGCACGCCGCCGCGTGCCATGGCCGTGAACTTCTCCATTCCCGCGATGGAGTACCAGATCTCGTTGGTCTACAATAAGAGCAACTCCAAGATCGCTGCGGACGCCAAGTCGGTCGCCGATATAGACAAGCCCGGCATCACGCTGGCAGTCATGTCCGGTACTGCGCAGGACAAGGCTATCTCTGCGGCGATCAAGCAGGCTCAAGTGCTACGGCTTCCAGGAAACGATGAGACCCGCCTGGCGTTGAAATCGCACCGTGCGGACATCCTCGTGGACGCTTCAGATACGAACGCGCTGTTCACGCAGGCCAATCCGGATTGGGCTGTCGCACTGAATCCGACGCCGGCGCTGGCGAAGCAAGGCGTTGCCTTCGGCCTCCCGCACAGCCTGTCGTTCTCCGATGTGGACGTTGTCAACATCTTCCTCGAAGAGAGGGTCGCGACGGGCCAGGTGGACGAACTGATCAAGAAAGCAAACGACGAAGTGCTCAGGGGCGCGAAATAGGCTTCGCGAAGAGGGCTGCGACGGATTGTCCGGCCCTCATTGCTATTCACGAAACTCGAAACGAATGAGGGTGTCCGCCATGCGCGATCAGCCGGCAGCTCCACTTGTCAGCGCGAGCGGGCTCCAAAAGAGCTATGGAGCCCTCAAAGTTCTCAAGGGCATCGATCTAACCATGAAACCGGGCGAGAGGCTGGTCGTGATCGGTCCCAGCGGCGGCGGCAAAAGCACGCTGCTCAGGGTCATGATGGGCTTGGAAACCATCAACGGCGGATCGGTCACTCTAGCCGGCAAGCCATACATTCGGGCGGGTGCGACCCCGGCGCGCACCGTTATCGATATCGCGGTGCGACGCTCGATCGGAATGGTCTTCCAGCACTACACGCTGTTCCCTCATCTGAACGTGATGCAGAACCTGATCCTTGCCCCGTGCAAGGTCCGCGGCGAGAAGAAGGCCAAGGCATCCGAAAGAGCGGCCGCTCTGCTTTCCCGGTTCGGTCTTGGCGAAAAACTGGCCGCCTATCCCTCCCAGCTGTCGGGGGGCCAGAAGCAGCGTGTCGCCATTGCTCGCGCGCTCATGCTTGATCCCAAGCTGATGCTTTTCGACGAGGTGACTTCGGCCCTTGATCCGGAACTCGTCGGCGAGGTCGAGCAGGTCATTCTTCAGCTCGCCAAGCAAGACATGCCGATGATGATTGTCACGCACGACATGTGGTTTGCCAAAAACATCGCCTCGCGGGTGTTGTTCTGTGCGGGTGGCGTAATCGTCGAGGACGGTCCGCCCGAGCAGGTGCTCGGCTCGCCCAAAGAGGAGAGAACCCGGGACTTCATCGACCGCGTCTTCCACATTCGGCAGTGAGGCAGCGCGATGAATTACAGTTTCGATTTCCAGTCCGTCACGCGCAATCTTGGTCCACTTTTCGACGGTCTCGCGGTGACTCTCCAGCTTACGGTAGCCGCGAATGCGATCGGCCTCACCCTAGGCTTTGTGCTCGCGTTGCTCTTGATGAGCCCCTGGCGTTTGATGCGGCTGCCCGTGACCCTTTTCGTGGAGTTTTTCCGCTGCACGCCTGCGCTCGTCCAGATCATCTGGTTCTTTTACTGCGTGCCAATGCTGTTCAACGTGTTTCTGGGCTCCATCACCATGGGCATATTGGCTTTGGGGTTCAACCTCGCCGCGTTCAACGCGGAAGCCTACCGTGCTTCCATCCAGGCCGTTCCGCGCGAGCAGCTCGACGCTGGCATCGCGCTTGGGCTGAACCCTGTTCAGCGCATCCTCTACATCGTCCTGCCGACTGCCTTTCGGGCCTCGATCCCCGTTTTGCTGACCAACGGCATAGTGATCTTCCAGCAGAGCGCGCTAGTGGCGATCGTGGCCGTCCAGGACCTGATGTATCAGGCAAAATCTCTCGCGACCCAAACATATCGTCCAATCGAGACCTTCTCAGTGGCGGCGCTGATTTATTTCGCCGTCTCGTTCCCGGTGACCCAGCTCGTCGACTATCTCGAGCGTCGCCGCTTGGCGGTTGCCGGATAGGAGATGGCCATGGACTCTCTCGATTTCACTGTCGTCCTTCGGTTCCGCGATGCCCTCCTGCAAGGCCTCTCCACCACGCTGGAACTCACTTTGATCTGCGTCGTCCTGGGCTGCTCAATCGGATTTGCGGTCGGGCTGGCGAGGACATCCACAAATCTTGTGCTTCGCAATTTGTCGAGTGTCTATGTCGAGTTCTTCCGAGGCACTCCGGTCCTGATTCAGCTTTTCTGGATTTTCTTCTGCCTGCCGTTGCTGCTCGGCATCGAACTCTCGAATTTCGCGTCCGGGGTCATCGCTCTCACGCTCTATATGGGGGCAATCACCAGCGAGACATTCCGGGCGTCCCTTAAATCGATCGGACGGGAGCAGTACGATGCTTGCGTGGCACTCGGCTTGCCACGGTGGACGCAGATCACGAGTGTCGTGCTTCCCCAGGCCTTGCTGCGCGCCATCCCCACCTTGCTGTCGAATTGCGTGAGCCTCTTCAAGGAAAGCGCACTCGTGTCGGCGGTTGGCATGGCCGACCTGATGTTCATCGGCTCGAACATTTCCAACAACACGGCGCGTCCGGTCGAGGTCCTGACGGTCGTCGCTCTGATCTACTTCGTCATCGCGTTCCCACTGACCAGGGCGGTGACTGTGATCGAGAGGCGCATCCTCCAGAAACTAGCGGTCTGAACCGCGCGATCCACAAAGACAAAGGAGAAGATTATGAAGCTAAAAGGTGTGATGCCGGCCCTGGTGACGCCATTTGATGCCGCAGGAAAGATCGATTTCAAGGCGTTCGAGAAGCTTCTGACCAAGCTGCGCGCCGACGGAGTATCGGGTTGGGTGCCCTGTGGATCGACAGGCGAATACAACGCAATGACGGCGGACGAGCGTGCTTCAGTCCTGAAGTTCGTGGCCGAGTTCGCCAACAAGGACGAACTTCTGATTGCCGGAACGAATGCTGGGTCAACCTGGGAAGTAATCGAGCACACCATACGTGCGCGCGCGCTTGGCTACGGCACCGTGCTGCTTTCGGCGCCATACTATGCAACGCCGGCGCCGAACGAGCTCATCTCGCACTATCGCGCGGTGCTGGATGCCGTAGACGTTGAAATCGTAGTCTACAATTATCCGCCCAAGGTGGGCGTCGAAGTAGGGCTTGAGGTGCTGGACGCATTCGTCGACGAGCCGCGCATCATCGGCATCAAGGAGTCCAGCGGCAACTTGCTGCGCGCCATCGACATCCGCTCGCGCTTTGGCGACCGCTACCAGGTCACCAACGGTTCGGACGACCAGACGCTGGACTTCTATCTCTGGGGCGCAACTTCCTGGATTTGCGGCCCCGCGAATTGCATGGCCAAGGCCTGTGTGGACCTCGTGAAGACGATCGAGTCCGGTGACTGGATCGGTGCTCGCGACAAGATGCAGGTGATCTACGGAGCCATGTCGAGCCTGGAGAGCGGCAAGTTCGTGCAAAAGGTGAAGTATGGTTGTGAGTTGGCCGGAACCCCGGTCGGTAATGGTCGCGGACCGCTGCTGCCATTGAACGAGGAAGAAAAGGTGGCCTTCGCGAAGGCCATGGCTCCCGTCCTGGGTTGATCTAGCATGGCTCGATCGCAACAACCGAACTCAAAGACCGTGGTCGTTGGCGCCGGCATAATCGGCACCACGATAGCCTACACGTTGCAGCGACGCGGCGAGACCGTCGTTCTGATTGATCGAAATCAGCCGGGCAGGGGTGCATCCTTCGGCAACATGGCGAGCATCGCGGTGACCGAGTTCATGCCGGCATCGCGACCCAGCGTCTGGGCGCAAATGCCGAAATGGCTGCTCGATCGGGAAGGCCCGATGCGAATCCGCCCCGCCTACATGCCGAGGCTGGTACCGTGGTTCCTGCGCTTTCTCGCAGCCAGCTGGCCGTCGAAGCTGCGCGAACTGGAAGCCGCCGGTGCCGCGCTCTGCGGGCGCGTACACGAAGACCTGGCAGCGCTTCTGAGCGAGACCGGGCTGCAGCACATGCTGAGTGCCGAGGGTTGCCTTAGCCTTTATGCCGACGAGGCGGAATTTCGCGCCGACCGCGAGCATATTAAGATCCTCGAGCGCTTCGGTTTGCGCCACCAGGTGCTCCATGGCTATGCAATCCGCGAACTGGAACCGGCACTTGCGAGCAAGATCGGCAAGGCAGTCCTTTTCCCCGACAACCGTTCGATATCGGATCCGTACAAGCTCGTCGTAGCGCTGCTCGAGGCGTTCCAGGCGCTCGGCGGCACGATCGTGCGAGGCGATGTGGTGGCCTTCGAGCAAAGTGAGACAGGGATTTCCGCGCTGCGGCTCAAGGACGGACGACGCCTCGAGGCCGATCGCGTCGTGCTTGCCGCCGGGGCCTATACTGCCGGCTTCTCCACCAAGCTGGGCGAACCGATTCCCCTCGAGACCGAGCGCGGCTATTCCACGCAGATCATGGCCCCTGGCATTTCGATGCGCCACTCGATCATCTGGCCAGCCCGAGCCTTCATGGTGACGCCTACGGCCGGTGGCATACGCGTCGGCGGCACGGTGGAAATGGCGGGCCTCGAAGCTCCGCCAGACTATCGCCGTGCCAAGGTGCTGGTGAAGCGGGCGAAGGAAGCCTTGCCGGACCTGACGGTCGACGAGGCCAGCGAATGGATGGGGCACCGCCCTGCTTTGCCCGACACGGTACCAGTCATGGGACCTTCCGCGAAGCATCACAATGTTTTCTATGCAACCGGGCACGGGCATTTGGGACTGACGTATGCGGCGACCACCGGCCGGCTGATGGCCGATCTCGTGACAGGCGCCAAGCCGCCCATCGATATGAATCCCTATCGCGTCGACCGCTTCTAGAAAGCGCCGCGATGCTCGACAGGAAGGGACGGACCATGCGAAGCCAACTCTATATCGATGCAAATGGGTTCAGCCCGTGAAGGGCGGCAGCACTCAGCTCATCACGAAATACGTCACCGACGACCCCTGGGCCTGGTAGGAGCCGGCACATGCGCTTCGAAAAATCCCTCGACCTTTTGCTCGTCCATTGCCAGGGCGAGGTCGGTCATGTGCTGACCGGCGGCGCGCCGCAAATCCCGGGCAGTACCATGCTCGACAAGATGAACCACATCAACGCCGTGGATGACAGCCTGCGTCGCATCGTCACCAGAGAACCGCGCGCGAATGTGGCCATGTCGGTGAACCTACTGGTCGCGCCGACCCGAGCCGATGCGGATGCCGGCTTCATCGTGTTGCAGGCAGACAAGGCTCATCCCATGTCTGGCAGCAACTGCATTTGCGTCGTCACGGCGATTCTCGAAAGCGGATGCGTCGCCATGCACGAGCCCGAGACGGTCGTGCGGCTGGACACGCCTGCTGGCCTCATCGTGGCGCGGGCGCGCTGCGATAACGGACGCTGCCTGTCCGTCAGCCTCGACAACGTGCCGAGCTTCGCGGAGCTGCTTGACCACGCAATCGACACGCCGCAATGGGGCAAGATCAAGGTCGATGTCGCGTTCGGCGGCGTCTACTATGCTCTGGTTGACGTGGGCCAGATCGGGCTTTCCATCAAGCCATCCAACGCGCGCGGGCTCGCCGAAGCAGGTATCGAGCTCAAGCGCCTGCTCGCGGAGCAGGTGACGGTGAGCCATCCCACGCTCTCGGGTGTCGACGAGATTGCCTACGTCATGTTCCGCGATCACGAGCCCGATGGCGCGGTGCGTACCTGCACGACGCTGCCGCCGGGCCGGGTGGACCGCTCGCCATGCGGTACCGGAAGTTCCGCCAACCTCGCGGCGCTTTTTGCACGCGGCCTGGTGAAAGTCGGCGATGCCCGCATCTCTCGGTCCATCATCGGCGGCGAGTTCACGGCCGAGGCGATAGGCGAAGCGGAAATCGGCGGCCGCAAGGCCGTGCTGCCGCGCGTCACAGGTCGTGGTTATGTCTTCGGGCGTTCGGAGTTGCGGATTGCGCACGACGAACCATTCCCTGTCGGCTTTGTGCTCTCCGACACTTGGGGACCCCAGGTCGATCTGTTGACGTAAGTGAGACAAGGATGGGCAAGCTGATTGGCGACCTAGACTGTTCTCGTTATGGCGGAATCCGGCGATATCGGCGCGGTAATCGTCGAAAATTTACCGCGGAACGAGCCCGTCCCATCGCTTAGTACGGTCGCATAGGCTAAGCGCCGAAGCGCTGCTGGCGCGCTGGCGCCGCTGGAAATCGGCTTGGCACAAGGAGTTTCAGCTTTTTTGCCGCCGCCGATCTCGGAAGGAAGCTATCCAGCACTTCAAGACAACGGCGGGCGACGCACCGTCAATATGGCGAGCCGCGCCGTCCATCGCGGGGATGCCAATGCCCTACGGCGCGAGCAAGGCAGCGCGCGCCCCTTGCAGCCATATCAGCGCCGCCGATCACCGACTGCGTCGGCGCTGCCAATCCGAAGCGTCCACCTTTGGCGCCACACCTCGAACAACAATATCGTCTCTGTCTGGCCTCGAAGGCGCGCAGCGCGTTCAGGTAGGCCGAGTTCGCGTTCGGGTGACTCTTGCGCTGAGAAACTCAACCGGCTCGTGGCCACGACCACCTCATGAAGCTACTGCTCGGTTGCAGATTCTGCGGCCTTCAGGACCTGAACCCCCGATCGAGAATTGGGCCGTCAATATGGCCGGTTACAAATGCGTGTCAATCCGCGAACCCGGCAGGACCCGCCGATTGAAAGGGGACTGGCGGCAGGCTTATTTTGATCCAGTGCTTCACAGGTCGCGTCTGCCCCGGTTAGCCTCAAAATTCGAAGTTATAGCTACATGGAATTCATGAGATCACACAAAGTGCAAAGTGGAAGGGCGAAATGTGATCCATCCGTAACGTGGATGAACATTATCCAAGCAATCGATTTTCAAGAATCCAAAGTAAAGTGTAAAAAGTACCATGGGGGCCATCATCAGGAGTATGTCCGATGGCAAACGCTCTTCGCGGTATGACCGGACCCGATACCTTCTTCAGCAGTGAGAGCGACGATCTGATCGAGCAGCCTCAGGGCGTTGACTGGATCGACGGTCGCGGCGGCCACGAGTCCATCCCGTCCGGTGAGGTCATTTACGGCGCAAGGAGAGACCAGATCTTCGGACAAGAGGGCGTTGACTACCCTCTATCCGACGGCCACGACAAACCGCGCACTATTCGGGACCCATGTTTTGACGTGCTTGATTGGTGATGAAATGCGAACGCTGCTCATTGACCATCATGCCCACCTTACACGCACGATACAGGGGGCGCTCGAGGATTGCGGTTTCGCCGTTGACGTGGCTCGTACCCTGGACGAGGCATCCACTGCATTTTGTTGCGCGAGCTATCACATTCTCCTGTTGGAGTTGGTCATGCCGGACGGTGATAGCTTGCCCTGGCTGGCACAGTTAAGGAGCAACGGGCATTCGGTTCCTGCCCTCATCATGAGCAGTGTCGACGATCTCGAAAAACGGATCGCGATTTTCAACGGTGGTGCGGACGATTTCCTGCGTAAGCCCTTCTGCACCGAAGAGCTCATCGCCAGAATGCGAGCCATTCTGCGGCGTTCAACACAAATTGCCGACCCCACCCTTGCATTTGGCAACCTGCAATTCGATCCGATCGGCCGACAAGTTTTCGTTGAGGGCCAGGCAGTAAAGATAGCACGCCGCGAACTGTGTATTCTCGAGCATCTACTCAACCGCGCAGGCCGCACTGTTCCCCGCGCGCAGCTAGAAGATAGCCTCTATGCGTTCGACGATGAAGTTTCGGCCAACGCGCTCGAAGTCGGCATCTATCGTTTGCGCAAAAATCTGAGTCAGTCAGGGGCAACGCTGCGAATCAACACAGCGCGTGGCATTGGCTACATCCTTGAATTGACTGACGCACCATCTGCCTAAGCTGGTCGCATTTGAAAGCGAAGATTGTCTTGAAAGTCGTTCCTATTGGCCATCCTGCCACCAATCGTCGGTCGACCGTCATTGGCGGTTTGAGAACTATGGTTTCTCCTTGCTCGGCCTATCTTCTTTGCGCGCTCATTCTGTTTTTCCCATTTTCTGCTACGGCCCAAAACAAGCGGTACGAAGGCGCACCGCGTGCCACTGCCAATAGCATCAACGGCACGCTGAATCTTTCCTCTTCGCTTGGCAAGACAATTCATTTGTCCGCACCAGCCGCCAGCATCTTTATTGCCGATCCGACGATCGCAGATTTTCAGGCACCCTCGAATAAGACTGTCTTCGTCTTTGGCAAGAAATCCGGGCGGACCAGCCTATTCGCTTTGGACGCCAACGGGGAGGCTCTCGCGCAATTGCATATTGTTGTCACTGAACCCATCGAGGATCTGCGCGCCATGTTGAGGACTCGGGTCGGCGACTATCCAATCCACGTCAGCTATACGCCGCGCGGCGCGATCCTTAGCGGGACAGCGCCCAATGCCCAAGTCGTCGACACCGCAACGAAAGTCACTGAGCAATTTCTCGGTGACGGTGCGCAGGTCGTCAATGAGATTCAAGTCGCTGGGTCGTTGCAGGTCAATCTGAGTGTGCGCGTAGCTGAAGTCTCCCGTAGCGCCATGAAGGAACTCGGTATCAACCTGTCCGCTTTCGGCAAGATCGGCAATCTGACAGTGGGTTTGGCCAGCGGCAAAGGTGCCGGTTCTGGTGCGGCGAGCGGCGGCGGTACGGCCGGCGTCGCGTACAATGATGGCAATGTCAGCCTTGGCGCGGTTCTCGACGCGCTTGCAAAGGAGCATGTCGCTTCTGTCTTAGCTGAGCCGAATCTCACCGCGATGTCCGGTGAATCCGCCAACTTCCTGGCCGGCGGTGAATTTCCCATTCCGGTCGTGCAGGGGAGTGGGCAAGTCTCGGTTGAATTCCGTCACTTCGGCGTCGGCCTGGAGTTCGTGCCAACCGTTCTCAACAACGAGCAGATCAATATTCGCGTGAAGTCGGAAGCCAGTGAGCTGTCGACACAAGGTGCCGTCCAAATCAACGGTATTTCCGTGCCTGCCATCTCCACCCGGCGTGCCGAGACCGCCGTTGAGCTCGGCAGCGGTCAAAGCTTTGCAATCGGTGGGCTGATCAGGCGTAGCGTCAATACTGATATTCGCGCCTTCCCTTGGCTGGGCGACTTGCCGATCCTCGGCGCGCTGTTCCGTTCGTCATCATTTCAAAAGGAGGAGACGGAACTGGTTATCATAGTCACACCTTACATCGTGAGGCCTGGATCAAATCCCAAGCAGATGAGCGCACCCACCGATCGCCTCGGCTCAGCTTCCGACGTGGAGGCCACTCCGATGAATTCATCGGAAAATCCGCCGCAAGACCACGCTACCGGCGGCTCAGGCGCCCTGGATGGCTTCATCATCGAATAGTAACGCCCATGATGATGCGGATCACAAGCCTCCTGGTCGCTCTGAGCGCAAGCGTGAGTGGCTGCACAAGCTCCTCGCCGGTTGAGTCATCGACCGAAATCATTGTCCGGCAGGAGAACAAGGTCTTGTTCTTGCAGAGCCTTCGCGCTGTCGAACGGCAGCGTTTGCGTAATTTCATTGCGAGTGCCAGCCGTGGCCGGAGCGATGCCGTCCATCTTTTTATCAGCGGCCCGCCCTGGCTCGGCGCACAGATCGCCAGTCAGGTGATGGAGATGGGAGTTGACGGCTACAACATCCGCCTCTTTGAACAGCACCACCGTTCTGCAGCGCGAATAGAGGCGATTGTCTACGACAGCCTCCCTCCTGACTGTCCGCCATTTTCCGGTCCTTTAGCCAATGACAGTTCCTTCGACCGGACGCTTGGCTGCTCGACTCGCCGCAATTTGGCGGTCATGGTCAACGATCCGCGCGACTTGATCGACAACAACGCTGTCAGGCCAAGTCTCGGTGATCGCGCGGCTATCCCGGTTGCCAAATACAGGACCTTCGAGACGGGCAAGACCAGCAGCGCAGAACAGGGAAAGTAACAGCAATTGGGGCCATGGCACATACGCCGCCAGGCAACGCATGACGGCGGTTGCGCAAGGGCAGGAATGGTCGCTGGGTGCCAACGGTATCGATGGAGGCATTACGCAACGGGCTATGCCGGGCGGCGATTAAATTTAGGCGATCAGACTTGAGGAACCTCTCCCCAAAAGCCCTTCGGAGCGTCGTCAGAATGTTGCCTGGTTTGCCCTGGGATGAAGCATTCGTTGGAATTACTGATCGACTTCTCACGCCGCCGCCGTGAAATACCTCCTGTCCTGTGTCACATTTTCGATCCGCCTGTACCACGTGCAGAAGGTGATCGGGATAACTATGGTGCTCCGGCTCTGACGCTCGAGGAGTTCGCGCGTTGTTCGACAACTCCTCCTCGTCAATCCACGCCTGCAAATGGCAATGGTCGTCGGAAGATCAGTCTAAAGACAGCCGCGCATTCATTGGGGGGCGCTATCGCAGTCGGACAGACTTCGCCTTCCTGCCAGGCTACTCTCAGGCACCGGATCGAGTAGAGCTACGCTCCGCGTCGGCGATCGACCCGCGGAACTGTTGTCAGAAGGATTCACGAAAATCGTTTTTGGATGGCGCGCCGACGATGCAATGCACGATCTGTCACGTCCAAGGGTTCACCCTGTCGCCACCTAGCCCACCAATCAAGCGACAAAGTTTGTACAGCCGCTGATTGGCAGGATAGGCCAATCCGCGCCGAAGGAGACGCGGATTGATTTGTCAGGCCACGCGTTGAGCCAGCGTCGCCATACCTACAAAGTCGGGAACGCCTGCCGCTTGCATGGGGCCAGCCTCAAGGCTTGCCTTCAGATCGGTTAGATAATTCTCCGCGTAGGATTTGGCGGCTTCGACCGGTAGGTTGACGCCGGCCGTAAAGGCCTCTTCCAGCGCCGCCTTCGCGAGCCCGTTGCGAATCGCGAGTTTGACCTCGGGGCCAGCGACAAGGCCTACAGCCTGAGCAGCGATATCGAGCCCTGCTTCGGCCAATGCCTTCTTAATGTTGCCTCCACTAATAGCGGTATGAATGAGTTTCCCTGCTTGCGACGCCCCCTCGAGCGCCATTGAAACGGCATCGGCGATTTGACCCAGGCCCGGAACGAAGCTGAGGAGGCCCACAGCCGTCGCGGCCCAATCAAAAACTTTGGAACCCACTTTGAGCACGCCGTCGATGGTGTGCATAAAAGCCCCGCCATTCTTCTTGGCAGACTTGGTATCGGGCTGGTCCGCCACACCCATCTTCATATCCGCGACCGCGTCCTGATCTGCCGCGGTCTTGGGAACATGGGCCTTCGCCTGCTGAACCGTGCGGTTCGCAACGGTCATATCGTCATAAAATTTGGCGAAGTCCCGGTTGCTGATGTTGCCGGAATCGACAGTATGTCCGCCGCCAAAATCGAAGAACCGATGATGGGTCTTATAGCCCGTAATTGAATTGTTCAGCAAACCGAACAATAAGGGATCTGACAGCAGCTGCGACGCCGCTTGTCGTACCTTTGGACTGAGACTCTTGTCGTCCGCCATCTTCGCCAGTTTGTCCCGGGTCAGGACACCGCTACCAAAAAAGGCTTGCTGATTGCGGTTAATCATATCGAGCGTGTTCAGCTCGGGTTGCGTGAGGCTCATCGACGATGAAGCGACTTGCAGGAAGTCGTATTTGTGGACCTTATCGATCGAGCCACCGTATAACTGCTTCCAGGAATCCGGGTGGGTGAGGAAGTATTGGGCGGCCGCAGTGACTTGGGGCGGGCATTTGCCGGTTTTTGCTGTGCCGTCAACGATCTGCCGGAAATCAGCCAAGCTCAGGTTCTCGGGTAGGTTGTCGGAGTACCGGTAAAGCTCGCGCACTGCATCGTTCAAGGTCATGACCGTCGGCTGACCATTTCCAGATCCGTCGGATGGGATGTAGTTCTGCTCGTAGCTTCGTGCCTGCTGGTCCTGGAAGGCGGCGACTTGTGGGTGAAGGTCTGAGAACCCGGACAAATCCTTTGCCTTGATCTTGCCGCCGCAGCGGCCATCACCCTGCGAGCCGATGGCATAAAAGAGCTCCGGGTCCTGCTGCAAGCTTTCGATTGCAGCCTTAAGATCCGGCGGCGTGGACGGATCATTGGCTAGCTCGCTCAGCGAATCCCAACTGAGCGGGCATTTGTCCTTATGGCGGTTCAGCACCGCTACAATCTGCAGCTCTGGCTCAGTCAGCTTGCCGCCACACCACGTGATCCGCGTGCCCGCTATCGGCGCCGGCGCGATGGGAGGTGGCGCGATGGGAGGCGAAGCGACTGCAGGGAGGGCTTGATCCATTGATTTCAATGCCTCCCTCAGAGCGGGTGGCATGAGCTCGAGCGGGTGCTGTCGCAAGGCTTGCAGCGATGACTTCACATCTGGCGACAGTTCGTCCAGCGGGTGCTGCTGGAATTCGTCCATGGCCGACTTCAAATTCGCTGGCGGCAGGCCCAGTTGCGCGAAGGAATCGGGAGCGTTTTCCTGCGGCGAGCAACTGGACAGCATCGCCTGGAAGGGCAGAAACGCGCCTTGCCCGGTCTGGGCGACAATTTGTGGAGAAGGTTCCGGGCCCGAGCAGGCCTGTGGGGAGGGGGCGGGGGTGGAGCTATTTGCTGCCAAAAGGTTAAGCGACATCGTGCATCCTCACAGTTGAGATCAAAAGCCGCCACAATTGCGTCACCTGGTGCCACTGTCGTTCCCGACGAACGCCGGCCGCATGACTAACGCGTGGCTATCAATGCTGCCGATTCTTAGTTCCTCGTCAGCGACAACACCGATTACAAGCTTCAGCTGTCGAACAGCTGACGAGTGCGGAAGGACGCGCGATTGCTAGCGTATGGCCGCCGTGTTGCTTCATGCGGGAAGCTGCGGTGTATCCTCAATTGTCATCTCTGGCTCTGTGCAGGCTCACGGACGACGCTGTCCTGATGCGGCACTTCGGAAGAGAACGGACCTTCCGGTCGCCCATCGCGAACGACCACGGTCGAGGAGCCACGAAACAACATCAGTTCCGTCTCCTTTGGAGGCGTCCCGGTGTCGTGAGGTCGCGCCTGTGCCTCGGCTACGAGACCGTTGTACGTCTGCTCCACAAGCACAATGAAGCGGGGTGGGCCGGAAACCATGACCAGGCCCTTTCCCGGTGCCGGTCTCACTACGTAGCGCTCGTCGGAAATTCCAAGCTCATCAAGGGCCGCCTTGAACACCTCGAAGCGGACCGAAGTCAAAACCAGCATACGAGTCTGCGCTTCTTTCGCAGCAGATACGTGGAGCACAAGCCCATCATAATACCATTGGAGATCGTAGAGGTCGGTCAAGCGGTCCAGAAACGCGCGCGGCGACATACTCGGCATACGCCCGCGGATGCGCCCCTTTACCTCGGAGCTGACGTCGACGTCGACATTGAGGTTGTTGCCGAATTCTCGCAAAGCGGCAGACAGGTCCTGATCCAGAACTGTATACCTATAAGGCGTCGACGGCAGCGACAGAGGGGCCGCCAGCGTCGCATAAATGCCGGTGGAGAGAAGAACCCCGAGAAAGAGAACTCTCATCCCAATGTGGAGAATGGTAGACTGGATTAACTTTCCCGGCATCTTGTCCCCAATCGAAAGCTGAAATTCGTGCTGACCTGGACGCCGAACGTGGCCTTTAAATGACGCTTCGTGGCCAGTTCGTCAGCTTGTCGTCAGTTCGCCTCCCTAGGAGAGAAGCTCGATAGCGGGTGATGAGCGATCAACTCATCACACACTTCAAACAGAACAACTGAGTCTTTGCATGACAACTGGTGTTACGTCCATCTCTGCCAATTTTGCCGACAACCTGTCTAGGGTAGGGCCAACGTCAGCATGCGGCGAGCAGGCCCAGTTTGAGTGCGCACTTGTAGAGGCGGTCGCCTCGATTAAAAACGATGGCCCGTCGGCGACGGCGGGGGCGGGGGCGGGGCCTGTTGCTCCAGTCCTGGAGGTTCCGCGCGCGACAAGCGAGACGAGCCCATTGGGCGACCGCGTGCTCCAGACCCTTTCATCGCTGTATAGGGACAACGCCGTGGCACCTGCCACGCCCGACCAAGAGGTACCCCTTGTGAAGGACGTCCTACTCGGGCCGGTGGAGCAGTCTCCTTCCCAAGCAGGGTCGGGAATGCGCATGTCAGGCGCTCCGCCAGGAAGGGAGAATTACGAAGCGATGATTGCCGGTCTGCGGGAAGTATACAGCGCCGTCACTGAGGTTTCCCTTGTCACCAAGAGTATCAGCGGCGCTACGTCATCCGTGAATACGCTAATAAAACAAGGATGAACGAGGCGCATGATCGCGTCACCGCACGGCGAAGGCATTGATCGCCGCCCGGCTGGTCGGCGATCGTGTCATTATGTTTTGCCGCTGCTCTTGGTTCTGAGCGGTTGCAAGGACGACCTCTACACAAAATTGCAGGAACGCGATGCCAATGAGATGCTCGCGCTTTTGCTTGACAACGGCGTGGATGCGGTCCGCGTCGCCGCCAAGGATGGGACCAGCACGATCCAGGTCGAAAATGAGCAGGTTGCCTTCTCAATCAACCTGTTGAATGCGCAGGGGCTGCCGCGTCAGGTTTTCAAGAATCTCGGCGAAATATTCCAAGGATCGGGCCTGATTGCCTCGCCGACCGAGGAGCGCGCGCGTTACGTCTATGCGTTAAACGAAGAATTGTCGCATACCATTAGCGAAATCGACGGCGTTTTCTCAGCACGTGTCCATGTTGTTTTGCCTGACAACGACCTGTTGCGGGAGCGCGCCACACCATCCTCGGCCTCGGTATTCGTCCGGCACGATGCCAACATAAATGTCTCGGCTCTGCTGCCGCAGATAAAGATGCTCGTTGCAAACAGCATCCAAGGCTTATCCTACGACAAGGTAGAGGTCGTATTCGTGCCGGCGGAACGGCCGGCAGTTGAGCAACGGCCTGCCTTGACCCAAGCAGCTAAATCAATTCCGGTGCCACTTCTGGCGGTCATTGTGGGTCTCGCCGTGGCAGTATTCGCGGTGCTGTCCTACTTGGCCAGTTCTCTTGTCTATGGGCGGAGGCAGCAATCGCAACGAACCAGGATCGAGGGGCGCTCGGGTGTTTCAGCAATCGGGGCCGCTCGTAAAAAGACCATCGGCGATGCCGCATAGGAGGTATTCCCAGTGCAAATACGGATGCAAACCTTCAAACACGATGACTCCTTCAAATTGCCTTTTACGGTCCTGGGCGAGCTTGCCGCTTCAACTCATCCGACCCGCCTTGCTGCACGCCTTGACCCGGCTTTGTCGGCTGCGACGTTGGTGCGGTTGCAGAACAACCAAAGACTGCAGCCAAGACTGGCAAAATTACTCCTCGACGATGGAATGGACCTGAATGGAAGCGGCTGGGGGCCGGACCTTCTGCATGGGCATGATCCGCGCCAAGCTGCTGTGTTTGCCGGTAGTATCTGGCATGCCCGTTCGCTGCTGAAGCTGGTTTCCAAGTCTGAACTTGCCGTTCTGATCGAACGTATCGGCGCTGAAGCGCATACGTTTGGCATCCGACACCAGGCGCAGGCGATCTCAACCAGCTTGATCGCGGATCCGGAAAAACTCGCCCAACGGATTGAACACGATGGATTAGCCTGTCTTGGGGTTTGGCTCGATGAGCATTCTTTGCTCGACCGCCACCGGGTGTTCCTACGCTTGCCCGTCGGGACCGCGGCCGAGAATCCTGCGACCGAACACCGCGATGCCGCAGACCAATTGTTTTCGCTTGTGCTGTCGTATCTGAGGACGGAGGTCCCGGCGATATGACGCTCGACGATATCGTAGCGCCGGTCGCTCCGCGGATGCGCCCCGTCGGGCCGCTGGTCCCGGCCAGTGAGCTCGAAATCTGGCACAATGCCTTTGAGGCGCGCGCGGCGGCGGAACGGTATCTGCTGCGGGTTCGCCGCTGGGCCCGCATAGCTTATCAGCGGGAACGGGAGCGCGGACGTAGTGAGGGGATGAATCGTGGCGCTGAGGAAATGGCACGGCTAATTGCGCAGTCCGTCTCTGAAGCGGCACGCCAAAAGGCAGCCCTGGAGCAGCAATTGCCACAACTCGTCATGCAGATCGTAAGCGACCTGCTGGGCGCTTTTGACCCCGGTGAGCTGTTGGTGAGCGCCGTTCGCCACGCGATCGAACGGAAAGGCGGCGCGGAAGTCCGCCTTAAGGTGTGTCCCACGCAAGCCGATGCCGTCGCAGGCGAGTTCGCTGCGTACGATGGACGGGAAGGCCGGCCGAAAGTTCGAGTTGATCCGGATCCGGCGCTGTCGCCGCAGCAATGCGTGCTGTGGAGCGACTATGGCAATGTCGATCTTGGACTTGATGCGCAATTGCGGGCGCTGCGCCTCGGCTTTGGATTGCATGCTGAACAAGGCGAGCTATGACCGAACTGCTACCACAACGCGGCAGTCCGGCTGTAGACAGGACAATGGATGCGGCGCTCTCGTCTCTGAGATCGACCGCAAAGCATATCGACACGCGTGTCGTGCGCGGACGCCTAACTAGGGCCGTCGGTACGGTGCTCCATGCCGTGTTGCCGGATGCTCGAATTGGGGAACTTTGTCTGTTGCAGGATCCGCGCACCGGACGCTCTCTCGAAGCCGAGGTGATCGGTTTCCTTCAAAATGGCGTGCTGCTCACCCCGATCGGTGACATGGTGGGCCTGTCCAGTCGCGCAGAAGTGGTTGCTAGCGGTCGAATGCATGAAGTGCCAGTCGGCCCCGATTTGCTTGGCCGCGTGATCGACAGCTTTGGCCGTCCCCTCGACGGCAAAGGCGCTCTCAAAGCCGGCCAAACGCGCCCGCTTCGGGGCAAGGCGCCCAACCCCATGACAAGGCGCATGATCGAGCGACCATTCCCACTTGGCATCCGCGCCTTGGATGGTCTCCTGACATGCGGCGAAGGCCAGCGGATCGGGATCTATGGAGAGCCTGGTTGCGGCAAGTCAACGTTACTATCGCAGATCATAAAGGGCGCGGCCGCCGACGTTAACATAGTTGCCCTCATTGGCGAGCGCGGGCGGGAAGTGCGCGAATTCGTTGAGCGACACCTTGGGGAAGCGGCTCTTCGTCGTACGATCGTTGTGGTCGAAACATCCGACCGCTCGGCAATGGAGCGGGCGCAATGTGCTCACATGGCAAGCGCACTTGCCGAACATTTTCGCGAACAAGGACAACGCGTCGTTCTGATGATGGATTCCTTGACGCGCTTTTGCCGGGCCATGCGCGAAATCGGACTTGCTGCGGGCGAGCCGCCGACCCGGCGAGGCTTTCCGCCTTCCGTGTTTGCCATGCTGCCAGGCCTGCTGGAGCGCGCGGGCATGGGCGAGCGTGGCTCAATTACGGCCTTCTATACAGTGCTTGTCGAAGGTGACGGCGTGGGGGATCCCATCGCAGAAGAATCGCGCGGCATTCTCGATGGCCATGTCGTCCTCTCACGCACGATCGCTGCGCGATCCCATTTCCCCGCGATCGATGTGCTGCAAAGTCGCAGCCGCGTAATGGATGCGGTCGTGTCTATGGCACATCGCAAGGCGGCATCGACGTTCCGTGATCTCCTCTCGCGCTATGCCGAGTCCGAGTTTTTGGTCAAGGTCGGCGAATACAAGCAAGGCAACGATCCGCTTACTGACAGGGCTATCGACTCGATCGGCGACCTGCAGGAATTTTTGCGTCAGGGAGAAGACGAGGCGAGCGACTTTGAGGAAACCTTCGCATGGATGTTGCAGCTGACCGCATGAATTGTCTCCACGCTACGAGCTTGCGGCTTTTGAAGGATATGCGAGAGCGTAGCGCCCTTCGTGAGCTGTCCAAAAAGGAAGCTAAGGCCCACCTAGCGGCCGAGGCCGCACAGCATGCTTCCCGCGAGCTTGCAATCGCACAACAACACTGCGCAAGGGCGGAAATGGAGCTTTACCAACGGTTTGCATCGCTTGATGCCTTGTCCATCCAGACGCTCGACCAAGGCCATCTCCACATAGAGCGCCTTGAGGCTGAGGTCGCCTCGAGGCGCAAGACGCTTGATAATGCCTGCATCGCTCAGGAACAGACCGAGACAGCGGCGTCTGAGGCAAGGTCGCACTGGATCAGCTGTTCGGCGGCAAGGCACAAGTGGCAACAAATTGAGGACGACGTCCGGCGCGGCGTCGATATCCACTCTCAGACCGCAGCCGAGACGGAGGCCGAGGATGAGATCCTGCTTCGGTACGCGAGTGTCTCGCTCACCGATGTGGCGGGCAAGTCAATCTGATGACCGCTAGCATTCTTGTCGTGTCGCAATGGTGCCGTCTTGTAGAGCCGAAAACACTTTGAGCACACACGATTCACTGAAGCCAAAGCTAAGTCTGTCCCACGACGTCGTCTCGTGGCTCAACGAGTGCGCACACCCCCGCACGCCTTTTCAGTGCCGACTTGGCGACGAGCCGCTATCGGTGCGAATAGGACGGCTTGTCTGGCAGCCGGAATCGCTTCCCATTCCGATGCTCGAGTGCATTTGGCGGCTCGGAGATGAGACGATCGTCTTGTCGATCTCCCGTGCACTGATAGAGAGGCTCATCTCGACCGTGCAGAGCGGCATTGGCTTGCCTTCCGAGCCAACCGGTTCAATGGTTCTCGAACTCGCACTTGAGCCGCTTCTCGCTCGACTCGAGGCTCAGACACGGCAGGACGTGCAACTGGCTCAGCTGCGCGAAACCACCATGCCACCTCCCTATCTCGAATATGACGTCGCCTGCGGCCCGATCAACGGCAAAGCTCGTCTGTGCCTATTCTCGCCTCTAGATGGCCCGGTGCCGTTCGCGTTCCACGCCCTGGGAGATCTGCTTCGACAGTTGCCGCCACAACCGTGCGAATTACCCGCAGAGCTCCCGGTCCTGGTTGCAGGAAAGATCGGCTCGCTTTGCGTTCCGGCGGCGCTTATTCGCAAAACATCTGCCGGTGATGCTTTGATACCAGACGTATTACCGTTCCACCGCGATCAGATCATCCTCTCTGCGGGCCGGCTCTGGGCCGTGGCAGATGTTGCGGACGACCGCCTGATCCAGCGGGGGCCTTTCCGCCCGCAACCATGCCCCTTGGAGAGTGCGCACATCATGACAGAACCGGAATTGCAGCAAGGGCCATCGGATGCCGAGCTCGACGATATCGAAATCACTCTGGTTTTTGAATGCGGCCGCTGGCTGATGCCGCTAGGGGAACTGAGGAGTGCCGGCGAAGGGCATATCTTCGAACTTGGTCGGCCGGTCGACGGTCCGATCGATATAGTTGCCAACGGCCGGCGTATCGGCCGTGGCGACATCGTGCGCATCGGCGACGAGCTTGGCATCAGGCTACGTGGCGGGTTGGCATGCAATGAGTGAGATCCAACCCGGGATTCTGGCGCTTCTTGCGGTTACGGCTGGGCTGGGTCTGCTGCTGCTCACAGTCGTCACAACCACCGCCTTTATAAAGATATCTGTGGTTCTCTTCCTCGTCCGCAACGCGCTCGGGACGCAGACGATACCCCCCAATATAGTTCTTTACGCGACGGCATTAATTCTCACCGTTTTCGTTAGCGCGCCTGTTATCGAGCAGACCTATGCGCGCGTCACGGACCCGAAACTCCACTATCAGACCTTCGACGATTGGGTTACCGCTGCTGAAGAGGGACGAGAGCCTTTGCGTGGCTATCTCAAGAAGTTCACAAGCGAAGAGCAGCGTCGATTTTTCCTATCGTCGACCAAACAAGTCTGGCCAGAGGAAATGCGCGCCAGGACGACACCTGATGATTTCGCCATTCTCGTACCATCCTTTCTAATTTCAGAACTCAAGCGTGCCTTCGAAATTGGCTTTCTTCTTTATCTTCCGTTTATCTGCATCGATCTCATCGTAACCACGATTTTGATGGCGATGGGCATGTCAATGGTATCACCCACAATGATAGCTGTCCCTTTCAAACTATTTCTATTTGTTACTATTGATGGTTGGTCCCGACTAATGCACGGGCTTGTGTTGAGTTATACAACACCGGGAGGTTGAGCATGGATGAGGCCAGCATTGTAGCCCAAATGAGCCAAACCTTAATCGTTTTCATGATTTGGGTTCTGCCGCCACTCATTGCCGCTGTGGTTGTCGGCCTGGGCATCGGCATTATCCAGGCGGCAACACAGATTCAGGACGAAACCTTGCACCTGACAGTGAAACTATTGGTCGTTGTTGCGATCATTGTTCTGTTTGCTCCTGTGCTAAGCGCTCCGCTCATCGAGCAAGCCGATTACGTGTTCTCCCAGTTTCCCGCGATTATACCGAGTTACTAGCCTTCATGATGTCTGGTTGGTCACCCACCGACGCCCAAATGCTCATCCATGCGGCCATCGAACTCATCATCGCCGCCGGTCTTGCTGCGGCTCGCGCTGTCGGCATTATGCTGGTCCTGCCAGTATTTACGCGGTCTCAAATTGGCGGGCTGATCAGAACATGCCTTGCTGTCGCGTTCGGGCTACCGTGCTTGGCACCCATCAGAGACGGGTTACAGCTGCTCGATACTGATACCCGTTTCATCCAAGTGACACTGCTCGGTTTGAAGGAGATTTTTGTCGGGCTGCTACTTGGGATTCCGCTCGGAATCCCGATATGGAGCCTCCAGGCGGCCGGTGAGCTTGTCGACACCCAGCGCGGCATCACCAGCCAAGTCGGTCCGGTAGACCCCGCGACGAACACTCAGGCATCCGCGATGGGACTTTTTCTCGGAATCACAGCGATCACGATCTTCGTCGCATCGGAAGGTCTGGAGATCATGATCGGCGGCCTTTATGGCAGCTACTCGATCTGGCCCGTATATCAATTTTACCCCACGCTGACCTCACAAGGGGCAATGGAATTAATCGCCCTCCTCGACCGGATTATGGTGACGAGTTTACTAGTCTCCGGGCCTGTCGTGGCCTTTCTGTTGCTAGTTGACATTTCGATAATGATCCTTACCCGCTTTGCCCCGCAACTCAAGTCGAACCGTCTTTCCCCGACAATCAAAAATATCGGCTTTCCGATCATTATGGTCACGTACACTGCGTATCTCATCGACGCCATGGCGTCAGATATCGCACAGGCCAAAGGCGGGCTCGAGGCGTTCGAAAAGATGCTGAAATGAGCACGAGCGAAGAGAAGAAACACCCGGGCACTCACAAGAAGCTAAGCGAAGCACGCAAGAAGGGGCAGATTGCGCGCAACACCGATTTCGTCCGCGCCGTCGGCACCTGCGCCGGTCTCGGCTATCTGTGGTTAAGAGCTAGCGCGATCGAAGACAAATGCATCGAAGCGGTATTATTGACCGACAAGCTGCAGGATCTGCCTTTCAATATCGCTGTCGGGCAAGCGCTAATTCTCTTGACCGAACTCACCGTGACGACAGTCGGCCCGCTGCTTGGAACTGTAGCCGCCGCGGCGGTCTCGGCCGCGTTCATCTCTAACGGTGGACTACTCTTCTCGTTCGAGCCGATGGCGCCCAAGTTTGAAAAAATCAATCCTTTTCAGGGACTGAAGCGCATCGTGACGGTGCGCTCCTTAACCGACCTTGGCAAGGCGCTGGTGAAGCTATTAGTCCTCGGCGCTATCTTTCTTTTTTCTATTCTGGGCATGTGGAAAACGATGGTCTATCTGCCGGTCTGCGGCATTTCGTGCCTCGGCTTCGTCTTTACGGAGGTGAAACTGCTGGTCGGGATTGGTGCCGGTGCACTTCTGGTCGGCGGCTTGATCGATCTCCTGCTCCAACGCTGGTTGTTTTTGCGCGACATGCGAATGACTGAGACCGAGGTCAAGCGCGAAAGGAAGGAACAAGAAGGTACGCCAGAGTTGAAGCATGAACAACGTCGCCTACGTCAAGAGATGGCTAGCGAACCTCCGCTTGGCGTGCATCACGCCACATTGATCTTGAGAGGGCGGGCGATATTGGTCGGTCTGCGTTACGTGAGGGGCGAGACTGGGGTGCCGGTCTTGGTTTGCCGCGGCGAGGGCGAGGCCGTTTCACCTATCTTCGGAGCGGCGCAGGCGCTACGTCTAAGTATTGTCGACGATGATGGCCTAGCGCGTCAGCTCATCCAAACAACCAAGTTAGGAAAACCTGTTCCTATGCAGTATTTCGAGCCAGTTGCTAGAGCACTCCATGCCGCTGGGTTAGTCTAGACGAGTATACAAAATCGGTTTCTGTTATTGCGCAGGCTACTGTGCCGCTATGGGCCATGGGCAATCCAGAACCGTCTATGTGTCCGGCCGACCTCGCATGTTTTGGAGAATTATCGCAATGTTCGCTACCATCGGGACTACCTTTACTACTCAGCGCGCTCGGTCCGCCGTCACAAGTCATGTGCCACTTGCCTTGCGTGTGTGTTGACAGGCGCCATTCGCTGCTTTCTGATCACCTGTCTACCTGCGGAAAAATCGATCCGGCCAAACAGTGTAACCGGATCGAGCGCATGCTCGGTCACCTCAAGCTCCACCGCGCCACCGCCTCTCGCTGCTCGTGGCAGCGATGGACGCCTCAAACTACACTGTCTTCCGAACCGTTGCCCGAGCGAGAGCCTGCCCGACCGGATCGGCGTGCACACGAACCTCTTCTGGGTGGCGTGCCGAAGTTCCTGGTCCCTGGTTATATTATGCCTCTCAGGGCACTGCGACCCCGGTCTCAACAGAACCTATGCAGAGATGGCGAGCCGTTACGGAACGCGGTACTCTGGGCAGAGGCCGAGACAGTTGCGGTACAAATTGCACAGCGCTGGTTCCTGGCGTAGCTGCCGTCGGCAGGTCGCCATGATCGACCGATCGACCTCCGTGGGCCAGCGGCAGCCGGCGCATCTTGCAATTGTCTCCAAAACCAACATGCGCAAATGTCTCCGATCGAACCGGAGGTGTCGGGCGAAATGAGAAATTGACTCCTCTCGTTTCATGAAAAGTCCCACCACGGTCCATCTCAAAACTCGTGCGCCCGAATGACGATGGCTTCCATTGCATTGCTGCCTCCGTCAGATTGTCGAAAGCCAAGCACCGTAGAGATAGAACCGCTTGAAGTGCTCGGAACTGCAAAGGAAGTAGGATGGATCTCTTCGACAATATCGGTGCGTCCCCCGCCTCAGATCCCGCCCGAAGAGATGAAGCAGGGTTGCAACAGCACCAGGTCGAGCAGAGGAGTTTTGAGCAGCGACTGAACGAGCTACAAGGAAGCGTGCCTCGGCCGGTCAATCCAACCCCGGGTCCACCGCCCCACTCGCCTGCGCCAAGTGTCTACCACGACGAGATTCTTGCAGCCGCCGATCGCGGTGCCCGCTTACCGGCTGAAAGTTTCGCTTCGGCGAAGTTTTGGCAGGGAATTGATAGCGTGACCAACTCGCCTACCCCAAACGTCGATCAGGAGGAGCTTCCGCAGTTCGGCGGCCATGCTGTGTCGGTATCTGCAAGCGACCCAGCGATTGGAGGCGCTTGCCTGCAAGATTTGGCTTCCCTGCCACCGCCGGTCAACCTCCCAGGCGTCCCTTTGAGAAGCGCTCCCCACACCCCCCTACCTCGCGCTCCCCGGGCAGGTTTAGGGCAGCCTCCGGCCAATCAACCGGGCGGTCCAATCAGCGCACCTCCCACAGAGCCGACCGAGGCGCGCTACCAAGCTGTCCTCCTGCAGCGAACTGCACTGCTGCGTAAGCGAGAACGCCGCCACCCAGACGAGCTGCTTTTTAACACGTACCGCAGGCTGGCTACGGCCAAGGGAAATCGAATCAGCCAGAACAGGATTTCGAAAGACATAGCGGCGTTGCGGAAGTTCAGTGTGCGCCTTGCCAAGGACCACCAGAGCCAAATCGCCGGCCGGATTCACGATCGGCAACTGGACAGCCTAGTGAAGCTCTGCGCGGCCGGCGATACCAAATTACTTGGTCAAATCAACTCAGCATTGGGCAGGCTCCGACAGGCCCAGGCCGAAGGGCAGGTGATAGTTGGCCGGAATCGACCTAGCACGGAGGATGACGAGGTCTTCGCTGACTACCACACAAAAGCCACAACCGACAAAGTGAGCGAAACCACGGTGAAGACCGACTTGGCGACGCTGCGTAAGTTCAGCGCATGGCTTGCAAAGAACCACCAGAGCCAAATCCGCGGCAGGATACAGGATCAGCAATTGGACAGCCTGGCTAGGGACTACGCGGGCAACGATCCCCTACTACTGCGTCAAATCAACTTTGCGTTGACCAGACTCCGGCAAGCATCTGCCGGAAAGCGGGTGACCGTTGCTCGGGGCGCTCGACCGGTCACGCAGGATGACGAGGTCTTCGCCGACTACCACACAAAGGCCACAGCCGGCAACGTAACCGCGGTGAAGACCGACTTAGCGGCGCTGCGTAAGTTCAGCGCATGGCTTGCAAAGAACCACCAGAGCCAAATCAGTGGCAGGATTCAGGATCGGCAATTGGACAGCCTGGCTAGGGACTTCGCGGGCAGCGATCCCATACTACTCCGTCACATCAACCTTGCGTTGATTAGAATCCGGCAAGCATCTGCCGGAGAGCGGATGACCGTCGCTCGGAAACCTAGTAGCAGGGACGATGAGGAACTCTTTGCCACCTACGAGGCAAAAGCTACCGCCGACAAAATAAACTCACACACGGTGAAGACCGACATCGTGGCGCTGCGTAAGTTCAGCAAATGGCTTGCGCAGAACCACCGGACGCAAATCGCCGACCGGCTTGAAAGTCCGGAGTTGGACGCGCTGGCGAAAGCCTATGCGGGCCGCGAGGCCTGGCGTATAACACCAGCGTTGAGAAGGCTCCGGCAGACCAAGGCCGAACAGCGGGTGACAGTTAAAGACCATCGTCCTGTCACCAAAGACCATCGTCCTGTCACCGAAGACACCAGAGTGATTGAGGCTGCCTGTAACGAAGCCGCCAGTAAAGGATATTACGGGAGAACGATTAGGAATTATCGACCTGTTTTGCTGCGTTTCAATGATTGGCTCACTGAGAACTTTGGTAAGGGTGTTGCCCGGATTGAACCTGCGGTGCTGAACCGTGCGGTTGAAGAGTACAAGAAGAACGAATCACGTGGGTTCCGCAGCGCGTGGAGCTTCTTTCAGAGATTTCGACAGATGTCCGCAGCAAACGAGGTCCTGCACTTGGCCGCCAACGGGCAGGCGGGTTGGCGCCAGGATGAAGGCCGCGCACACAAAGCGGCGGCGCAAACCGCTTCCTTGTCGCCTTTCCCCCTGCCTCCAGCCGACCCGTCTTGGAACCAGCTGCGAGACCTCATTCAAAAAGACCTTGCGCAGCCTAGCTCGTCCTCGGCCTTCGCAGGCGCCCAGCAGGCCAGCTCGTTTCAAGAGTTTTCCTCAGCTCCGCATACTCCGTTCGAGGGGGCTTGGGATTGGCTCACCACGCAGATGCAGTCCTCCACGCCCTCGTC